>CAJFNZ010000116.1 GCA_904395905.1 uncultured Oscillospiraceae bacterium | reverse complement strand
CCTGCCGGCCGGACGGCGCCCCGGACTCAATACTTGCTGAAACGGTTGGCAGCCGAACTCATCTCAAAGCCGGAACTGCCGGTGTCACCGTAGCTGCCGGCTCCGACGGCCGCCGGCTCGCCGCCGCCGTCCGCGCCGCTGATGCGGAACTTGTGAATCATTTGCTTCATCACCACCGCCTGGGAGGACAGCTCCTCGCTGGCCGCCGCACTCTCCTCGCTGGTGGCCGAGTTGGTCTGCACCACGGCGGAAATCTGATCGATGCCGGTGGTCAGCTGGGAAATCGCCTCCGCCTGGGCGACGGAGTCGTCGGCCAGCCGATCCATGTACGCAATCGCCGTCTTGGCGTACTCCACGGTCTTTTCCATGCTTTTGACCACGTCGTCCACCAGCTCGTTGCCCCGGTCCACATAGGCCATGGAATCCCCGATGAGCTTCTTCGTCTGCTTGGCGGCCTGGTCGGACTTGGAGGCCAGGTTCCGCACCTCGTCGGCCACCACGGCGAAGCCCTTGCCGGCGGAACCGGCCCGGGCGGCCTCCACGGCGGCGTTCAGGGCCAGAATATTGGTCTGGAACGCGATGTTCTCGATGGTCTCGATAATCTTGCTGATTTCCTTCTGGCCCGACAAAATATCCAGCATCGCCCGGCGCATTTCCTGCATTTTCTCGTTGCTGATGGCCACCTGCCCGGCAGCCTGGTCGGATTTTTCCTTGGCGGTTGTGGCCGTCTTGACATTCTCCTGGGCGTGGCTGTCCATCTCGCTGACGGTGGCGGAGAGCTCCTCCACGGCGCTGGCCTGCTCGGTCGCGCCCTGCGCCAGGCCCTGGGCGCCGGTGGACACCTGGTCCGCCCCGGCCGCCACCTGGTCGGAAGCCTGGAGGATGTTGCCCATGGTGCTGTTCAGCTGCCCCAGCAGGTATTGGAGGTTCTCCTTGATGGGAGCGAATTCTCCCGGGTACTCCTGGCGGATTTCCGCGGTCAGATCCCCGTTGGCCAGCAGCTGCGTGGTGTTGACAATGTCGCCAATCAGACCGTTGACCACCTTCTGAGAATCCCGGATGGCGCCGCAGAGGCTGCCGATTTCATTGCGGGCTTCGTAGGTGAGCGGGACGGAGAGATTGCCCTGGCTGAACGCCTGCACGGCTTGCTCGGCGCTGCGGATGGGTTTGACGATGGCGTGCACCATCCGCACGTTCAGCAGCATACTGACGCCGTAGACCACCACCAGCAGCACAATGGCGATGATAATATCCCGCGTCAAAGCGCTGTCAATCTCGGCCACCATCGCGTCCCCGTTGGCCTGCACGCGCGTCCGCAGCGTGTTGCCGGCCTCCACCGCGGATTCCAGCAGCGGCGTGCAGCGGTTGACAATCAAATCGGCGGCCTCTGTGCTGTTCCCGCTCTGCAGCGCGGCGTCAATTTCACTGAACTCCGCCTGCCAGGTGTTGACGGCATCGATGTAAGCCGTATCCAGGCCGTCGCTTCCGTCATAGAGCTGGTCGATGGCGGCCATATCCTCATCCAGCAGGGCCAGGTCCTCCTGCATGGAGGCGACCGTCTCGCTGCTGTAACCGGAGAGCGCCATGTCCCGCAGCCGGCGGGCAACCGAGCTCAAACGGATTTCACTGTCCTGCACGGCGTCCGTCACGGCGACCGGGTGGGACAGAATGGTCTCATAGTCCACCCGCACCCGGCTGGAGGTCCAGATGGCAAACACCGTCACCACCAGCATCAGCACGAACACGATGCCTTGGGTTACCCACATCCTGTTTGACAGCTTGATATCCTTCATTTCCATTTCCTCCTAATTTTCGGTATCCACAGGGCCGTTCTCTCAGACAACGTCGCCGTAACGCCCCTTTTGAACGTCGCCGAAGATCCGGCCGTCCACCAGCGTGAGAACCCGCTTGCGCATCAGGTTGACAAACTGCTTGGCATGGGTGGCCATGATGACGGTGGTTCCCCGCCGGTTCAGCTCGTCGATGAGGAGCAGCATATCCCAGATGGTGTCCTCATCGAGGTTGCCCGTCAGTTCGTCGAGCACCAGGATGGGCGGGCTGTTGATGATGGCACGGGCCAGCTCCACCCGGCGGCACTCCCCCTGGGAGAGTTCCACCGGGTAGCGCTGCTCCACATCTTTCAGCCCCACCATCTGAAGCGCCTTCCGCACCCGGTCCGCCACCGGCGCCTGGCGGCGGCCTCCGGCCAGCCGGGCCACAATGGCAAGGTTTTCCCCGATGGTCCGCTGCCGCATCAGCTGAGAGATCTGCGGCACGTAGCCAATATTGATTCGCCGGAACCGGCGCAGCCGCACAAACGTCCCTTTCTGCGATTCCTGGAGAAACAGGACCCGGCCGCGGCTCGGCTCCACACTGCCGGATATCAGCTGAAGCAAGGTGCTCTTCCCGGCGCCGCTGCTGCCGGTGACGAAGAGAAACTCCCCCTGCTCCACCGTCAAGTTGATTTCCTGGACGGCCGCCACCGTGCGTTTTTCCTGGCGGTAGAATTTGCTGACGTTCTCCAACTGGATTCGTGGCACGGGAACAGCCCTCCTTCTGCGTATGCCGGCCTGCAAAGCGCCTGCGGAATTCCCGGGAATCCCCTATACAACGGCGCGTTTCTTTGTTATAATTTGTTCATTCTTGACGTCTGTGGAAGTGGTCCTCTTGGAAAAACGCAAACGCAGGCGGCGGCTCGTTCTCTTCGTGCTTCTGGCGGTTCTCTGCATCGGGGGCGCGGAACTGGCCGCCTGCCGGGTGATGGAGCCGGAGCTGTTCCAGGAAATTGTCCGGCCGGCGGTCTGGCTGGCCGAACAGGCCAAGGAGCTGGGCGGCCGGGCCCTGCACGGCCTGGAAACCCTGGCTGCCGGGGCCTGGGACGGCCTGCGGTCCATTGGCGCCCAGGTGGCCGCCCACGTCGCACCGGCCGAGCCGGAGCCGGAAGAACCGGCGGAAGACCCGCCGGAAAACCAGCTGGTCAGCGAACCGACCGTGGCGTCGGATCTGCCCATCGAAGACCCCAAGGTTACGGAGTTTTCCACCTATGCCAACCATGAGATCCTCACCGGCGGACCCGTAGACGTCTACTACTTCCATCAAGGCGAGGAGCCCTGGGCGTCCAGCCGATACGGCCCCGACCCAATCGCCGGCTACGGCTGCGGTCCCACCGCCATGGCCATGGTGGTCTCCACCCTGACCGACCTCTTCGTCAATCCGGCGGACATGGCCCAGTGGGCCTATGAGGCCGGATACTGCTGCCCCGGCAGCGGCTCCTACCACTCCATTGTCCAGGGAACCGCCGAGGCATTCGGCCTGGAGGCCGAGTCCTGGCAGAAGTTCACCGCCGAGGAGCTGTGCCGCAATCTGGCCCTGGGCTACATCTTCGTGGCGCTCATGGGGCCGGGGCACTTCACGGCCAACGGGCACTTCATCCTCCTCCGGGGGATTACCCTGGAGGGAAAGGTGCTGGTGGCCGACCCGAACAGCCGCGACCGGAGCCTCATGGCCTGGGAGCCCCAGCTGCTGCTCGACGAGCTGTCCTCCAGCCGCACCAACGGCGCGCCGCTGTGGCGGATCTCCACGCTGCCGCAGGAACCGTAATCGGACATCAAGCTCCCTCTGCCGGTGTTATCCGGCAGAGGGATTTTGTCGCCTGCGCCGCTGTTCTATTTGCCGTAAAAGGATTTATCGCCGCCCATGCGCCGGCTCAGGCGCCGGTCTGCCGCCACCGCCCGCTCCAGCAGCTGGCGGTTTTTCTCCACCTGCCGGCAGAGCTCCGCGGAAACCGTGGCCTCCGAGCCTTCCCCGGAGAGAATTGCCCGCAGCGCCTTGCCGGCGTCTCCCGGAAGGCTGCGGCACTGTTTGCGCAAGAGGGTCTTGCAGTCCCGCAGCAGGTTGACCTGCTCCTGCCGCATATTCAGGAACAGCTGCACGGACACCTGGTCCTGCCGTTCCACGGCGTCGGACAGTTCCCCGGTCAAGTCCAGAAATTCCGAGAGGGCCAGGTACATCTTCCGCTCCACGGACAGCGCCGCAACACAGTCCTGGCTGGTCAGCATCCCGCTTTCCCCCCTATCGGTCGGTCTGGTTTTTATCAGCCTGACGGAAGCTCTCCCGCAGCTCCGACACCATGGTCTTGACGCGCGTCAGTTCCGTGGCGTTCCGGCCGGTCTTGACTCGGCTCAGTTCATAGCAGAAGAACTCGTAAAGCCGGGTCAGATTCTGGCTGATGGCGTAATGATGGTCCAGCGTACTGTCCAGGTAGTGGAGAATCTCCACGCTTTTGTCCACGGCCGTCTCCATCAGGGGATAGTTTTCCTTGGAGAGCGCCAACTCCGCCTGCGTCAGGCGCTTGACCAGTTCGTCGTAGAGCAGCAGCAGCAGCTCCCCCTGGGTCATGGTCTGGAGGGATTCCTCGCGATATCGCTGATAGCCTCGCATATCCATAGGCCGTCGCATCCTTTCCGGCGTGCCCGAATTAGTAGCCGCCCATCAGCCCGGCCAAGGTGGAACTCTGGGAGTTCATCTGGGCAATGAGCATCTCCAGCTGGGTGAATTTGTTGGTGTAATAGTCCACCCGGTCGGACATCTTGTCCTGCCAGCGCTCAATCTGGTTGTCGATTTCCTCCATCTGCGTGAGCATAGCGTTGCTCAGCGCCGAGGTGGGAGAATACTGCGAGCCGGCCTTTTCGATAAGGATGCCCTTGGTTGCGCCGGTGGTGGCGGCATACCGGTCCGTAACCTTCTGAATCGAGGCCATCAGGCCGTCGGTGGACGCACCCATTTCCTGGCTCTTGGTAAAGGCCTCCTTGACCCTGTCCGGATTGGTGGACAACGCCTGGCGCAGCGCCTCCTCATCCAGGCTGATGGTGGTCAGGCCGTCGGAATAGCTGGTCTCAATGCCGATGGAGCGGAGCAGCGAGCCGTCGGCGCCGCTGGGGGTAATGGCGCTGCGCAGGGCGTTGTAGAGGGAGGACAGGTCCGAATCCATGAAGAGGAGACCGGTCTTGGCCTTCTCCTCATAGGCCTCAATGGCGCTGTCGCTCATGTCGGCCCGGTCCTCATCGGTCAGCGGCAGGTATTCCGAACCGTCAGACTGCTCCAGGGGCATGTCTGTGTACGCCTTTTTGACCTCGCTGAGGATGGCATTGTAGTCCGTTACCATCTGCTTGATAACGTCCACAACGGCATCGGCGTCGGTCTCGCTGGCGAAGGTGACACCGGTTTCGCCGGCCGCCTCATCCACCGAGAACGTGCCCTTGAGCGTCAGGGTCATCCCGTCCATGTCAAAGGTGTTGGTGCTGCGGGTAAACGTCGTCTCCTGCCCGCCGTTGATACTGGCGGTGAAGATGGCGTCTTTGCCGACCTCCACCTGGCCCTGGTCGGCCGCGCCGAAGATGGCGGCCGCCAAATCGGTGGCTGCGCCGGTGCTGTCGGTCTCGCCAAAGGCAATCTTCCCGCCGGAGCCGGTCTCCTTGGCGGTGAACACAAACTCGTTGGTCAGCTTGGAGTAGCTGACGTTGACGCCGGCCTCCGAGTTGCTGTTGATGGCGCTGATGACTGTCTCCAGCGCGGTGTCCTTGGCGTAACTGCCCACGGTGACGCCGTTGATGACCAGGTCGTAGGTACCGCTGCCGTTGGCCTTGAGGCCCTTGAGGTTGCCGTCGGCGTCGGTGCCCAGCAGGTCCTCCAGCGTCTGACTGGTATTGACATAGTTGGCAACGCCGCCGTTGCCCAGGCCCAGGACCTCGCCCATCTCCGACTGGATGTGGAACGTGTTGCCGCTGCCCGCGTCAAACGAGAACCGGCCGCCGTCCAGGGAAACCGAAACCTTGTTCTGGCCGAAGGCGTCGTTGATGGCCGTCTCCAGGGCGCTGCGGACCGCTTCGGCCGCCTGGTCCTGATTGGCCTGGTCGGAGATGGAGATTTCGCCCAGCGTAATCTTCTTGGTCTGGCCGTTGAGCGTCACCTCGATGGTCTTCCCGGAGAGGTACTCGCCCATGGGAATTTCCTCAACGGCGTCCGTCGTGGTCACCTGGAAGGAGGCGGGGCGCTCGCCGCTGTAAGACACCTTGCCGGCCAAATCGCCGGTGGCGCCGCTGATGTACACGCTGTTGTTGGCTCCGGACTTGTCCTTCAGGGTGACGGTGCCGTCCTGAGAGACCGTGACGCCGATGCGCTCGTCGGCCTTGTAGGTGTTGTCGCCGATGACGATGTCCTGCTCGGCCAGTTTCTCCTCGATGGCCTTCTGGAAGGCGTCGGTGTCCAGTGAGCCGTCCGCCCTGGCGAAGGTCTCCTGCTCGTCAAAATCAATGGTAATCTCCTGGCTGCCGTAGGTGAACGAGAGCGAGCCGCTCATGGTGCTGACCGTGTGCGGGTTGGTCAAATCGCCGATGGCGCCGCCGGCCGCCACGCCGCCGCTGACGTTGGAGGCGATTCCGCCGGAGGTGGTATACCGGGCAGCCGTGGCCAGCTGCTTGATGGAGTTGAGGACAATCGCACTGCTGCTCTTGCCGGTGGCGGTGACCTTGTCGGCATAGGTGCCGACGGCGCTGGTGAGAATGGCGTTGTTGAAGAAACTGCTGCTGAACAGGTTGGTGTCCGAGGAATAGGAGGTGTATTTTCTGGCAAACTCCACCAGTTTGTTGGAGATGCTCTGGTAAGCCTCCTGCTTCCACTGAACGATGGTGCGGTCCTGCTCCAGGGAGGTGATTTTCTGCTGGTAGCCCTGAATCATCCCCTCAATCATGGACTCCGTGTCCAGGCCGCTGGCCAGGCCGGAGAGGATGTTGCTGTTTCGATTTCCGTAGATACTGCTGGTGGAAGAAGTGCTTCCGGTCAAACTCCCGATTGATGCCATATGTCTTCACTCCTTCTGAGGCGTCCGGGCGAAGCCGCGGTACGCTGATGATTGACAATCCGGGTTCTTTTGAGTAAAATCAAAGTGCAAACTCCATTTACTCCTCTCTTTTTATATCGTCCGGGATTGCCAAAAAATAAGACCGGTCCATGATTTTCTTTGTCCCGCCGGTTTGGCCCCGCGGTGCGGCCCTGGCTGCCGCGAGAAAGGAGAGCTGTCATTCATGGCAACCACAGTCATCACCATCACCAACCAGAAGGGCGGCGTCGGGAAAACCACGACCGCAGCCGCTCTGTTGGCGTCTCTGCACCGCCGCGGCGCCAAGGTTCTGGGCGTGGACCTGGATCCCCAGGGCAGCCTGGGGTTCAGTTTGGGTCTGGATATTGAGCGGTGTACCACCGTGTACGATGTGTTTCGCGGCGCGGTCGAGCCGGAGGAGGCCATCGCCTCCACGGACACCGGCGATTTGCTGCCGTCCAACATCCTCCTTTCGGCGGCAGAGCTGGAATTCAACCGGACCGGCCGGGAATTTCTTTTGAAAACGGCCCTCTCCAAAATTCAGGGCCGGTATGACTACGTCATCATCGACACGCCGCCGGCTTTGAACATTCTGACCGTGAACGCCTACGTGGCCACGGATTACCTCATCATTCCCATGGCGCCGGAGGTGCTGAGCCTCCTGGGCGTGTCGCAGATTAAGGAGACCATTGAAAGCGTCCGCAGCTACTACAACTCCCGCCTGCGGGTGCTGGGGATCCTCCTCAACCGCTTCAACGGGCGGCTCAATTTGAATCGGGAGATTCTGGAGCTGGCGCAGCAAATGGCGGCGCAGCTGGATACCCGGGTCTTTGATGCCAAGATCCGCACCAGCGTCTCCGTGGCGGAGGCGCCGGCCCAGGGCGTCAGCGTCGTGGACTATGCGCCCCGCTCGAAGCCGGCCCAGGACTTTGAAGACCTCTGCGACGAAATTGCCGGCAGAGACTTCCCCCGTCCGGAAGGGAGGGAAGTCTGATGGCGTCTCGCAAAACGTCCAAGACCAGCAAAACCGACCATGTGCTGAACCTGCTGGCCGGCACCCGCCCGGCGGCGGAGCCGCCCAAAACGCCGCCCCAGGAGGCGGAGGCCTCCGCCGCGGCCGCTGCCCCGGAGCCGGCGCCCGTCAGCCGGCTGACCCCGCCGATTCTGGAGGTGGCGAGAACCAACCACGAGGCCCTGTCCAATACGATTCACGACGCCTTGGAGGCCGCGCTGGAAGAGGAGTTGGCCAACGCCGGTCCCGCTGCCCAGGCGCCCGAGACGTCTCCTTCCTCCCCGGCGGACGCGCCGCCCCCGGTGCAGGAGCCGGAAGGGACCGCCGCCCCGCCGGAGGAACTCCAGGAGCCGGACATCCCGCCGCCGGAGCCGGACGCGCCCGCCGAACCGGAGGCGGAGCTCCCGCCGCCCGCCCAGCCGGAGCCGGCGCTTTCGGAGCCGGACGCGGCGCCCAAGCCGGCGGAGCCGGCCGCAGACCCGGCCCCTCCGGAGGCCGAGGAGCCCCGGCTCCGGGATGCGCAGTTCCTCAACGTGATGGAGCTCCTGGTGGAGGAAAAACTGAGTCGCTACGTCCGGATGTTCCACCTGTGCCACTGCCCGCGCTGCCTGGCCGACGCCAAGGCCCTGGCGCTGTCGCGGCTGCCCGCCAAGTACGTTGTGCTCCCGGCGGCTTCGGTGGCGCCCATGCTGGGGATGTACCGCTCCCGCTACGACGGCGATGTGACCACGCAGATTATCTACGCCTGCAAAGCGGTCATGGACGCGCCGCGCCACAGCGAGCCGGTGCAGGACAATTAGACGACAAGACCCGGCCGCCCCTTGCCAACGCGTTGGCTGAGGGTGGCCGGGTCTTTTTCTCATTCTCCGCGGTCCAGCTGGCGGCTGATGACCCGAGCCTGGAGAAGGAAAATATCCTGACTCAAATTCTCCGTCTGATGTCTGGGCAAATCGATAAAGCTGCACCCATAGACGAACCGCTTCGGCCCCGGCACGCGCGGTTCTCCCACCCGGCGAATCAGGCAGTGGAAAACGTAGTCGGGACCGTCCTGGCGGAGCCGGACCGCCACCGACAGCTGCTCGCCGGCCTGGTACGGCGTGCGGCACTGAAAGCAGAGGCCGCCCAGGCTGACGTCCACCAGGACCCCCGGTATCGGCGCCTCGTCTCCCCGCTGCACGGTCAGATCCCGGCGGAGCGGAAGCCGGAAGCTGTCCCGCCGCTCCTGCTGCGCCACGACCTCATAGACTTCCATCCACCACTTGTCCAGGCCGTTTCGGGACACGGCGCCGTAAAGATGCACCACCAAGTCGTCCTTGCCGCCGATGTAGACGCGCACTTTGACGCCCGTATGGTAGAGGACGCCCTGGGGCGTCGATTCCCCACGGCGCAGCTCCACGCAGATTTCCTCCGTTCTCCGGCGGTACTCCTGAATGGTCCCCACAAACAGCAGTACGTTCTGCCGGGTCATGACTTCACAGATGCGCCCCACACAATCCGCCGGCGTTATCCTTCTGGAAGTCGGCTTCTCCATCACCACACACCTCCTGGCAGCTTGTCAAAACTTCCGGGGGCTCCGGCTTTGCAATCTCACGGTACAGCTGCGAAAGCTCCAGAGGCCGGTAAAAGTAAAAGCCCTGAATATAGTCGCAGTCCGTCTCCTGTACAGTCCGAAGCTCCTCCTCCGTTTCCACTCCCTCCACACAGACTTTTTTTCCAAAGCGGTGACACGCGTAGACGACGCTCATGATGAAATTCTTCTTCTCCTCGGACGAGGTGATTTCCCGCATCAACGTCCGGTCCAGCTTGATGAGATCCGCCGGATACTGCATCAGCAGCTGCAGCCCGGAATAGGCGCTCCCGAAGTCGTCCAGCGCGAATCGGATGCCGGCGTCCCGGCAGTTCAGGATGAACCGCTTCAGATTGTCGGGCATTTCGTCGAAATGCGTCTCCGTCAGTTCAATCAGCAGATTGTTCGCCGGAAGGCCGTACCGGCGGAGCAGATCCTGCACGCAGTCGAAGAACCCGTCCTCCATAATTTGCAGGTAACTGACATTTACAGACATCAGGAACTCCGGCCGGCACCGGCGAATCAGGGCGCCGGCGGCCACCGCCTGCTCCAGGACCCATTTTCCCACCGGGACAATCAGGCCCGTCTGCTCCAAAACGGGGATAAACCGGGCGGGAGACACCGTCTCTTTCCGATACTCCCACCGGAGCAGCGCCTCGCCGCCGAAAATGCGGCCGGTCTTGGCGTGCACCTGGGGCTGCACCACGATGCGGAACCCCTGGAACTGATGATTGACAGAATAGTTGAGCATCATACTCATATCGGTATAGGCCTGATACCGCTGGGACATATGCGGCTCAAATTCCATATAGTCCAGCGCCGGGAAGGCCTTGGCCGTCCGCGCTGTGATGGTCGCGTTGTCAATCAGTTCCTGAATGGATTTGGGCTTGCCCCGGCTGTGGAGAACGCCCACGGCAAACGGATAGATGATGTGGATGTCAAAGCGTCGGTAGATGCTTTGGACAATCCGCTGCACCGTTTCCACAAACGCCTTGGGGTCCGAGTGGGCCAGCGTCACCGCCAGCAGCTTGACGCCGTCGAGACGGTAGATGCGGAATGAACCGCCCAGCTCCTGCTCCATCCGGCTGCCGATTTCCCGCAGAACCTGATTCCCGACTCTGCGCCCGAAGGTCCGGTTGATGTCGGCAAAGTCCCGGAACACGATGGCATACATCGTCAGCTCCAGCCCGTCCAGATCCTCGCCTTCCAGCCGCCGTATCACCATGGTCTGGTTCAGAAGGCCCGTGACCGGATCGACTTCGGACTCGTTTTTCAGCTCGTTCATACAGCCGGAGAAAAACAGCGGCTCCGTCTTGTCCGAATTCCAGCGGAGGATTCCCCGGCAGTGGAGCCAGACCAGACGCCCGTGGCGGTCATAGATGCGGTAACGGATGCTGTGGGTCTCCCGCTTTCCGGCAATCATTGCGCGCATATCTTCCTCGTGCATGGCCCGGTCCGGCTCATAGATTCGTTCTTCCAGCTGGGCGACAAAGTCGTAGACCAGGTTCTCCGAGAAATTGAATTCCTCTTTGAGGTTATCAGAAATATAGTAAAGATTCTGGCGCATATCGCCGCAAAAAATATAGAAATTGGTGTTGGGCTGCACCAGGGACTGGAAAAAGGTGTCCGCGTCAAAATAGTAGTTGTCCAGGAAGCACCGGATGGGCGACTGGCCGGGGCCGTGGCTCTCCGCCTTCGCCGCCCCGGGGGCCTCCGCCGGCAGCGGCGTCCCTTCGTCTCCGCTCCGATTCTGATAATACTGGAACTTGTCCCGGTACATATCGGCGTCCGCCAGCTGCATCAGGTTCTGGAGGCTGTCCCCGCCGGCGGCCACCCAGGCGCTGCCGATGGACAGCGGGCAGCTCCCGGCGACGCACTGCTCCCGCAGCCGCGCCACCTGCCGCTGAAACGCTTCCCGGGAGAGCCCTTCGCTGAGAATCAGGAACTCGTCGCCGCCGATGCGATACACCTGCAGATAGGAAAACACGCTGACCAGCGCGTGGTAAACCCGCAGAATCATCCGGTCTCCGTTCACATGGCCCATCCGGTCGTTGATGCGTTTGAGGCCGACCACATCGCAGAACACCAGCCCTGTATCGACGGCCACTTTGGGCCGCTGGAGGTGCTTGCTGAGGGCATACCGGTTCAGGGCCCCGGTCATCTGGTCGTGGTAGCCCATCTCCTCCAGGCTCTGCAGCCGCTTCGTCTGGGCGATGGCCAGCACCAGGTACTGGGACATCATCTTGTACGCCGCGGCAATCCGCTCCATCTGTTCCGCCGGCGGGTTGTCGATGCGCCAGAGTCCGGTGACCCGGCCGTCGGTCAGGAGGGGCAGGAGGATGGTCCGCTGCGCGTCGTTGACACGGAAGAGCTTGCAGAGATCCGGCTGCTCCCGCCGCAGCTTCGCCACATCCGGCAGCAGAACCGGCTCGTTTTCCGAAAAGAGATGGTACCACTGCTGGATGCAGCCGGTAAAGGGAATCTCGACACTCTGCCAGGCGGCGTCCTGGGAGAGCGGCGGCCAGGCGTAGAGGGTGGTCGCCCACAGGTCCCCGCGGATTTCATAGATATACATCGACCCGCAGTGGATGCCGCTGCACAGGTGGTGCAGGGCCTCGCTGATATTCTGGGTGGAGAGGGCGATGAGAACCGCCTCGTTCAAGACGCTCTCATAGTGGACGTGAACGCTGTAGTGGTCGGCCTCCACCTGCTCCTGCTCCGTCCGGATGGCGAATTCCATGCGGTACTGCTTGCCGTTGTACTCCACCAGCGTGTCTTTGATGGTAAACAGGCTGTCCAAAAGCGGATTGCGATAGATCCACTCGTAGAATTTTCCCACTTTCAGCCGTGGCGTCGTGCAAAACGGGCAAGGCCGCTCCATCCCCTGCAGCACTGCATAGCATTTCCCGTAGCCGTCTGGTGTGCCGGCGACGCCGAAGGCGTCCTGGGCATATTGGTTGAGATAGACGAGCTCGTGCGTTTCCGGGTCGGAGACGTAGACAATTTCACTGAGATTCTCAAAGTATTTCCAAGGCGGCATCATCGGTCCAAATCCCCTTCCGGTCCCCACGGGTATGCGCCGGAACAGCAGGCCGACAGGCCCGCTGTTCCTCTCAGACGTTCGCCAGTTCCGGCTCTTCGGCCGGCTGCTCCTCCAGCTGTTTCGGCTCCGGCTGTGTCATTTCATTCCACACCCGGTTGACATCCTCCATACAGCTGAAGTAGACGCTGGTCAGAAGGTTGGTCGGGATCCCCAGCTCCTCCGCCAGGCGGTCAATCTGGGGCCAGTCGGCCCGCTCGTAGCTGAGCGCCAGGTCGTAGAGCATCCCGCAGCGGCCCTTGTGCTGGAGCAGCGCCTCCTTGACCTCGCTGCACAGAGGAATCTGCTCGAGGATCTCCGAGAGCGGCGCATCAATCAGATAGTTCAAGGTGGAGAACATACCCATCAGATAGGCCTCCGGCTTGGAGATGGGCATATTCTTCGCGTAATTCATCAGGTTGCTGCAGAAGCTGGCCCGCATGAAGGACATCCGCAGGAACTCTTCGGCGCCCTCCTCCATCTGGTTCTCGGCGTTGCTGGCGCTGAGCAGATAGACCCACTGCTTCAGCTCATTGAGGCCCATGGTCATGATGGCCTGGCGGACCGTCGTCACGCGGCGGCGCAGGGCAAAGTAGACGGAATTGGCCATCTTCAGCAGGCCGTAGGTCAGTGTGGCGTCTACGGATATAATCTGCTCAATCTCCTCCACGTCGGGCTCATCCCGGGTCACGGCCACCATCAGGCGGAAGAAATTGCTCTGGAGATAGCCGCTGCTGTGGGCCCGGGTGGTCAGCTTTTCCGCGACCCGGGTACCCTCCAGGGCATCGACCTTCAGTTTCAGCGCCTTCTGATACAGCTCCTCGGTATCGATGCCCACGGCAATACACTGCTTCTTCATGCTGTGGGCAATCTCAATGATGTTCTTCAGCGTCAATTCCGGGACGTTCTGGAAGTTCAGCTTGATGTAGTCGATGCCGTCCAGAATCCCCAGGTACCGGGGGGCAAACTGGAACTCGTTCACGGCAATCCGGTAGCCCTCTTTGGCGTACTGCTGGACCATCCGCATGGCCAGGGGGTGGATGATGACGCTGTCGTCAATCTGAATCACCAGCTCGTCCTGGGCAAAGAGCCGCGGCGTCTTCTTCATCAGCAGCGTCGTGGTAAACGTCATGAAATTCAGCGACCCACGCAGAAGTTTGTCAGTATTCTGGGTCAGAAAGTTGTAAATGGTGTCAGCAGCGGCAAAGTCAGTAGCGGCCATGTCACTGAACGCCTGGTTTTCCCCGTGGTATTGGATCTCATAGCCGATGATTTTGCTCTCTGCGTTTTTAATCGGCTGTCTGACAATATACTTATTGCTCATGCCTTGCCCTCGTCTTTCTTCCTCGCGTCGCTGGCCAGCAGCAGATGGTCAATGATGCCAATCAGGTGGCCGATTTCCGGCTTGCTCAGCTGTTCGTCGGCCCCCACCTCCTTGCCCTTGCGGCGCATCTCCTCGGTAATCAGCGAGGAGAAAATCACCACCGGGATTCCCTTAAAAACGGAACTGCTCTTGATGAGCTTCGTCAGGCGATGCCCGTCCATCTGCGGCATTTCCAGGTCGGTGATAATCAGGGAAACCTGCTGATCCAGATCCGGCGCGGCGGCCAGGGTGGCCAGCTTCTCCCACAGTTCCGCGCCGTTGGGGAACATGGTCACATTGACGTACCCCGCCTTGGTCAGGGCCTGGCGAATCATCTGGGACAGCAGGATGGAGTCCTCCGCCACCCAGATGGGCCGCTCATTCCGGTCGCGGGGGCCCATGGCCTCCACCTCGCTCATCTGGATGCTGGTTTCCGGCGCAATCTCCGCCACAATCTTTTCAAAGTCCAGAATGGTCACCAGCTGATCCCCGCACTGGGCGATACCGGTGGCCACGCCGTCCGGGCCGCCGGAGACCGTGTTGTCCGGCTTTTGAATGTCCAGCCAGGAGATCCGGCTGATGCCCACCACCGTGTGGACCCGGAACGCGATGTGCATCTTGTTGAAATTGGTCACAATGAACAGGTCCTTCGGCCCTTTGGGGCCCTCCTGTCCGCTCAGGTACTTGGGCAGATGCACGACCGTCAGCACCGTGTCCCGGGGCTTGAAAATGCCCTCCACCGCCGGATGGGAGTGCGGCATGGGCCGCACCGGCGCCGACATGAGGATTTCCCGAACCTTGGCCACATTGATGCCATAGAGATTCCCGTCGATGGTAAACTCCATAATCTCTATTTCATTGGTACCCGTTTCTAGAAGGATTTCGCTGCTATTGTACTCCATGAAGCCATACCCCCCATTCCTACATTTCCCGCCTGTGGATGTCAGAAAATCAACTCTGGTTTTCCGTAGCTGCGGACACAGGCCTGACCCGTGGCCGCGTCAAAGAGCAGCGTCCGCGCCACGCTGCCGCCCACGTCCTCCCGCAGGAGCTTGACGTGTTCATTTTTCAGCGTCATATGGACGCTTTCGATATTTCGCTGGCCGATGTTGCCCAGGCTGCCGTTGCCGGGCACTTCAAACATCCGGGCGCCGCCGGCGATTTTGGCCACAATCCGGTTCCGCCGCGCGCCGCGGGCCTCCATCTGCCGGAGCGTCTCCCGAATCCCCGTATCGGCGTATTTCAGCGGCGATTTCCGGCCGGTTTCCATGTTCAGCGGCAGCATCACATGGACCAGGGCCGCCAGATGGAGTATCGGGTCATAGAGACAGATGCCGATGCAGGAACCCAGGGCGTACGTCACCAGCATTCCCTCCCGGGTGGCCATCTTCATGTCCGCAATGCCCACGACAATTTTGTCATTCATCCAACACACCCAGTTTCTTCAATAAGAAATTCAGAGACCGGATATCCGGGGACAACAGAAGACGGCAGGGCACCGCCTTCTCCTCACAGAGGAAATCAGCGCCAATGGTCATGATGTAATCCGACTGGCCGCCGTAAATGGCCATCGGTACCGTCAGCAGGGCCCCCTGCATATCCACGGCGAAGGCCGGGACCGACGGGGTCACCGTGATGCCGGCCAGGCCCGAAAGGGCGTTGATGAAGGTGGAAATCAGGATATTGCCCACCTCCACCAGGGCGGAGCTGTCCAACTCGTTCAGCTGCTCATAGTCGGACACCTGCCGTCCGACGGTCCGGGACAGGACCAGGTTTACGTACTCCAGCTGCTGGACCGACAGCATGATGCCGTTGATTTCGCCGGCCAGATGGACCAGGACGCCGGCGGAAATGGCCTCCGGCCCGCCAATCCAGTCGATGGCCTCGTTGTAGCCCATGATGCGCACCTCCGGCATGGTGATGCGCACCGGACAGCCCAGCACGCTGGACAGGGCCGTGGCGGCATTTCCCGTGCCGATGCTCCCCACCTCCCGGAGCGCGTCCAGCTCCAGTCCGTTGAGTTCGTCGTAGTTCTTCATGGATGACCCCTCCGTTTATCCGTTCGGCAGATTGAGAATGGTGCTTTCCACCTCGTCGGCGGTGGTGGCCATGCGCAAGGCGTAACTGTAAGACCGCTGGGCCTCGATGACCTTGCCCAGCTCCGTCCCCAGGTCCACATTGGAGGTCTCCAGGTAGCCGCGGAGTACGTCGCTGTTCTGCAAATAGATGTTGCCGCTTTTGGCGGTGGTCTGGAACCGGCCGCCGTCCAGATGGAGCAGACCGTCGCGGTACTGGACAGCAAAGACCCCCACCGGCTGCTCCGCCGTCAGATCCTCCCCCATCTCAATGGGATAGCCGCTGCCGTTGAGGACCTGCCGGCCGGAACCGTCCGACAGGAAATAGCGGACCTCCATCTCCCCCTCCTCGTTGGCCACCTGGAACTGGGCAGCCGTGAAGGAGCCGTCCCGGGTAAAGGAAACCTCCCCGGTGGACGGTTCATAAAGCGCGAAGAATCCGTCGCCCACAATGGCGTAGTCCTGGTCCCGGCCGGTCTCTTCC
Organism: uncultured Oscillospiraceae bacterium; assembly: GCA_904395905.1. Classification (GTDB taxonomy): domain Bacteria; phylum Bacillota; class Clostridia; order Oscillospirales; family Oscillospiraceae; genus Avoscillospira_A. Next base: position 46,856 of record CAJFNZ010000116.1, on the reverse strand, counting down.
ACGGCCGCATCCCGAAAGTCGGTGGCGGCGGAAACCATGCGGGTGCCGCTGCCGCGGGGCAGCTGGGCCCCGTCGATGCCGTCCACCATGCCGTACATCAGGGCTTCAAAGGAGGGCTTCTCATTTTTGAAGCCGTAGGTGTTGACGTTGGCGATGTTGTTGGCCTGCACGTTCATCCGCTGCATCTGCTGCTGGGCGCCCACGGTGGCGCTGAAAAATCCCTGAATCACCGATTATTCCCTCCTTACAGCCGGCCCAGCTCGGTGGTGGCCCGGGTCAGCAGCTGATCGTACAGCGTCAGCACCTGGGCGGCGCTCTGAAGCGCCCGCTGGGACGACATCATCTGGCTCATCTCCCGGACCATGTCCACGTTGGAATTCTCGACCCACTGCCAGCGGACCTCGCCCCCTGCCGCTGCCGGCGCCTGGCCGTTGGGGCCGAACAGCCCGCTGGGGTTTTTGACCATCTGCGCGTTGTCCGCAAAGGTGAAGACGCCAATCTGTCCCAGCAGGGCGGTGCCGTCGGCCGAGTAGATCCGGCCGAAGCCGTCGGCCCGGATGTTGTCCGTCGGCAGATAGATGGGCTGCCCATCCATTCCCAGCACTCGGCCGTGGGCCGGCAGGTACAGATAGCCGGCGTCATCCAGGGAGAAGCTGCCGCCCCGGGTGTACTCCACCCCGTCCGCGGTGTCCACGGCGAAGTACCCCTCCCCCACGATGGCAAAGTCCAGGTTCTGGCCGGTCTCCTCCAGGGAGCCCTGGGAGTAGTCCACGTACAGCTCGCTGGGGGCGAGGATGTAGCTCTCCTGGCCGATGGGCTGGGCGCCGGTCTTGTCCTTGTTGCCCACCAGGCTCATCATCACCTCTTCAAAGGTGCTGTCGGTGTACTGCTCGGTCTTGTAGCCTGGGGTGGCCAGATTGACCATGTTGTTGGCCACCACATCCAGCCGCCGGGTCTGGGACAGTACGCCGGACGTCAAATTGTAAAATCCCTTGGTCATGGTCCGTCCGCCTTTCGTTACGTCTCCAAATACTGCTTCATGTATAGATACAGGTGCTGAATGGCCCGGCTGTGGATCTGCGAGACCCGCGGGGCGCTGACATTCAGCAGCTTGGCGATTTCCTTCATATTCAGTTCCTTCTCGTAATAGAGGGAGAGAACCGTCTGCTCTTTTTCCCGCAGGGAGGCGATGCCTTTTTGCAGGACCTCGTGGAGCTCCCGCTCCTGGTACCGCTCCTCGGGCTGGGCGCCGGCGTCGGCGCTAAATACCTGACGGCTGCCGCCGCTGAGGCCGGCATCCAGCAGCGACTCCAGGGAAACCAGCCCGGACACCGCCGTCTCCGACAGGAGATTGGCGTACTCCTCCCGGTTCAGGCCCAAGCGGTCGGCAACCTCCTGGCTGCTCGGAGTCCTGCCCAGCTCCATGGCCAGTTCCTCGGCGGCGCGGTTCAGCCGGATGGACTTCTGCCGCACCTGCCGCGGCAGCCAGTCCTGGTTCCGGGCCAAATCGATAATCATCCCCCGCAGGCGCTTGGAGACGTACGTCTCAAACTTCACGTCCTTGGAGGGGTCGAACTTGTCCACAGCGCTCAGCAGCACCAGGATTCCCTCGTTGACGATGTCGTCCAGCTGGGCGAAGCTGCTGTACAGGCCGCAGACCTGGGACGCCATCCTGCGGATGAGTCCCGTGAACCGCAGCACCAGGGCCCATTTCAGTTCCTCGCTGCCGGTTTCCTGGTACAGGGAAAGGAGCGTCTGGTTGTCCATGGCGTCCAGCTGCTCCTGGGTGTAGACCGCCGCTGTCGGACCGCTCCGCTGCTCTATGCACTCCATGGCGTCGCCTCCCTGCTTCCCTATGCCCGCTTTTCCTGCTGCTGGAGCGTGATGTTGCCCAGCGCCTGGATCTGCACGTTGCTGGTAATCTCGTTGAAGGACAGCACGTAGACGTCAGGGTAAAACGGATTGATGAGGCGGGCCAGGTACACGCGGATAATCTGACTGGTCAGCACCACCGGCGTTTGGCCCAGCTCGTTGAACTTTTTCCGCAGCTCTCCCAGCTGCGTCACGATTTGCTGCATGATGTCGGGGCTCAGCGCCAGGTAGACGCCGTGGTCGTTCTTCGTCAGAGCGGCCAGAACCTTCTTTTCCACCTCAGCGTCCAGCGTCACCACGCGCAGCTGGCCGTTCTCACAGAACCGCCGGGTGATGGTGCGGCTCAGGGCGCCGCGGACCTGCTCGGTAATCATGTCGATGTCGTGGGTCGTCCCGCTGGCCTCCACAATGGCCTCCAGAATGGTGGCCAAGTCGCGGATGGGAATCCCCTCCCGGAGGAGGTTCTTGAGAATCTTCTCCAGATTGGCGTAGGTAATGACGTTGGGGATGGCGTCGGCCACCAGCTCCGGCTCCGTTTTCTTGAGATGCTCCACCAGCTGCATGGTCTCCGACCGGTTGAGCAGCTCGTAGGCGTATTTCTTGATGGTCTCCGACAGGTGGGTCAGCATGACCGTCAGCGGCGTGATGACCGTGTAGCCGTAGATTTCGGCCATCTCCTTGTTCTCCGGGAGAATCCACCGGGACGGGATGCCGTACGCCGGTTCAATGGTCTCGATGCCGTCAATCTCGCCCAGGGGATTGGCCGGCTCCAGCGCCAGATAGTAGTCCACAAGGATCTCGCCGCGGGCCACCTCCTCGCCGCGGATCTTGATGACGTACTGGTTGGTGCCCAGGGAGGCGCCGTCGTGAAGGCGGATGGAGGGGATGACAAATCCCATATCCTGGGCGTACTGGCGGCGGAAGATGACGATGCGGCTGATGAGTTTGCCGCCGCTGGCCTCGTCCACCAGCGGAATGAGGCTGTATCCAAACTCCATCTCCACCGGCTCCACCGTCAGCAGAGAGTAGACGTTGTTGATGTCCTTGTAGAAGTCGGCCTCGCTGGCGGCCTGGACCTCGGGCGTCGGCTGGCCTGCGGCGGCCGCCTCGGCCTCCTGGGTCTGCCGGGCGTGGGTCAGCCGGCGGTTTCCCCAGTAGCCGCCGCCGGCCAGCAGGGCGCCCACCAGCAGCAGGGGCAGCGTCGGCGTGCCGGGCACCAGGGCCAGCAGCACCAGGATGATGCCCGTGGAGAGGATGGCCCGGGGCTGGGCCTTGAACTGGGCGGCCACATCGGTGTTGAGGCTGCCGTCGGACACGGAACGGGTGACAATCATGCCCGTGGCCGTGGAAATCATCAGCGCCGGCAGCTGGGAGACCAGGCCGTTGCCGATGGTGGCGATGGAATAGACGTTGAGGACGGTGTTCAAATCGCCGCCGCCCTGGACCATGCCGATAATCAGGCCGCCGACGAAGTTGATGACCGTAATCACCAGGGACATGATGGCGTCGCCTTTGACAATCTTCGTCGCGCCGTCCATCGCGCCGTAGAAATCGGCTTCCTTCTGAATCTTCTGGCGGCGGATTCGGGCCTCGCTCTCGTTGATAAGGCCGGAACTGAGATCCGCGTCAATGGCCATCTGCTTGCCGGGCATGGCGTCCAGGGTGAACCGGGCCGCCACCTCCGAGACGCGCTCGGCGCCCTTGGTGATGACGATGAACTGCACCAGGACGATAATCAGGAAGATGACCACGCCGATGACGACGTTGCCCTGGGTAATCAGCTGGCCGAAAGCCGAGATGACCACACCGGCCTGGCCGCCCTCGGAGAGGATAATCCGGGTGGCCGCCACATTGAGGCCCAGACGGAACAGCGTCGTAATCAGGAGCAGGGACGGGAAAATCGAAAACTCCAGCGGCTCCGAGATGTTCATCGTAATCATCAGCACCATGATGGACAGGGCGATGTTGAAAATCAACAGAACATCCAGCAGCGCCGTCTGCAGCGGGACCACCAGGAACAGGACGACGACGACGACCATCAGCGATATTGCATTGTTGAGGATTCGTCTCATACAGTCCTCCAGGTCTTACCGCCGAACTCACGGCAGCTTCTTGTCAATACGGTAGAGGTACACCAGCACCTCGGCCACAGCGTTGTACAGCTCCGGCGGGATTTCCCGGTTGAGCTCTGCGGTGGCGTACAGCGCTCTGGCCAAAGGCACATTCTCAATAATCGCAATGTCAAACTCCTGGGCCTTGCGGACAATCCGCGCCGCCACCTCGTCCTGGCCCTTGGCCAGCACCACCGGCGCCGCGTCCTTGTCGGGCCGGTACCGCAGCGCCACCGCGAAGTGCGTCGGGTTCCGGATGACCACATCGGCTTTGGGCACCTGCTGCATCATCCGGGACTGGGCCATTTTCCGCTGGGCGGCTTTAATCTGGCCCTTGATTTGCGGGTCGCCTTCCGTCTGCTTGTATTCCTCTTTGATTTCCTGCTTGGTCATGCGCAGCTGGCGCTCGTAGTCCCACCACTGGTAGAAGATGTCCGCCCCGGCCAGCACCGCAAAGGCGATGCCAATCTGCATGGCCAGGGAAAAGGTCTCCCCGAAGAGGTGGGCGCAGGCCGTCAGCAAATCGGTCCGCATATACCGGGTGAAGAGGTCCACCACACCGACGATATAGTTGTAAATCAGATACAGCAGCACCACAATTTTGAAGAGTCCCTTGAGGGCCTCCACGATGCTGCGAAAGGAGAACAGCCGGCGAAACCCCTGGATGGGGTTGATGCGGCTGAATTTCGGCTTGAGGGATTCGCCGGTCACCAGCATCCTCGTCTGGAAGAAGGTCGCCGCAATGCCCAGCAGGGCCACCACGGCCATCACCGGGCCGGCCGCCTTGACGAACGCCCACACGGCGGAGAGAAACAGGCCGCCCACGTCCCCCACGGCGGTCTCCATGGAAGGCGCGGCCGCCAGGGCCATACACTGGCGGAGAAAGCCCACCAGCTGCTCCACCATCCACAGACCCAGGATCCGCAGGACGGCAAAGCCGCCCAGAAGCACCACCACGGAAACGGCGTCGTTGCTGAAGAAGATATTGCCCTTCTTCCGTTCGTCCCGTCGTTTCTTTGGGGTTGCCTTTTCGGTCTTCTGCCCGTCGGCCACGATGCATCCCCCCTTGTGCGGTCGTCTATCCCGAAGGCCCCAGCACCTCCAACGCCCGGCTCAGGAAGTCGAGCATCTGCTTTTCCACATCCAGAAGGAACTCATTGATGGGCGCCAGGAACAAAAACAGCAGCACCAGCCCGATGACCACCTTCAGTTCAATGTTGATGACAAAGGCGTTTATCTGGGGGATGGCCTTCATGAGGATGCCCATGCCCACCTCGCCCAGCAGCTCCGCCGCCAAAATCGGCAAGGCCAGCTTCATGGCCAGGACGATGGACGTCAGGAAAATCTCCGCCACGTAGGAGGCAATCCGCGCATCCAGCACCGCTGTGCCCAGAGGCAGGGCCTCGTTGGAAGTCAGCAGGATCCGCATCAGCGTATAGTGGCCGTTTTCCAGAAAGAAGGCCATCACAAACAAAATGTTCAGCAGGGACGCCGTCACCGTCATATTGATTTGGCTGCCGGCGTCATAGGTCTGGGCCATGGTCAGGCCCATCTGGGCGTCAATCATCTCGCCGCCCACCTGGACCACCGCGATGCACAGCTGCATGATGAAGCCCAGGACAAAGCCCACGGCCAGCTCCAACAGCAGGTGCAGCACCAGGGCGAGGACCGTTTCCGGTACCGCCAGCTGGTCCGGCATCCCCAGACTGTACAGGAACGCCGACAGCACCAGGATGATGCCGGCCTTGACATAGCCGGGGATGTTGTTGCGGCCCAGGATGGGATTGAACAGCACAAAGCCGCTCATCCGCATGAGGACCGCCTCAAAGAAGTACAGCTCCTCCCATCCAATCATCGGCAAGGCCTCTTACATCAGGGAGAAGAGATAACGGGTGAAATCCATCAGCCGCTCCAGCATCCAGTCGCCGCCCACCAGCAGGACGATGACCACCACAATCAGCTTGAGGATAAAGGAGAGGGACTGTTCGTGAATCTGGGTGACCGCCTGGAAAATGGCGACGATGATGCCCACCAGCATCCCCAGCAGCAGCAGCGGCGCGGAAATCATCAGGGCCAGGCTGGTGCCTTCCCGCAGAATATCGACGGCTTCCAAGGCCTAGCCTCCCTTCACTGGAACGAGCGCACAAGGGTGGAGAACAGCAGCTGCCAGCCGTCCAGGGAGATGAAAAGCAACAGCTTGAAGGGCATGGAAATCATCGAAGGCGGCAGCATAATCATGCCCATGGACATGAGCGTCGAAGCCACGACCACGTCAATCAGCACGAAGGGAATGTAGAGATAGAAGCCGATGAGGAAGGCGTGCTTCAGTTCGCTGGTCATGAAGGCCGGCACCACAATCCGCATGGGCATGGCCAGGGCCTCTTCCGTCGTAGCGGGCATCTCCACGCCGGCCAGGTCGCAGAACAGCTCCAGGGAGCTGGTCTCGGTCTGTTCCAGCATAAACTCCTTCAGCGGCTGCTGGGCTATGTCGAAGAATTCCTCCTGCGTAATCTCTTCCGCCACATAGGGCTCGTATGCTGTGGTCTGGATTTCGCTGATGACCGGCGACATGGTAAACAGCGTCAGGAACAGCGCGATGCCCACCAGCACCATGTTGGGCGGGTTCTGCTGAAGGCCCAGGGCCGACCGCAGAAACGAGAAGGAGATGATAAACCGGGTGAAGGAGGTCATCATCACCACCAGCGAAGGCAGCAGGGTGATGAGGGTTGTCAGCAGCAGCAGCTGGAGGGTCTGAAAGTTTTCGCCGTTGACATTGATGAGTGCGTCCAAATCGAGCCTCCCTTACTTCTTCCTCTGCCGGAGGACCTCCCCCAGGGCTTTCTGGAAGCTCATGGTTTCGGCCTTCTGGGACGCCTCCTGGCGCCACCGTTCGGCCTCCTCCGGAGAGATGGTCCGCAGGTGCGTGATTCCCCCCTGGGCGGCGCCCAGCAGATGGATTTCCTCCCCCACCTGGACCAGCAGCAGCTTTTGGTCGCGGCCGACGCTCAGCTGTTCCAGCACGCGCATATGCCGGCTCAGGCGGTGACCGACGGCGCTGCGGCCCACCACATACCGGGTGAACCCGTATGCCAGCGCCAGCACCAGGCAGATGGCCAGCAGGGCCCCCAGCAGGCCGGTCAGATCCGCTCCCATGGGACCGCTCGTCAGGGCGCGCCCAGAATGGAGTTGACGGTCTTCATCAGCCGGTCTTCCTTGAAGGGCTTGACGATGAAGTCCTTGATGCCGGCCTGCACGGCCTCGACCACCATGGCCTCCTGGCCCATGGCCGAACACATGACGATATTGGCCGAGCCATCCTTGGCGCGGATGGCCTTCAGCGCCTCCAGGCCGTCCATGTTGGGCATGGTGATGTCCATCAGGACCAAATCCGGGTGAATCTCAAAGTACTTGTCCACCGCATCCTTGCCGTCCACGGCCTCGGTGATGTCGGTGTAGCCGTTCCGGGTCAGGGTGTCCCGAATGACCTTTCTCATAAACGCGGCGTCGTCAACGACCAGAATCTTTGCCATGTCACTCATCCTTTTCTAAAGTTATCAGTTTTGGAAACGAGACCTCAAGTCAGCTCCGCCAGGGTCGGACGCTTAAGAACCTCTGTAATGCGTATGCCGAAGTTGTCGTCAATGACAACCACATCGCCGCGGGCGACGCACAGACCGTTGACAAACAGGTCCACCTGATCGCCCGCCAGCCGGTCCAGCACCACCAGGGACCCCTTGGTAAAGGTCAGAATGTCCTCCACCTTCCGCTTGGTTCTGCCGATTTCCACCGACACCTCCAGGGGAACGGACATGATGAGCTCCAGGTTCTGGGCCTGCTGTTCGCCAATCTGGTCCGCCACATCCAGCTGCGGCAGCTGCACGGGCCGGGCGGAGATGGTGCGGGGCTCCGGCTGGGGGTAGTACATCGGCTGGGCGTACATCGGCTGGCCGTAGGTCGGCTGCCCGTACACCGGCTGGCCATACATCGGCTGCGCCTGGGCGGCAGCCGGCGCCGCCTGCGGCTGCGCGGGCTGCGGCGCTGCCTGCTGGGGCGCCGCCTGGGACTGCGCCGGCTGGGGTGCAGGCTGCGGCGCGGCAGCCGCCTGGGGCGCTGCCGGCGCGGCCGCAGCCATGCCGCCCATCAGCCGCTCGATTTCCTCCTGACTCAGCGTTCCGCCCGATGCGGCCGGAGCCTCCGGAGCCGGCGCCGGGGCTGCCGCCGGTGCGGACGCCGGCACGGCCTGCTGGCCCTTTTCGCCGCTGCTCAGGTCCATGCCGAAGCCGGAAATCAGCTCCCGGGCCAAATCCACGGACATGACGTTGACAAACTCACTCTGGAGGATGTTTTCGATGCGCAGCAGGAACCGCACCACCACCAGCATCCCGTTGCTGTACTGAAAATGTTCCTGCTTGAACTGCCCCAAATCATCCAGGGTAAAGGACTGGGGGGTGGAGATATTCACCGGGCGGCCCAGGAAATCCGACAGGGCCGTGGAGGCCGCGCCCATCATCTGGTTCATGACCTCGCAGACGGCGCTGACGGTCAGCTCATTGAGCTCAAACTCCTCGTCCGGGATGGAGGAACCCATCAGGATGTCCACAATCACCTTGACGTCGTTGCGCTTGAGGAGCATGATATTGCTGCCCTCGAGGCCGGAGATGTACTTGATTTCGATGCCGATGGCCGGCTCCAAATCGCCCAGGGTAAAGTCGTCCACCGGAACCACGGAGACCGACGGAGTGGTGATGTCCACTCGATGGTCCAGCAGGTTGGAAACCGCGGTGGCCGATGACCCCAAACTGATATTCATAATTTCGCCGATGGCGTCCAGTTCCATCGGGCTGAAAATGTTTTGGTTCATAGCCCTCTTCGTCCCTTCTTCCCTATTGATGGTACGTATCACCGATTTTCACGGCCATATTGTTGTTCTGCATTCCCATTTTTCCGCTGAACCAGGGCTCGCCGCCCACGTAGAGGTAAATGGGTTCTGACGTCGGGTGGCCCAAATCGATGACGTCGCCGACGTTGAGGAAGTAGATGTCCCGCAGCTGCAGCTCCGTGCGGCCCAACTCCGCGGAAATCACCAGCTCGGACTCCTCCAGAATCCCCAGAATCTCGTCGGAATGGTTCTCGCCCTTCCCGCGGCCCACCTGGTTGGAGGCGGCAATCCGCGAGAAGATGTTGGTCAGAACCGACCCGGGCAGGCAGATGTTCATCTGGCCGGAGCAGTTGGGGAAGTGCAGGGTGATTCCCACAATCACCACCGTCTCATCCAGGCCGATGAGCTGCACCAGGGTCGGATTCGTCTCCATCCGGCGGAAGATGAAATCCAGGTCGATGTAGTTCTCCCAGCTGCCGCCCAGGACGGAAACCATGTCCTTGACGATGGTCTCGTAGAGCTTGAGCTCCAAATCGGTGTAATTGTAACTTTCCGGCAGCGTCGAATCCAAGCTGCCGTCGCCCCCCATGAGCCGGTCCATCATGCTGAGCATCAGAGAAGTGGTGAAGTGGAAGAGAATCGGCGGCTCGTCGCTCTGTCCGCCCTCCTCCAACTGCGCGTCGGCCAGGGCCAGCACATCCCCCTCAGTCAGGGCGTTGGAAAACTCATAGTATCGCTGCTCCTCCACCGAGTCCACGGTAATCTCACAGGTGGTGTGCAACATACCGTTGATTCGGGAGTTGATGACCCGCGTGAAATTCTCAAACACGCCGCCGACCATCTTCAGCCGGTCTTTGGTAAACTTTCTCGGGCTGTTAAAGTCGTATTTCCGGTACTTCTTCTCGGCCTTCTTCTCTTTCGAAGCCGTCAAATCCATCTCGCCGCTGCGAGCCGCACTTAACAGGGCATCGATTTGGCTTTGTGATAGGACTTCTGCCATCCTCTTCCCTCCCTGGCAGCGTTGGACTCACGACGGGGCATTGGCATCCGTACCGGCCGTTCCGTCGGCGCTCTCCCGCATGGTGTAGTACTGTGTGATGCTGTCGTTCGCTTCATTCTCCACGTCAAGTCCCGTGACAATCAATTCCACGCGACGGTTTCTGGCCCGGGTTTCCGGCGTTTCATTGCTGGATACCGGCCGCCACTGACCATATCCCACACTGACCAGCTTGGCTGGGTCAATGATATTTTTCTCCTGTAAATAGACGGTGACCACCGTGGCACGGTTGGACGCCAAAAAGCGGTCGGCCGTCACGTTGTTCTCCTGATTGGGTCTGGACTGGGCGGTATGGCCCAGCACCCGGATCTCATCGATGGAATCGCTGGCCTCATCCAGGGCCACGGCGATTTGATCCAATATTTCGCGCCCTTCCGGCCGCAAATCGTAGCTGTCCCCGTTGAAGAACACCGTATCGTCAAAGGACACGAAGACGTATCCGTTGCCCCGCCCGATGCTCACCTGGGTGCCCAGGTTGGCCTGCTGCACGTAGGACTGCATGGTGTTGTAGAGCTGATCCATCGCAGCTTCAATGTCGGCATTGGTGACCGGGAACTGCGAAACCAGCGCCCCGTCCGGCGGTGTGCCGGGGTTGTTCCCGCCGGGCTGGTTCGTCGTCACCTCATAGGGGTTGAGCGAGCCCACCAGCGCCAGCCATTTGTTCTGATCCACATTGGACATGGAATAGAGCATTACGAAGAAACACAGCAGCAACGTCACCATGTCGCCGTAAGTGTCCATCCAGTTGGCACCGCCGCCGCCACTCTTTTTGGGAAGTTTCATAGTGGGGTCCGCCTCCTTGCATCGTAACGGAAACGATTACTTTTTTCTGCGGCCCTTGCCGCCCTCGCCGTTTTCGTCGCGCATCTTCTGGTTGACGAAGGTCAGGAGCCGCTCCCGCAGGAACTTGGGGTTCTCGCCGGCTTGGATGGCCATAATGCCCTCTACGATAATCTGGCGGCAGAGGATTTCCTCCTCATCCCGCGCCGTCAGGTTGGCGGCGATGGGGTTGAATATCACGTGCGCCAGAACCGAACCGTAGAACGTCGTAATCAGGGCAACCGACATATCCGGGCCCAGGGAACTCAAATCCGAACCGCTGAGGTTTTTCAGCATGTTAATCAAGCCAATCAGGGTACCAATCATACCGAAGGCCGGCGCTGCGTTGGAACCCCGCTCGTACATGGCCACCACCTCTTGGTGGCGTGCCGAGGTCTGTTCAATATCGTTCTCCAGAATGCTGCGGACCCGGTCGGGGTCGTTGGCGTCCACGATGAGCATGATGGCCTGCTTAAAAAACGGATCCGGCTGGGTGTTGGCCTTCTCTTCCAGGGCCAGCAGGCCATTCTTCCGGGCAATCTGCGCCAGTTCAATCAGCTGCTCCACGTACGTCGTGGGATCGAAGGCCTTCGCCCGCAGCAGAATCGCAAAGTGCTTGGGGAAAGACTTTGCCAGCTTCGGGTAGCAGGCGATTACGACTGCAATGGTACCGCAAATGGTGATGAGGATACTGGAAAAGTCGAAAAAGTTCTCCAGATTCTCCATGGCGATGGTGACCGTGCCGCCGGAGATGGTGGCGACGATGCCAAACACCGTGAAGAACGCGGCCAGCAGGACGCCCACTAAGTACATGATGTTCATACGCTAATTCCCTTCTTATCTTTCGTTCACCCTGGGGACCGAGGCTCAGCCGCGCCGGTCTATGACGCTGATTTCCCGGTGGATGTCCTGGACTTTGGCGTTGTATTCGGCAATCTTCTGGATAATCTCCTCAGACGTATCCTTGACCAGGTAGTAGTCGTGGTTCATCATGACCACTTTACACTCGGGAATCAGCTCGATACATTCAATCTGGTTGTGGTTCACCAGGAACCGCTCGCCGTTCATTTTTCGAAGTAAAATCACAGGATAGCCCTCCCCCTTGCCCGCCGGGCGCCCCGGAGGCCCGGGGCGCGGCGGCGGACGCCGCTGTGCGGCTTAGCGCTTCATGTTCACCAGTTCCTCCAGCATGGAGTCGGTGACGGTGACGATGCGGGTGTTGGCCTGGTAGCCCCGCTGGTAGATAATCATGTTGGCGAACTCCGTGGCCAGGTCGGTGCCCGAGGCCTCCAGGAAGCCCGGCTGGAGCGTGGTGCTGCTGGCGTTGGACAGCCGGTTGGCTTCATCCAAATCCTGGGCGCCCAAATCATCCTGGTTATTCAGGTAGCCGGTGACGGAACTGCCGGGGGCGCTGAGGGTGATGTCGCCGGCGGCGTCGCCGCAGGTGAAGTACGGGCCCGAGGTGTGCTGGAGGCCGTTGGGGTTGTCCACCTTGGCCAGGGCGATGTAGCCGATGGTGACGGGGTCCTCGGTGTCGTCGTTGACGCAGGTGATGCGGCCGTTCTCGTCGATTTTCAGGCTGCTGTAATCGATGAAGTCGCCAGTGGAAGCGTCGGCATTGGTCCCCACCTGCGGATAGTCATTGTAGCCATCCGTGCCAACGCCGGGGAACAGGGCCTCGCCGGGCTGGGTGGCGTTGGGGTCGGTTGCATCGCCCACGGCCTTCATGGGCAGCCGAATCGGCACCAGGTGGGTGCTGATGGCGTCACCGTTGGTGCCGGCAGTATCCGAGAGGCTGCCGTCGGCTTTCGTGTTAGCCGTCAGGAACCCATAGACCACGTTGCCCTGGCCGTCATGGAGGTAGCCGTCGGGGCCGAACTCGAAGTTGCCCACCCGGGAGAGGCTCAGCCGCTTGGCGTCCTCGGCGCTCGTAATCGACTCCATCTTCGGGCCCACCAGGAAGAAGCCGTCGCCCTGGATGAACAGGTCGGTGGCCAGGCCGGTGGACTCCAGGGCCTGGGTGCTCATGTCCAGATCCACGGTGCCGATGCTGACGCCGTAGCCGGTCTGGCGGGGATTGGTGCTGCCCACCACGGCCGTGCCGCCGGAACCGGCAGATTGCGTGGAATAGATGCTCTCGAGAAATGTCACGCGGCCCGGCTTATAGCCGTAGGTATTCACGTTGGCAATGTTGTTGCCCACGGTGTTCAAGGCCTCCATATGGGTCTTGAGGCCGGAAATTCCCGCGCTCATTGCTCCAGTCAGTGCCATAAAATGATTCTCCTTTTGTCTTCGCGGTTGTCATGCGCCGCCGGGAAGCCGCCAATCGGGCAGCTCCGCCGGACATCCTTGCGGTCCTGTCCGTCCCTTAGAGAAGCACGGCGCCATCGATGTTCGTAAAAATATTTTCCTTCATCTCATCCTGAGACATGGTGGTAATGACCCGGCCGTGGGGCACGTTGATGATGAATGCCAGGCTCTCGTCCAGGGCCAGAATGTTGGTGGCCCCCTTGGCCTGGGCCCGCTCGACCGAATCGGTCAGCCGGTCCAACAGCGTCGGCGTCACCTCGATGCCCCGCTCCTGGGCCCGCGCCATGGCGTGCTTGGAAAACGCAACCTGCGTGCGCTCCAACTCCTGCTGAAGCGCGGCGGCAAACCCGCCTTGCCCGCCGGAACCGGAGGTTGACCGCTGCAAGCCGGTTTCCGCCGACGGCCGCACCTGCCGGACGGATGCTGCGGAATCTAGCACGGAATCCACCTCCTAACGAATGGGGAACTCCTGAGAGGAGCCGTCAGGGCGCCGGGGTCTCTTGGCCCCCGTCGGAGGAGCCGTCTCCCCCTTCGCCGGTCTCCGGCGGCGTCTCGGGAAGCTCCGGCAGGGTGCCCACCGCCATGATGTCGCTCAGGGCGTACATCTCGCCATCCACAAAGATGACGGGCGTGTTTTGGTAGCTTCCCGTACCGGTGACCGTACCGACAACCTCCTGCAGATTTCCCTCGTCGTCGTACTTGGCCACGGTGACCGTCTTGCCCACCAGCGACGCCGCGTAGGAGAGGGTGCTGGCGTCCACCAGGGTCTCAATCGTCGTCTGCACCGTGGACATCATCTGCACCACCGACATCTGCACCAGCTGGTTGAGCATATCCGTGGTATCGGTGGCATTGTCGATGGTCTGATTTTGCAGCTGCTGAATCATCAGCTGCAGGTAGTCTGTGAAGTCGAGGCCCAAGTCCTCCCCGGGCTGTTTCACTTCGATGCCCATCTTCTCCAGCTCTTCCGCCGTCAGCGCGCCGCCGGACGTCCGCAGCGCCGACTGGGTGCTGTACAGGCTCTCCAGAGAGGTTGGCATAAACTCCGTGTTCACAGAAACGTTTCACATCCTTTCAAGCGCCCAGTTCCTCCAGTTGAACCAGGCCCAGCCGAAGCTGATGGAGGAACTTCTCCGCCTCCTCCTGCCGCGGCCGCTGCTGCTGTTGCTGCTGGGACTGCTCCTGAGAATTGCCGTGCTGCCCGGGCTGCTGCTGCCAAAACTGCTGCCGCTCCTGGGGCTGGGTCACTTCCACGTGGACCTCCCCCTGGCCGCCGCCCTGGAGCATCATCCCCAGCGTCCCGGCATGGTCCCGGAGCAGGTTGGCCGCCCGCTCGTTCTCCGTGTGCAGGACCACATGGAGAATACCGGCGTCACTGCGGGTCATCTCCACCACAACGCGCCCCAGGCTCTCCGGCTGGAGGCGGATTTCCACCTTCTGCGCGCCGGCGTCCAGGGCCACTTCCACCGTTTGCCGCAGTTGGGTGTCCATCTGCGGGGACTCCGTGTCCAGGACGGCGCCGTCGCCCACCTTCACCGGCTGGACCTCCGCCTCGGCAAAGACGGGCGTATCCGTCGGCTCGGCCTGCGCCAGCACCGCCGCCTGGGGAAGGCTCTCAGCATCCTGCCGGGCCGTCTGGCCCTCCGGCCGGTTCTCCGCGGGCTGCGCCGGCCGGTCCGCCGGCTGCGCCGCCTCCGGCTGCACGGGATTGGCTGCGGGTTCCGCCGTCTGCACGGCAGGCTTCTGCAAAACCGGCTGCCCGTCCGCCGTCTGGGGACGCACATCCGCCGCGGCCGGCTGCAGGGCCGCTGCCGCCGGCTCCGCCGTGTAAATCGGCTGTTCCGCAGCCACAGCCGCCGGAATGGCCGGATCTGTCGCTGTCATCGGCAAAAAAGCCGCGTCCTCGGGGACCGGAGCCGCTTCCGCGGTCGGCTGCACAGGCGTCGGCAGTACCAGCGCCGCGCCCAGCGCCGCCACGGCGTCCGGGAGCTTCTCCCCCGTCTGGGGCTTCTGCACCTGGCCGTCGGCGGCCTCCGTCCCCTCCTGGGAATCGGCCGGTTTCTCCGACGCAGGCTTCTGCGGCTGATTTTCCGGCCGCTCGGCGGTCTCACCGCCGGAGGCCTGCGTCCGCTTGTCCTCCAGCATCTCCTGGAAGCTGCTTCCGGAGGACGCCGCACTGCCCGAAGCCGTGCTGCCCATGGCCATCATGGCCTGATTCAGCTGGGTGGCGGCCATGGTCATCTGGAGCCAAAGCTCTGTTGGATTCATCGTATCGTCACCTCCTTTCCAAGGGATCCGTTCACGACGACTGGCCGGCCATGACGCGGTTGGTAGAGACCAGCTCGTCGATGAACTGTTCGTCCTGTTTCTGGACGACCTTCTGATAGAGTTCCAGCTTGTGGTCGCGCAGCTTCTCCAGGGACGCGGTGTCCTGCCGGGCGGCAATCAGCTGCCGTCGCTTCTCCTCGGCCTCGGCCTGGAGCTGCGCCAGACGGGCCTCCTCCTGCTGGATGCGGGCCTCCAGGACCCGCAGTCCGTTTTCATATTTCATCGCATCGGCAATGGAGATGCCTTTGGCCTCCTCTTGCCGGAACTCTCGATTCCAATCGCGGTAATCCTGCTCCGCCTGACGGAGCCGCTGCTCCTGTCGGCGCACCCGTTCCATGGCGGCCGCGTATTGATTTTGGCAGCTGTCGAGGATCTGCTGCTTGTAACGCAGTACGGTATCCAGGGAAAACTGAAACTTTTTCACCGCGCACACCGCCTTTTACAGAAGTTTCCGCATCAGCTCCAGGTCCTCCTCATAGGAGAACGCCTCGTCCACGCCCTGGGTCAGGAAGCCGTTGATGCCGTCAATCTTGCTCAGGGCATAGTCCAGTTTCGGGTTGGTGCCGGCCTTGTAGGCGCCGATGGACACCAGGTCGGAATTGCGCTCGTAGACGGCCAGCACATCCCGGATCCGCGCCGCCAGGTGGCGGTGCTCGTCGGAGACGATGTCGTTCATCAGACGGGAGATGCTGGCGCCAATGTCGATGGCCGGGAAGTGGCTGCTGTTGGCCAGGCGGCGGGAGAGGACGATATGGCCGTCCAGGATGCCGCGGACCGTGTCGGAGATGGGTTCGTTGGTGTCGTCGCCCTCCACCAAGACCGTATAGACCCCGGTGATGGAGCCCCGCTGGAAGTTGCCGCTGCGCTCCAAGAGCTTGGGCATCTCCGCGTAGATGGAGGGGGTGTAGCCCCGGGCCACCGGCGGCTCCCCCACGGCCAGGCCAATTTCCCGCTGGGCCATGGCGAACCGGGTCAGGGAGTCCATCATCAGCAGCACGTCGTAGCCCTGGTCCCGGAAGAACTCGGCCACGCCGGTGGCCACCGACGGGCACTGCTTGCGGAGCATGGCCGGCTGGTCCGAGGTGGCCACCACCAGGATGGAGCGGGCCATGCCCTCGGGGCCCAGGTCCTTCTCCATGAACTCGAGCACCTCACGGCCGCGCTCGCCCACCAGGGCAATGACGTTGATGTCGGCCTTGACGTTCTTGGCAATCATGCCCATCAGGGTGCTCTTGCCGACGCCGGAGCCGGCAAAGATGCCGATACGCTGGCCCTTGCCGATGGTCAGCATACTGTCGATGGCCTTGACGCCGAACTCCATCCGCTCCCGGATGGGCGGCCGGGCCAGGGGGCTGATGTACTCGCTCCGCTCCACGCAGAAGGACTCCCCCCGCGGGAACGGGCCCTTGCCGTCAATGGGCTGGCCCAGGGCGTTGATGACCCGCCCCTTGAGGAACAGCCCCATATTGAGGCTCAGCCGCCGGCCGGTGTTGCGGACGAAATTGCCCGCGGAGATGCCGCTCATGTTGGAATAGGGCATCAGCAGCATGTGGTCGTTTTTGAAGCCCACCACCTCGGCCATGACCTGGCCGCCGGATTCGCCGTTGTAGATCTGGCAGATGTCGCCGATGGCCGCCCGGCCGCCGGAGGCCTCGATGGACATACCGACGATATTCTCAATTTTTCCGGTGTAACTGATGGTTTCAGCCTTCTTGATCTGTCGGATCTGCTCTTCAAACATACATGCCGCCTGTCAATCGGTGGGTCAGCCTCCGTGAAGGAGGTCCCGGATGTTGTTCAGCTGGGTCGAGGCGCTGGCGTCGATAATCTCATCGGGCATCTCGATGATGCACGTGCCCTCCTCGTCGCCGGCCATGGGAATGATTTTGATGTGGTCGGAGAGGCCGGAGAGGGCCGCCGTCAGCTGGGGGGCAATCTGGGCCACATCCTTGGCCTCACAGCCGCCCACGTAGACATGGACCCACTCCCGGCGCTTGAGCTTCTCGGTGGCCACCTGAATCATCCGGGCCACCACCTCCCGGCTGCTCCGCAGGCTCACATGGATGACCTTCTCGGCAATGGCCAGGCTCAAGTCGCACAGCTCCTCCCGGGCGCCCTCCAGGAGCTCCTCCCGGGCGGCGGTGGCCGCCGTCAGAAACTGCTCGACCCGGCCCGCCTCCTGGCGGAGCTGCTCCTGGGTCTGGGCGGCGGCGTCCTGGCGGCCCTGGGCCAGCCCCTCGCCGTAGCCCTGGCGGTAGCCCGCATCGCGGGCCTCCTCCCGTTCGGCATCCAGCTGGGCCTGGGCCTCCTGGCGCATCTGCTCCAGCAGGGCGTCGCCCCGCCGACGGGCGTCGGCCATAATCTCATCGGCCTGGATCCGGGCGTAGGAAATCAGCGCTTCGGCGCCGGACTGGGGTTCCGAAGACGGTTCCGGCTCGGCAGGCTCCTCCTCCGCCTCCGGCTCCTCCGGCTCGGGCGGCGGCTCCGGGGGGACAGGCTCGTCCTCCTCCACCTCCAGCTCCTCGGCATCGGGAAAGACGTAATTGTCAAAGGCCGGCTTGAGGAAGTTCTTGAAGATGTTAGGCAATGATATCGTCCTTTCCTCCCTTGAGGATAATCAGCTCGTTGCGCTCCTCCAGATCCCGGATGATGCCCACAATCCGCTGCTGGGCCTCCTCCACGTCGCGGATACGGACGTTGGTGGTGACCTCCAGGTCCTCGCGGATACTCTGGGCCATACGGGTGGACATATTGGAGAAAATCTTGTTGGCCACATCGCTGTTGGCGCCCTTGAGGGCCAGCACCAGGTCCCGCGGGTCGCAGTCCCGGACGAAGCGCTGGATGGAGCGGTCGTCCATGGTGACGATGTCCTCGAAGACGAACATCCGCTTGCGGATCTCCTCGGCCAGCTCCTCGTTGTACGACGAGAGGCTGTCGAAGATGTTTTTCTCGCTGGAGCGGTCCAGATTGTTCATGATGCTGGCCACGTAGTCCACGCCGCCCACCTTGATGTTGTTGGCAGTCATCAGGTTGGCAAACCGCTTCTCCATCTCCGCCTCCACAATTTTGACGGCCATGGGCGAGGCGCTCTCCATCCGGGCGATGTTCTCCACGACCTTCACCTGGCGCTCACTGTCCAGCTCCTCAATGACAGCGGCCGCCTTGTCGGCGTCCACGTAGGAGAGCACCAGCGCGATGGTCTGGGGCCGCTCGTGCTGGAGGGCCGCGTAGAGGGACTTCTCATCGGCTTTGTTGAGGAAGGAAAACTCCCGGTTCTTCAGGGATTTGGTGACCTTCTCCAGGAGATTTTCGGCTGTCTGCTGGCCAAACGCCTTCTCCAGCACCGCCCGGGCATACTCCAGCCCACCTTCCGTGACGGCCTTGTTGGTCATGCACATCTGGTAGTACTCGTTGAGCACATCCTCGGTCACGCCGGCGTCCAGGTAGCCCAGCTTGGCCACCTCCAGCGTAATCTGCTCCACATCCTCAGGCGTCATATACTGGTACAGCTGGGATGCCTTGTCCGTTCCCAGGGAGATAATCACGGCGGCCGCCTTCTGCTGTTTCGTCAGCTTCTGGGGTTCGCTCATCCGGGCTCATCTCCTTCTTTCAGCCAGTTTTTGACCATCTGTGCCGCAATCTCCGGGTTCTCCTCGGCAAATTTCCGGACGTCCCGGCGCAGCTCCATGCTCTTCTCGGTCTCCATCTCCATGATGTCGGCCCCCTCCTGCGGCGGCGGCGCGGCCTCGGCCACCGGCGGCGGGACGGCGACGGCCTCTGCGGCGGCCTCCGCTGCCAGACGCTTCAGACGGCGACGGCGGCGAATCCGGTTGACAATCAGGAAGATAATCAGCAGCAGCACCAGCAGGGCGATGCCACCCAGGCCGGCCAGCAGCACCCTGTCGGGCCACGTCTGCGGCGTCGGCAGGACCGAATCGCCGGGCTCCTGGTAGAAGGGCGCCACCAGGACGGAGATCTTGTCGGCCTGGTCGGCCACGCCGATGCCGGCCGCCCGGGCCACGTGGGGATACAGGCTCGCCAAATCGGCGCTGCCGGCCACGTCCTGGTTGATGGTCACGGCCACCGATACGTCCACGACAGTGCCGGCCACGTGCTCCACCTGCCGGTTTTCGGTGTCGATAAAATAATTGTTCTCGCCGGAGGAGCTGTACATGGTCTCCGTGCCGTCGGCCTGGTCGACCTGCTCCTCCACATAGGTGTTCAGGTCGGCGTTGGTCTCGGTTCCGACGACACCGCCGGCCACGCCGTTCTCGTCCAGCTGGACGGCTTGGCTGTTGTAAATCTCCTGCCCGATGATGGTGCCGCCGTCGTCCTCCCGGTCGTAGTTCACGGAGTCGGTGAAGGTCCGGTCCACATCGACGATGCTGTTGACGCTGACCCGGACGTTTTCCTCGCCGTAGAGGGGGACGAGCACCTGCATCACCCGGGTGCGCAGCTGATTGTTGGTCCGCTGCTCCAGCGCCAGCTTCAGCTCGGACATATCCTGAATGTTGGCCAGGCTGTCCTCGCCGCTGTAATCGTTGCCCATGGTGTCCTGGATGACCACATTGTCGATGGTCAGCCCCTGGACCGAATGGCTGAGCAGATTGCGGATGGCCGAAACCTCCGAATCGCTCAGAATCGCGTCGTCCTCCATGGTGACCGTCACCGACGCCTTGGCTTCAAGGACATTGCTGCTGTCCAGGACATAGGTATTGTCCTGGCTGGGCGTGATGTTGACCACCGCGTCCCGGACCGAATCAAACGTGCGGATGGTGCTGGCCATACGGTCTTGGAGCTCGTACAGTACCAGCTGATTCCGTTCCGATTCGGTCGTCAGGCTTCCCACATTGTCGAGGTAGGTGGGATAGGCGAAGCCCGAGGACGGATAGCCGGCGACGAGCAGTTCGCCCCGCAGCTGATTCTCCTGGGCGGCCGGCACCAGAATCGTATCGTTGTTTTCAATCCGATAGTCGGTGACGCCGCTCTCCGATAGATATGTAACAATTCCGGACAGGTCGTCCTGCGTCAGCCCCGTGAACAGCGTCGTGTAGGTGCTGTCAGTCCCGGTAAAGACCACCAGCAGCACGACCCCCACCAAAACGAGCACCAAGAGCGCTGCCAAGAGACCCTTGATTTTCTTGGAGAGTCCCTTCCAGCGCTGCGTTACCTTATCCCAAATTCCTTTGATTTTCTGCTGCACAAACAACGACTCCCGTCTTCCAAGGTCTCTTTACAGGCTGATGCGCATGAGTTCACTGTATGCATCCAGCGCGCTGTTGCGCAGCTGCACCAGCAGCTCCACCGACATGGACCACTGGCTCTGGGCGATGGAAAGCTCCGCCGGATTGTCCAGCTGGCCGGTGGCGAGACGATACTGGGCGTCGTTTTTCACGGTTTCCGTCGTGCGGACGTTGTCGATGGCCGACTGAAAGATGTCGGCAAACAGCGACGCCGATGGCCGCGCGTCGGATTCCCCGCCGGGAATTCCCGTTTCCGTCCGGACAAACGGGTTTTGCAGGGGCGAGAGCCTCTCAAATTCCATTTCTGATTCCTCCCAAGCCGGCTCCGCCGGCAAGCCGTCAGATTACTGCCCGATTTCCAGGCCCCGGGCAATGACCTCTTTGAGCACATTGAACGCCGTGACGTTGGCGGAATACGCCTGGCTGGCCGCCATGGCGTCGCTCATCTCCTTAATCATGTCCACATTCGGCATCTCCACATATCCCTCGGCGTTGGCGTCGGGGTGGGTGGGGTCATAGACGAGGCGGAAGTCGGACGGGTCCTCCACAATGGCCGTCACCTGGACGCCGCCCTCCCGCTGCTCGGGGACCCAGCCGCGGGCCTGCGCCAGGGCCGCCTGAAAGGACGTCGGCTGCCCCTGCTCCTGGAAGACGACCATCTTCCGCCGGTAGGCGCCGCCGCCCTCGGTGCGGGTCGTCGTGCTGTTGGTCACATTCTCGGCGATGACGTCCAGCCGCAGCTGCTGGGCCGTCAGTCCCGAGCCAACCACATTCATCGAACTGAGAAATGCCATGGTCCAATCTCCTTATCTGCGAATTACCGTGCGAAGGGTGGAAATATCGTTGTTGATGGACTGCATCACGTACTGCATCTGATAGGCGTTGCGGGCCAGCTCCACCGACTGTTCGGTGATGTTGACGCCGTTATCGTCCATCCGGGTACTTTCCTGCGCCTCATGGCGGACAATCGGCGTCTCCTCAATCGCCTCCCGTACCCCGGAAACTCGTCCGGATTCGACATCCAGGGACGACAGAATCGCGCTGCGCAGGGACTCCTCAAACGTCACATATTTGGTTTTGTAGCCAGGCGTCTCGACGTTGGCGATGTTGTCCAAAATGCAGGACTGCTTGCTCCAGAGGAACTCCAGAGAACGCTGCATCATGGCGAAGGAATTGCTCGCAAAAATCTCCATCTTGTTCACCCAATCTTTTCTGTGCCGTGCCGTCTAAAATCGTGCTGGAGACGACACGCTGGTCACGCTTCCATGCAAACCTTAATATTATGTCGTCTTATGAATTAGGCAAAATAACCTACTTTTTCTAATAAAAACATTATAGAACACAGGCCAAGAATTTTCAATCGTATATTTTGACCGAAATTGCTCGTATTCATTGGAGGTTTTTTCTGATTTCTATGCACCATTGCTAAAATTTTCCGAGGACAAACAGAATTTGGCTGTCTACCTTCCACGAAATCGCCAGGCCCGGCCGCCGGGCCGTTCTTTCAAAAATGAATACATAATTTCTAATCTGAATATTATGCAGATTTTACAAGACCGGACGCCTTTCCCGCCGGTTGGGTACCGCAGGAAAGGCGTCCGCCGCATGGTTATAGTGTCAGGGCCCGGGACAGCATGACGGCCGTCTCCGCCCGGGTGATGGGGGCGGTGGGCCGCAGGTTGCCCTCGGGCGTGCCGGAGAGGATGCCGTACTGAATCATCAGGGCCATGGCGCTGCGGGCGAAGGTGGAAACCGTTGCGCCGTCCAGATACCCGCTCAGCAGCGCTTCATTTCCAGCGCCCAGGCTCCACCCGGCGGCCTGCATGGTCCGCTGGAGGAACACCACCGCCTCCTGCCGGGTGATGGGGTCGCGGGGCCGGAAGGTCCCGTCGGGATAGCCGCCGGCGATGCCCAGCCCCTGGGCCGTGGCAATGGCCTGGGCATAGTAGCTGGTGGTCGGCACATCCCGGAAGCCGTTTCCGCTCTGGCCGGTCAAATCGTAGGCGCGGACCAGCATCAGCACGAAGTCTCCCCGGGTAATCTGCCGGCTGGGGCCGTACTGGGTGCCGCCGACCCCCTGGACAACGCCGTTTTCGTAGAGGAAGTCAATGGCCGTCACCGCCCAGGGCGTGCCGCCCAAGTCGGTGAAATGCTGGGAGGTTGTCCGCTGGCGCACCGTCACCTGCACCGTCCCCTGGTACGTTCCGCCCCGGCTGTCGTAGCCGGTGTAGGTCAGCACCACGGTACCGGTGTACCCCACCCGCGGCACAAAGGACACATCTCCCAGCGCCGGCGACTGACTGACGTAGTAGTTGGCCGTGGAGCGCACCTGGGTCCCCTGGTCGTCCAGGCTCTGGTACTGATACCGGAGGGTGCCGGCGGAGCTGTTGGGCAGGGAAAACCGCACATAGGAGAGGCTCCCCTGCCCCCGGGCCTCGCAGGCGGCCGAGAAGTCCCGGGCCTGGAAGCGGACCGGCTGGGCGTCGGTGGAATAGTAGATGACCGAGGCGCCGGCCGGAGCCTGGACCGTCACGGACACCGTCCCCTGGAACCGCTCGCCGTCGGTGCTCCACCCGGTGAAGTCGATGGCCACGGTGCCGGTATACCCGGAGGCCGGCACAAAGCTGACGCGATTCAGGTACGGACTGCTCGTCCGGTAGTAGCTGCGCGAGGCGGAGACCCGGCTGCCGGAATCGCCGTCGTCCTGATACTCGTAGTAGAGCACGCCCCGGCTGGAGGCCGGCAGGGTAAAGCGCACATAGCGGAGCCGGTCGCCGGTCAGGTCCTGGCACAAATCGTCAAAGTCCGCCTCATCGAAGGTGACGTAGCTGCCGGCGCGGACGGTATAGGAGATTTCATCTTCCACCGTGTCCACGCCGATGACGACGGAGCCGGAGAAGGTGTCGCCGCCGGTGCTGCGGCCGGTGAAGTCGATGGTCACGGTGCCGGTGTACCCGGAGGCCGCCACGAAGGTCACGCGGTCCAGATAGGGGCTGGCCGAGCGGTAGTAGCTGCGGGAGGCCGAGACCCGGCTGTCGTAGTCTCCGCCGGAGTAGTTGTAGTAGAGCGTCCCCCGGGAGGAGGCGGGCAGCTGGAACTGCACCGACGAGAGGGTGCTGCCGGTCAGCTCGCGGCTCAGGGCGTTGAAGTCGTTGTCGTCAAAGGTGACGCTGCCGCCGCGGCTGCACGAGTACCGGATATCGCCGGAGCCGGAGAGGCCCACGGCAATCTCCACCGTGCCGGAGAAGGTGTTGCCCCGGATGTCCCAGGCGGTGAAGTCAATCTCCACGGTGCCGGTGTAGTCTTCCGCGGCCACGAAGGTGACCCGCCGCAGGTAGGGCGACGAGGAGCGGTAATACCGCTGGCTCTCGGTGACGCGGCTGTCGTAGCCGCCGCTGCTGGAGTAGTTATAGTACAACGTGCCCGCCGACGAGGCCGGCAGCTGGAACTGCACATAGTCCAGCGAGCTGCCGGTGATGTCCCGGGACAGGTCGTTGAAGTCGTCGTCGTCGAAGGTCAGCCGCCCGCCCCGGGCAACGGTGTACCGGAGATCCCCCTGCCCGCCGGCGGCCTGGGTCACCCGGATGGTGACCGTCCCCCGGAAGGAGGTGTTCTGCACATCGTAGCCGGTATAGGACACCGTGACCGTCCCGGTGTAGCCGCCGCTGGGCACAAAGTAGACGTTGGACAGGGCCGGCGTGCCGGAGCGGCGGTACTGGGCGTCGGTGGTGACGGCGGTACCGCTGTTGGAGGGCGACAGGTAGTTGTACCGCAGCGTCCCCCGGCTGCTGTTGGGCAGGGAGAAGACCACATAGCTGAGGTTCCGACCGGTGCGGCGGTTGCAGGCCTGATTGAAGTCGGCCGCGTTGAACTGGACGGCCTGGTCGGCGGCCACGGTGTAGCGGATTCCCTCCGTCGCCGCCACGGTCACCTCGATGGTTCCCTGGAAGAAGCTCCCTCCCGCGGCGTAGCCGGTGTAGGAGATGACGGCCGTCCCGCTGAAATCCGCCTTGGGGACGAAGGTCACGTCGTCCAGATCCAGCTGGCCGCTCCTGGGGGAGACGTAATAATTCTCATTGGTGCCGATGCCCGTGCCGGTGTCGTTCTCCGAGCGGTAGCGATAGTACAGCGTCCCCTGGCTGGTGCTGACCCGGAGGCCCGTGACGTAGGAGAGCGACTCCCCCACCACGCTGCGGCACTGCTCATCCAGCTGCGAGGCGATGGTGCCCGCAAAGTGCAGGGGATTCCCCGCGTCCGCAGACGCCCGGATGACGTCGGCCTGGGCGCGCTCCACCGTCACCTGGGAGGTGGCCGTATACCGGCGGCTGTTGACCAGAACCGTGGCGGTGATGGTCGCCGTGCCCACCCCCACCGGCTGGAGGTAGCCGCTGCTGACCGTGACCACATTGGGGTCGCTGGAGACCCAGGTGGCCGTCTGGCCCTGGAGGGCCGCGCCGTAGGCGCGGAGCGTCAGGGAGCCGGTTCGGTTCTCCCGGATGGTCAGCTCCGCCGGGTCCAGGACGATGCCCCGGACGGTAATGGTGCACCGGGCCGTGTAGCCCTCCTCCGACGTGGCGGTGATGGTCGCCTCGCCGGGTTTGGAGCCGGCGGTGATGGTGCCGTCCTCGGCCACCTTCACCAGGCTCTCGTCACTGCTGGACCAGGTGACCGGCTGGTCCGCCGCCCCTTCCGGCAGCGTCCTGGCGTAGAGGCGGAAGGAGCCGCCAGGCTCCACCTCCTGATTGCCGTTGATAATCTCCAGGCCGGTGGAATCGGCCGCGCGGACCAGGACATCGCAGTGGTCCGAGGCGACCACCTGCGTCCCCCGCATCAGCTGAACGGTGATGGTCACCTCCGGCGTATCGTCGTTGGTCGCGGCCGGGTCCAGAGCGGTGACGGTGGCCGTGAATCCACCGTTTCCCGGGCGCACAGACACCTCGTTGGTTTCTTTGCAGCTCCACGCAATGGTGTGGCCCGCCGGCAGCACGTTGCCGCCGGAGATGGTTGCCGTGAGGGTCTGGGTCGCACCCACATCCATATCCAAGGAGTGGCTGGACAGCGTGATGGTGTAGGCATTGCCGGCCGCCGCCCGGGGGGCGGCCGACAGGGCGTCCCAGACCACGGCCAGGGCCGCCGGGGCCAGGGTCACTGCCAGGGCGACGGCCAGCAGCAGGGACAGCAGGCGGATGGGTTTTGCGGTTTTCATATCCGGTTCCTCCTTATCCCAGCTGGCCGTAGGTCAGCTTGAACTCATACTTCACGAAGTCCTCGTTTTCCATCGGGCCACTGCCCTCCCCCTCCACCTCTGTCAAAGTCAAGGTATACCGGTCGTTGGTGCGGGAGTTGGCCGAGGCGTCGGCCAGGTGCCCGGTGTTGCAGAAGGTGAAGCTGGCGCCCACCGGGACGTTCCAGAAGCTGAGTGTGACCGTGTTGGTACCGGACGTCGAGCCGTTGAGATAATCCAGGTTGGTTCCGGCCTGGTTGACCAGGCTCAGGAATGGCACCTGATTCTGCGTCGCTGCCGAAGATGTGACGATTAACCGCAAATCACTGGGGTCGCCGCCGTCGGGCAGGTGATAGATGGTCTCGCTGAATTGCAGCTGCACAATGCCGCCCACCAGAGGAACACCGCTGCTGGTGTCCACATTCTGCATCGTTGTGGTTGTATTGACCAACACCGGCGGCGTCTCATCCGGGATCCGCACGCCGTCCACCGCCTTGAATGTCCACTCGCCGCCCAGGACGTTCTGGGCCGTGGCCAGGCAGATGTACGTGGTGGCGCTGTCGGCGTTCATGGCCGCAGTGAAGTCGTGGGCCTCCGGCACGTTCTGCTGCAGGCCGCTCAGCGTGCCCTTGTCCAGGGCGTCGGAGGTGGACTGGCTGGTGATAATCAGCCGGATTTCCTCCTTAATCTCGTCACTGGCGTAGTGGTCGAAATAGGACTCGCCGGTCCGCGAACTGCCGTAGGAGGTCAGCATGGCCGTCAGCAGCGACATACTGTCCAGCTGATTCTTCAGATCCCCGGTGGGGGCGTTCTCGCCGGTGTAGTCGTCGGACAGATGGTTGCCCAGCATATTGCCGTTGGCGCCGGTGGGATTCAGACGGTCCGGCAGCCGGTTGGCCGCGTAGAGCACGTAGGTGACATTGGCGTCCTGGGAGGTGGTGAACTGCACCTCGGGGTTCAGGGCCTGCATGGTCAGGTAGGCCGGCTCCACGTCCTCGGTGCTGAACCGGTAGGCATAGACCTGGGAGAAGGCCTGGGACGAGGTGCCCTGGATGACGAAGTACGCGATGTACTCCTGGAGGACCTCCAGGTCCTCCACCACCAGCTCCACCTCGGTGGCGCTGCCCCGGATGGAGCCGTGCTTGATGCGGGTGTTGGCGTTGTTGCCGGCGTTGAGAATCGACTGGACCGTGGGCGACGAGAAGGTAAACTCGTACTCCATGTCGCCGGTGGTCGGGTCGTTGCTGCCGGCCGTCGGCAGGCGGTTGTAATCGGTCAGGTCCCCGTCCTCCCGGATGGCGCTGAAGTTGTAGCTCTGGCCGTTGGAATCGGTGCCGACGGTCGTCACCGTGCCCAGCGGCGCCACCACATAGTAGATGGTGCCCGGGCGGTCCAGCATCAGATAGATGTGGACGCTGTCGTCGCCGGCCGTCATCTGGGGACGGTTGTCCACAAACTGGGGCGCGGTCCGGTCGCTGAACTGCCGGCGGAGGGTGAAGTCCCGCGGCTGGCCGATGTCCGTCACGCCCTCGTCCAGGGCCGCCTGGAGCCCGTCGTCGCTGACCTGCACGGCCAGGTTGCTCAAGTCGCTGGTATTGCCGGCCACCAGCGTCACGCCGATGGTCACCTGGCTGCTCCAGGTGTCCCGCTCGCCGAGGCCGCCCACCTCCGTAAAGTGGATGGCGTATTCGTACTGATAGTCCTCCAGCAGCTGGTTGAGCGGCTGGAACTGCATGGTGTTGCCCGTCTGCTGGATCCGCGTCAGGCTGATGCCGTACCGGGACACGCCGTCGGGCACCAGGATTTCCACGGGCGTGGTGTTGACCTTCTCCCACGCGCCGACGCTGCTGTCCGACTGGGTCCGGCGGTACAGGTCGAAGCGGACGCTGACGTCGGTCCAGATGAGCATATCCCAGTCCACATTGTCCGCCACGCTCTCGGTGGTGGCCGGATCCAGGAGCCAGCTGACGTCCACAATGACATCTTCGCCGCCGTACGTCAGATCCGACTCGTTGGGATTGCTCAGATTGACGATGGCGAACACCGTGGTGAAGGTGTCCAGGGCCGTCGTCCCCATGACGTTCTGGGCGTCGGAGGTGTCGGCGATGGTGTTGGCCTGGATTTCAAAGTAGTACTCCGCGCCGCTGGCCAGATGCAGGGCGCTGGTCTCCAAATCGTCGGTGGTCCGGAGGGTGATGACGGTCCGCCCCTCCTCCTGGGTGATTTCCGCCCGCCGCCAGTCGATGGTCCAGCTGCCGTTGATCTTGTCGGTGCCCTCGATGGCCTCCTCCACCTCCACGGGCCGGCCGCTCCCGGTGTCCACGTAGAGCTTGATGCTGCTGCTGAGGATGCTGCGCATCTGCTCCCGCGCGGCCGCCTCCTGGCCGGTCCCCTGGACGTCCAGGACGTCCTGATAGTAGTCGGTCAGGGCGGTGTTGGTGCCCACATTCTCCACCGTCTCGCTGAAGACCAGGCGGATGTTGGTGTCCGGCAGCGGCGTGGTGGTGTCGGTCCCGTTGTACCGGTCAAATTCCTGGGTCACCGTGGGCGCGTTGGCATCCAGGGAGTGAATCGTAATCCGCCCGATGGAGGCCGAATAGTTGCCGGCCTCGTCCTGGGCCACATAGTAGAGGTCGTAGGCCGTCTCGGCGTCCAGGCCGGAGACGTTGAAGGAGACGTCCTGGTTCTCCCGCATGGAGACCGAGCCGCTGTCCAGGGCGTTCATGCCGTTGGCCACCTGGAGCTTGGCCGTGTCGCTGGCCCAGTCCACCGGCCCCGGCTGGTTGGCCAGGGGCTTGGGGTACTCCTCGCCCTGGGCCACCAGGACCCAGTAGAGCGTGCCGTCCTCGTTCAGGTTGGCGTAGAGGCCGACGGAGCTGTCCTCCACCCGGTTGACTGTGGGCTCGGTGTTGAACTGCGGCGGCGTGCCGTCCACCGTGGTGAACGAGAGGCTCTCGATGCGGGAGCTCTCCCCGCCGTCCACGTCGGTGAGCCACAGATACAGCTCGTACTCCGCCAGCTCCTCCAGGGCCACGTCGTTGACGTCAAAGGAGTAGGCCGTATTCTGCTCCACGTCCAGGACACCGAAGCCCAGGTTCCCCGTGACGGCGTTGGACCGGAAGTCCTGCTCCGTCGGGGCCGCGGCTCCGGCCGGCAGCAGCGCGTAGTAGAGCCGGCAGGTCTTGGTCGCCATGACGGTCACCTGGCCGGAGACGTTGGTCACCCGGGACATATACGGGTAGCCGTCGGCAAAGTCGGGCACCGTGTTGTCGGGGGTCGTAAACGAGATGACTTTCAAGGGGCTCTGGTCGCCGCGGGCGTCCACCAGGACCGCCGAGAGATAGTAGGAGCCGTCCGTCACCAGGCCCGTCAGCCGCGCCGTGGCGCTCTGGCCGGCGCCGGACAGGGTCAGATTGCCGCTGCGGACGATGTTGGTGGCGTAAGAGGGCGGCTGAATCAGGTCGTCCGCCGGCACCGACCCGTCGGTCACCGACGACACGGCCCAGTAGACGGTGCCGCTCTTGTTGCCGCTGAACGCCGCGGTGGCGGTGGTCGGCGCCAGGTCGGTAATCTGGGGATAACCCGACAGCAGCCGCGGGTCGGCGGAGGACTCCGCCGCGGCGGCGCTGTCCATGGTCGTCCCGTCGATGGTGGCGGAGCTGCCCGGGCGGATGACAATCTCATCGGGCAGCATCGAGACCGTGGAACCGTTGGCATTGACAATCAGCGTTCCGATGTCTCCGTCGCCGGTGACGGTCGTCCCCACATCCAGGTTGACCGTGTCCACCTCGGCGCCCGAGGCGATGTGCAGCACGCTGTCCACGGCGGCTTCGTCCACCGTCAGGGTGCCCACCCGGCCGCTGCCCACCGACAGGGTGGACTCCGGCGTCCGGTTGATGACCTCTTTGACATTGCCGGCCAGCTCCAGCGTCGTCTCATTTTCGCCGTCCAGCTCCACCAGGGAGATGCCGCGGCCGTCGTCGGTGTTGTCCGCCAGGAAGGCGTCGGTGCGAATCGCGGCCCGGTCAATCAGGCCGTCGCCCTCCACCCGCACGGAAACCCGCTGGTTCTGGAGGTTGTCCACCACCAGGCGCGGGGACGTGACATTCCGCAGGACCACGCTGTCGTCGCCCCGCTCGCTGAGGCCGCCGCCGCTGACGACAATCTCCCCCAGCACCGTCACATTCTCCAGGAGGATGTCCCCCAGGCCGACGCCGGCCGTGACATAGAGGTTGCCGGCGATGACCGTATCCCGGAGGGTGACGCCGGGGCTGGTGATGGTGACGTTGCCCCAGACGCTGCCCAGGCTCTGGACGCCGGGCGTCTGGACCGGGGTGCCCACGGCGTTGAGGAGCATGATGGCCGCCTCGCCGCGGGTCACCGCCTGCCGGGGCCGGAAGCTGCCGTCGGGGTACCCGCTGACCACGCCGTACTGGACGGCCGTGGACACCAGCCCGCGGCTCCAGACGCTCAAATTCCGGCTGTCGGTAAAGGTGATGTCCTCGCCCACGGCCGGCTCCAGCATCAGGTTCCGGCCGATGATGGTCACAGCCTCCTCCCGGGTCAGGCTGGCGTAGGGCGAGAAGGTGTTGGCCGAGGTGCCGGAGATGTACCCCTCGGTGTAGGCGATGTCCACATCCTGGGCGTACCAGGCCGTCTCGGGCACGTCGGTGAAGGGGTGCCCGCCCTGACGGCTGTACCCGAAGGCCCGGTTGACAATGGTGGCAAACTCGGCCCGGGTGATTTCACTGTACGGCCGCAGGCCGCCGGTATCCCCCTGGAGGAACCCGTATTCCACCATCCGGTCCAGGTAGGGGTCCATATACGTGGAGACGGCCTTGACGCCCACGCCGCCAAAGGGCGACAGCAGCAGGACGGCGCACAGGACCAGCGCCACGGCGGCCCGGCCCCGTTGATTCCAAATTTTCTGTGTGCTCATCGTCTTATCCTTCCTTTGTGTCCTCTGCCGAGGCAGAACGCAGCTGCAAGCCAAAGACGGCCTCCCGAACCATGACCTCCTCCTCGTGGACCATGTCCACGAACGCCGCTGCATACAGCGGAATCGGCTCGCCCGACGGCCTCTGCCGGAGAATCCGCACCGTCAGCACCAGCGGCGCGCTGGTGATGGGTATCACCACTTCGGCAATCTCCCCCACCTCCAGCGGCCACGCGCAGAAAAATGCGACGCCGCCGCAGCTTAAATCGTTGCTGAGAATGGGCGCCCGCCCCTTCCAGCTGCCGGTGACGGGATACAGAAAGCTGGAAAATCGGACCGGCATCCGAAGATTGTTCCGCACCTCGTTGCCCAGCTGCCGCACCGGCTCAATGGTGACCAGGTTCCCATCGCACTTGCAGATGCGGCCCTCCATGGGCGCCACGTTCTCGTTCACACCCATCAGCGTCACATACTCGTGGGAAAGGACGGCCTTGCGGTCGCTGTCGTTGACGAACACACGCCAGACAGTCGCATCCAGGCTGTCGTCCGAGGTCACGCGCGCCACCGGCCTGTCGCGGCTGTCCACCATTATATAAGTATATCTCATGGCGTGGGATTCTCCTTCCCGGTTTTCAGATTGGCCGCGGCGTTCCGCCGCTCCCTCCGGTATTTCTCCGGGTCGTCGGGGTCGAAATTCAGGAAATACACGTAAATCTCCACCACCGCCCGGTACAGCTCCTCGGGCACCTCCCGTCCCAGTTCCATCTGGGAGAGAATGGTTGCCAGGGAGTTGTCCTCGTAGATGGGCACGCCGGCCTCGGCGGCCACCTCCACCATCTTTTCCGCCAGATACCCCATGCCCGAGGCCACAATGACCGGCGCGCCGGCGCCGGGGCCATACTGCAGGGCCACGGCCCGGTTGGGCGCAGGGCCCGCTGGATTGCTAGACTTTGACATTGACGCTCCTCTTTCCGTCAAATAGGTGGGGGAACACCTCTGTAAGGGTCAGCGGCTGCTCCCGGTGGGAAACGCGGACGCTGCGGCCCGTGAGGCCGTGGGAGCGGAGAATTTCCGCCAGGTCCTCGGCGACCACCTGGCCGCACCGCTCCAGATTCTCCGGGCCGTAGACCTCCAGATCCACCTGGTCCTTCCGGGCGGCCATGGTCATCTCCACAAACCCCAGGGACTGCACGTCCATTTTGAAGAGAAACTGGATTTTCTCGCCGTATCCGCCCTTTCCGGACGAACTCTCCTCCTCCGCGTCGGGGTCCACCCACAGCTCCGAGTAGAGCAGTTTCCCGTTCCACTCCACCGGTATCATCATGTGGTTCAGCGGCATATAGACGCTCTCATTGATGAGCAGCGAGCGGAGGATCTCCTGGAAGCCCTCGCGCACCTCGGCGCCGTACCGGCCCTGGAGCGCTCCCCGGGCCGTGTTGGCCAGCTGCTGGGCGAACTGGTCGGCCTGGGCCGCCTTGGTGAAGCTGTTCTCCCGGAGCAGCCGCAAAATGGCCGCGTCGTCCAGCTGGTTGAGGCCCGTCAGGGCGTCGCCGTAGCCGCTCAGCTGCCGGAAGGCCGCCAGAAGCCCCTCCTCACTGCCGTTCTCATAGCGGACGGTGTTGAGCATCAGCAGGCTGATCATCGTGCGGATCCGGCCCATGTCGTGGCTCCGCTCCACATAGGAGCCCAGATACGGGAGAATCTCCCCCTGGAGCAGCCGCAGGTTCTCCGCCCGGGAGCCGGCCTGGAACCCGTTCTCCAGCCGGGCCGTCATGTCCGCCAGCTGCCCCCGCCAGCTCTTGGGCAGGTAGTCCTGCATCTGCTTGAGGAGACTCGTCATCGTCTCGCTCAGGTGGCTCGTGGAGGAAAAATCGCTGTACCGCCTGGCGAAATTCAGCACCGCCTCCCGCAGGTGGCCGTCCGGGATGGACTGGTAGGCCTGGCGCAGCAGGGAGAAAATGGGGCCGGTGAACCGGTTGCCCGCCTGCATCTGGTTCAGGAAAAACTGTTCAAAGCCCTCGGCGTCCATCTGGAGGAATTCCAGCAGCTGGCTCAGCTCCTGGGAAATCCCCTCCGCCAGGCCCGGCGTGGCCGCCATCCCCCGCAGCAGCACCACCGTCTTGGCCAGCAGGGCCGCCAGGTCCGGGGCGTCCCGCAGCTGCTGGAGAAACACCTGGAGGTTGGAATCATACCGCAGCGCGCCCGACTGGAGGGGGTTGTCGGCCCCCTGCTGCTCCGTCCGGCCGTCGGCCCGGTTGATGCGGGTGGGGTCCGCGATGTTCTGCACATTGGAGCTCGGCGTCTGGGCCGCAGCCGGCACGGAACGGTTGTAACCGGTATTGTCAAAATTGGGGACTGGGTTTGTGGCACCCAGCAGGTCAGCCATGGGGTATCACCTCGGATTCCGGCCGCAGCGCCCGGAAAACCGGACGGCACAAGCCGTCCGGCGCCGGGTTTTTTGCGGCAGCGCCTTATTTTTTGCCTAAATTAGCCGATAGTTATTATTGAAGCCATTTGCAAAGGAAGGTTATGGCCATGAGTAGTGGTAACGACAGCATCCTGGATGCCTATCTCTATGAGACAAACACCCTGCTCGAGCAGCTGGACAGCATCGTCCTGGCTGCCGAGCAGAAGGACAGCTTCTCGGAGGAGGATATCAACACCATCTTCCGTATCATGCACACCATCAAGGGCTCTTCCGCCATGATGGAATTCAATTCCATCATGACCATCGCCCACCGGGCGGAGGACCTGTTCTCCATCATTCGGGACCAGTCCATGGCGGTGGTGCCCGAGGAGAAGCGGCCGGAGCTCTTTGACTTGCTGTTCCAGACCATCGACTTCTTCCGCCAGGAGGTCGAGCACATCGAAAATGAGCAACCCCTTACTGAGAATATCGACAGCTTGCTTCAAAAAGTTAATAGCTTCATTCAGCAAATTCAGGGCGGCGGCAGTTCGGCGGCCGCGGCGGCGCCGGCCGGCAGTCCGGCGCCCGGCGAGCCGGCCGGTTTTTCCTACGCCTTGCAGGTGTTCTTTGACGAGGGATGCGGCATGGAGAACGTCCGGGCCCTGATGCTGGCCAACGCCGTGCGGGATCTCTGCGCCGAGACGGACTTCCGCTATGAGCCCGAGGACGTGGCCACCAACCCGGCGACGGCCGCCCAGATAGTGGAATCGGGCTTCATGCTCTACTTCAAAAACGCCGCCGACCGGGACAACGCCATCCACGCCGTCACCGGCGCCGGCTCCGTGCGGACGTACCAGCCCATCGACCATCCGGCCCCGGCCCCCGAGGCGCCGCCTGCGCCGCCCGCCCGGCCTGCCGCAGAAGAACGCCCTGCGCCCGCCCCTGCTCCGGCCAAGCCGTCCGAGGCTGCCGGCGGCACGGCGACGCCGGCGGCGCACCACCGGGAGAGCCTCATCAGCGTCAACCTGAGCAAGCTGGACCAGCTGGCTGCCATCGTGGGCGAGATTGTCATCACCGAGTCCATGGTCACCGCCTCGCCGGACCTGAAGGGCCTGAAACTGGACGCCTTTACGAAATCGGCCCGCCAGCTGCGGAAGCTGACCGACGAGCTCCAGGACGTGTCCATGTCCCTGCGGATGGTGCCGCTGTCCAGCACGTTCCAAAAGATGAACCGGATTGTGCGCGATATGTCCAAGAAGCTGGGCAAGCAGGCCAAGCTGACCCTGATTGGCGAGGAGACCGAGGTGGACAAGACCATTGTGGACGCCATCGGCGACCCGATTATGCACATTGTCCGCAACTCCATGGACCACGGCATTGAAGATTGCGCCGAGGACCGGGTCAACGCCGGCAAGGATCCGGTGGGGGAAATCACCCTCTCCGCCCGCCACGCCGGCAGCGAGGTCATCATCGAAATCAAGGACGACGGCCAGGGCGTCAACTACGACGGCGTGCTGGAGAAGGCCATCCGCAACGGCCTGGCCTTCCCGGACGTGGAGTATTCCCACAAGGACATCCTGAACTTCCTGATGACGCCGGGCTTCTCCACCAACACGGAGGTGACGGAGTTTTCCGGCCGCGGCGTGGGCATGGACGTGGTGAAAAAGAACGTGGAAGACGTGGGCGGCACCGTCTCCATCACCAGCGAGCCGGGCCAGGGCATGACCACCACGCTGAAGATTCCTCTGACCATGGCCATCATGGACGGCATGGAGGTTTCGGTGGGCTCGTCCATCTTCACCATTCCCATCCACAACATCCGCCAGTCCTTCCGGGTGCGCGAGTCCGACCTCATCCACGACGCCTCCGGCGGGGAGCTGTTCAAGTGCATGGGCAATTTCTATCCGGTCATCCGGATGAACGAACGCTACCAGATTCCCGACGGCTGCACGGACATCCGCGACGGCATCCTCATCTGGCTGGAGGCCGGCGAACTGTCCTACTGCCTCTTTGTGGACGAGCTGCTGGGAGAGCAGCAGGTGGTGTTCAAGCCCCTGCCCAGTTATCTGAACCGATTCAACATCAAACAAAGCGGCATTTCCGGCTGCACCATCCTGGGCGACGGCAACATCAGCATCATCCTGGATGTGGCCAACCTGTTCGCGGCCGTCTGACAAGGAGGAGATTCCACCATGGATGAAGAGATTCTGTACGCGGACCCCCTGGGGGCGAAGGCGGAGATTGTCACAGAAAAATACCTGCTGTTTGTCTCGGACGGCCTGCTGTTCGGCACCAAGGCCGAATACGTCGTGGAAATCATCACAAACCACATCATTACGCCGCTGCCGCTGGTCCCCTCGTACATCCGCGGCATCATCAATCTGCGGGGCCAGGTGCTTCCCATCGTCGATATGCGGCTGCTGTTGGGCCGTATGCCCGCCGAGAGCAGCTGCATCATCATCCTGAACATCGAGGACACGTTGGTGGGCATCCTGGTGGATACCGTCCAAAAGATGATTGACGTGGACCGGAAGACCATCCTCAGCGCGCCGCCGCAGCACGCCCAGGACATGGTCACCGGGATGTGTTCTCTGGGCGACGGGCAGACGATGCTGGTGTTTGACTGCCCTCAGATTCTCACGCGGTCTTAAAGGAAGGCGGAATTGCCATGAACGGCACATTTTTTCACGACCTGACCATTACAGACGCCGATTTTCACCAGCTGGCCGCGTTCATGAAAGAGAACTACGGCATCGATTTGAGCAAAAAAAGGCAGCTGATTACCAGCCGGCTCTCCAACGCTTTGAAGGAGCGGGGATATTCGGATTTCCGCTCCTTTTTGAAGCACCTGTTCGCCACCAAAGATCCCGACGATTTGGAGCTGGTGCTGAACAAGCTGACCACCAATTACACGTTTTTCATGCGGGAGAAGGACCATTTCACGTACTTTTCCGAACAGATTCTCCCTGAGCTGGCGGAGAAGCACAAGCGTGACCGCGTCCTCTCCATCTGGAGCGCCGGATGCTCCAGCGGCGAGGAGCCCTACACCCTCTCCATCTGCCTCAAAGAATTCTTCGGCGCGCAGGCCGACCAGTGGGACACCCGGGTCCTGGCCACGGACATCTCGCAGCAGGCCATGGCCAAGGCCCAGGCCGGCGTCTACTCCCTGCCGGCCGATATGCCGCAGGCCTGGATTGCCCGGTACTTCACCAAGGGCAGCACGCCGGGGCAGTACGTCGTCTCGCCGAAAATCCGGGACAACGTGATTTTCCGCACCTTCAACCTGATGGACCCCATCCGGTTCCGTCTGAAGTTCGACGTGATTTTCTGCCGGAACGTGATGATTTACTTCAACCAGGAGACGCGGGACAGCCTGGTAAACCGATTCTGCAACGCGATGCTGCCCAAGGGGTACCTGTTTATCAGCCACTCGGAGTCCCTGAACCAAAACCCCCTGTTCCAGACGGTGGCTCCGTCCGTATATCGCAAAAAGTGAGAATTCTCGACGGAAAGAGGAACGGAATATGTATGCCACGAAGCACAAAATTCGGGTACTGGTGGTGGATGACTCCGCCGTTGCCCGGACCATGATTGTGCGCGGCCTCTCCGGCCGCCCCAATCTGGAGGTCGTGGGCTACGCCATCAACGCCAACGACGCTTTGAATAAAATCCAGCAGCTCCAGCCGGATGTCATGACCCTGGACGTCGAAATGCCGGGGACCAACGGCATCGACTTCCTCAAGCAGCTGCTGCCAACCCATCCGCTGCCGGTTATCCTGGTGTCGTCCCTGAACCTGCGGGTCTTCGACGCACTGGCGGCCGGGGCGGTGGACTTTGTCCGCAAGCCCGACGGTGTGGAAAGCCGGGAAGCCTTTTTGGACGCCCTGGCCCAAAAGATTGCCGCCGCCGCCTGTTCCAAAGTCCATCATTCCACCGCCGCCCACGGTCCCGCCGCCGTTGCGCCGGCTCTGGGCGCCAGCCGCGGCGTGGACCTGGACCACACCATCATCGGCCTGGGCGCCTCCACCGGCGGCACCGAGGCCACGCTGGAGGTCCTCAAGCGGCTGCCGGCCGACATTCCCGGCATGGTCATTGTGCAGCATATGCCGGTGGGCTTCACCAAGATGTACGCCGAGCGGCTCAACCGCCTCTGCAAAATGGAGGTCCGGGAGGCCGTCCACGGCGATGAGATTCACCGGGGCCTGGCCCTGGTGGCGCCGGCGGACCTCCAGTGCCGCGTGGTGCGCATGGGCAGCCGGTACACCCTCTCCTGTCAGCCGGGGGAAAAGGTCAGCGGCCACCGGCCGTCGGTGGACGCCCTGTTCACCTCCATGGCCACCGCCGTGAAATGCCACATGGTCGGCATCATCATGACGGGCATGGGCCGGGACGGGGCCGACGGGCTGCTGAAAATGCGCCGGGCCGGCGCCTACACCATCGGCCAGGACAAGGACTCCTGCGTCGTCTACGGGATGCCCATGGTGGCCTACGACATCGGCGCGGTGACCATCCAGGCCGCCTGCGACAACATCGCCAGCGTCCTGATGACCCATCTGAAGACCGGAAAATAAGACGCGGACTGCCGCCGGAAAGGGTTTCCCCTCCCCGCGGCAGTCCGCGTTTTGCGTCCGGTCCGTTCCCGTCACTGATGCCGGGGGTTCGCCCGGATGACCCGAATGGCTTCGCCCAGGGCCGCGATGACGTCGGTCCGGAACTGCGCCTCATAGCTTCCCAGCTTCACCAGCATACGGCCCCTGTCGGTGGCCACATACCGGGGCGGCAGATGGTTCAGCGCATAGGCGATGATGTCCGATTTGCACGCGTCGCAGCTGCAGCCCCCGTCGGCCGCCAGCATGGAATCGACATACGGAAGCACGATGTCCTCCATCAGGTTGTGATAGGCAATACTCACAAATGTGCAGCTCCTTCCTGGGGATGGGGCTGGCCCACCTCCCTCTATTTCTCATATCGTCCAAAATTCGCAAAATTTAAGAGGGAGCCGCCGTTTTTCGCGCCGCCGGGCCGTTCTTCTCAGGACGCCGCAGCGTCGGCGGGAACCAGCCGGTTGAGCAGGCTCACATAGAAGCTGTTGTTAATCATAAACGGATAGTTGATGACCAGCAGGTCGTCCACCCCCTGCTCCGCGGCAAAGGCCGGTAGGTCCAGAGACGGTTTCCCCTCCTGGTTGAACTCCCGGGGGTCGATGACCACAATCTTGCTGTAATGGCTCGTGAGGAACGGCACCAGCGCGTTGCCGTAGGACTCCTTGACCACCATACAGACCGGGCCGTTCTCGACGGCCGTCTCAATGATGCACACCGGCGTGTCGCCGCCGATGAAGCAGAGATACTTGTTGGCCACGTTCTCCGCCAGGCCCGTATAGACCACGCTGATGGGGATTCCGTCGGACAGGGTCGTGTCGGAGTAGTACCGGGCGTGGGTCTCGACGATGGGGAGATAATACGTCAGCGTGTCCGGATTCTCCCGCAGGGCCTCGCTCTGGGGATAGTTCTCGGTGTAGGTGTACATGGTCCCCAGGAAGTTCTCATACGTGCCGGTTTCAAACTGCTCCAGCGGCACCGGCTCGAACCCGGCCGCGGCGCAGTACTGGGTATAGGCGTAGTAGGCGCCCAGGGCCGTCCAGTGGTGGTCGGTGCGGAAATACAGATATTCGTCGGCGTGGGCCTGGAGGGCCGAGTAGGCGTCCACCGTGACGACCGAATCCCCCATGGACTCATAGCAGAGGTCAATCATCGCCTTCTGGGAGTGGGAGCCGGTGTGGAAGCTCTCCGGGGAGTAGAACTCACCGGAATTGGGCGTCACCAGCGAAAGCGTCCGCACGCCGTCCCCCATGGCCGCCGCCAGGTTGGTCACGGCGTCGGCATAGGAGACGATGACCGAATCGGTCGCCGTCGGGATGTCCATGGCGTTGTCGCCCACGACGATAATGGTGCCGATGGAGGTGGCCTGGCTCTCGTCCGGGATGTCAACCTGCGGCATATCCGTCGTCGTCTCTCCGGAAGCCGGCGTCTCGCCGTCGGTCGTTGCATCCGCCCCGTCCGACTGGGCAGGCGGCTCCTGCGATGTCGTGGTATCGGAGGTGGCGTCCTGCGCCCCGCTCTGGCCGTCCAGCGCGTTCTGAACGTCGTGGAGCGACTCGCCCCCCTGCTCTGCGCCGCCGGTGAAGTCCAGCGCCAGGTAGTTGTCGTTGCCGGAATAGTAGTAGAACTGGTTCAGCTGCCGATTCAGCTTCATCAGCTGCTCGTGGAAGGGGAACGTGTCGGCGTAATAGCTTTCCACCGACTGCATATAGGACCCGTCCGCCAGGGCGCTCCAGGTGAACTGCGGCTTGGTAATCGGACGGTTCTCCGACGGGAGGAAGGTGGGATCCGTGTCCACCAGGGAGAGAACGCCCAGTCCCGTCAGGGCCGCCAGCAGGGTGACCATCAGCGCCAGATAGAGTTTTTTCACCGGACAGCCTCCTTAGAACCGGAAATAGAGAAACGGGTTGAAGCTGGAGCCAATCAGAGAAATCACCGACAGGGCCAGCACCACCACGTCGAAGACGTAGATGACACAGGTGTAGAGGATCCGCTTCCTGGGTTTCTTCCGGCGGTCCTCGGCGCAGAGGCCCGTGAACAGCATCCCCAGGAACCGGGGCAGCTGGGTACTGCCCACGGCGCACAGCAGCAGCAGCGGCACATTGTTGAGCAGCGTGATGTGAATCTGTCCACTGGTCAGCCCCGCGCCGCCCACGCCGAAGAGCAGGCCCAGGGTCTGGACGAGCCGGGTCATATCGGTGCAGTAGAACAGCACCCAGCCCAGCACCACCAGGAAGAAGGTCGCCAGCTGGCGGAGAATCCCCGGGATTTTGGCGAGCAGCGGCAGGCACTGCTTCTCAATGAGCAGCAAAATGAAGAAATAGAGGCCCCAGAGGGCGAAGTTCCAGCTGGCCCCGTGCCACAGACCGGTCAGCACCCACACCACCAGCAGATTCACCGTCCGGTGCCGGCGGTTGCCGCCCAGGGGGATGTAGACATAATCGCGGAAGAAGCTGCTCAGGGAGATGTGCCACCGGCGCCAGAACTCCGTGATGGATTTGGAAATGTAAGGAAGGTTAAAATTCTCCGCGTATCGGAACCCGAACACCCGCCCCAGGCCGATGGCCATATCGGAGTATCCGGAAAAATCGAAGTAAATCTGAAAGGTGTACATCAGGATGCCCAGCCACGTCCCCAGGGTGGTGGCCGTCGCCAAATCGCCGTCGAGCAGCTGGGTTGCGATGCGCCCGGCATAATTGGCCAGCAGGACCTTCTTTCCCAGGCCGGAGCAGAAGCGGAAGACCCCGTAAAAAATCGACGACATCTCCACGTTCCGGCGGCTCATCTGCGGGGCAATCTCCGAATAGCGGACGATGGGCCCGGCAATCAGCTGGGGGAACAGCGAGACGAACAGCAGGAAATCCCGGAAGGACTTCTGCACCTGCACGTCGCCCCGGTAGACGTCCACCACATAGGAGAGGGTCTGGAACGTATAGAAGGAAATGCCGATGGGCAGCACCACCTGGGGCACCGGCAGGCCGAGACCCAGATGGTTCAGGTTCTCCACTAAAAAGCCGATGTACTTGAAATACCCCAGGAGCGCCAGATTGAAGATTACCGAGGCAATCATCAGCCCCTTGGCCCGCCGCCGCGTCCGGGAAGACGCAATGGTCCGGCCGAAGACATAGTTGACCAGCGCGGAGGCTATCAGCACCAGCACATAGACAGGCTCTCCCCACGCATAGAAAAACAGGCTGAATCCTACTAAAATCCAATTTCGATATGCGATTGGACGACCGGCAAAATACAGAAGAACACACGCCGGCAGAAACAAGCACAAAAATGTCAGACTGGAAAAAACCACGTTCTCTTTCTCCCACAGATTTACATAACATGAACGGCTGTACCGTGATTTATGTTACCAGACCCATGCGGGAAAAGCAACCGCTTTTTTTCGTTTCCGACAACTTTTTTCCGGGCGCGCGCCGGAGGGACGGTGAACAAAAACGGGGAAATCGTCCATTGACAGCCGCCGCCGCCCATTGCTATACTGAAGTCAAACGTTAACATAACCGAACACGAGGGATGCCCATGGAACACTTTATTGAGGCAATCGCCGTGTCGAAGGTGTACACCACCGGTTCCGTCGAGACCCGGGCCCTCCACGACGTCAGCTTTACCGTTGAACAGGGGGAAATCTGCGTCATCGTCGGCGCCTCCGGCGCCGGCAAGACGACGCTGCTGAACATCCTCGGCGGCATGGATACCCTGACTTCCGGCCACATCTTTCTGGATGGGCAGGAGATTTCCGCCTACAACCAGAAGCAGCTGACCACCTATCGCCGGTACGACATCGGTTTCGTCTTCCAGTTCTACAACCTGATTCCCAACCTGACGGCGCTGGAGAACGTGGAGCTGGCCTCCCAGATCTGCCTGGACCCGCTGGACCCCATGGAGGTCCTGCGGCAGGTGGGCCTGGAGCACCGGGCCGGCAACTTCCCGGCCCAGCTGTCCGGCGGCGAGCAGCAGCGGGTGGCCATCGCCCGCGCCCTGGCCAAAAACCCCAAGCTCCTCCTCTGCGACGAGCCCACCGGCGCGCTGGACTACGCCACCGGCAAGGCCGTGCTGAAGCTGCTGCAGGACACCTGCCGCCGCACCGGCATGACCATCGTCATCATCACCCACAACAAGGCCCTGACGGCCATGGCCGACCGGGTCATCTCCATCAAGAGCGGCACCATCTCCTCCATGGGGCGCAACGAGCACGTGACGCCGGTGGAGGACATCGACTGGTGAGCCTATGCTGAAGCTATCCTTCCGGGACATCCGCACCACCCTGGGCAAGTTCCTGGCCATCGCCGCCATCATCGCCCTGGGCGTCGGCCTCTTCGCCGGCCTGCGGGTCTCCCGCACCGCCATGGTCAACACCGGAGACCAGTATCTCCAAGACCTCCTCTTTTATGATTACCGCCTCCTGTCCACCCTGGGGTTCACCGACGAGGACGTGGCGGCCTTCCGCGGCCTGCCCTTTGTGGCGGCCGCCGAGGGTTCCCTCACCCAAGACGCCCTCTACACGGCGGCCGACGGGTCGGACCAGGTGGCTTCTTTTCTTTCCTTGACAACGCAAGTGAACCGTGCGGATCTGACCGCCGGGCGGATGCCCCAGACGGCCGGTGAGTGCCTGGCCGACGCCGACGCCTTCACCGAGGCGGACCTGGGGACGACGCTGACCCTCTCCGACGCCAACGACCAGGACACCCTGGACGCCTTCTCCGGCCGCCAGTTCACCATTGTGGGCCTGGCGGTCTCCCCCCTCTATCTGAACTACGAGCGGGGCAGCACCAGCCTGGGCAACGGCACGGTCTCCTGCTTCGTCTACCTGCCCCGGGAAGCCTTTTCCGCCGACTACTATACGGAACTCTACGTCCGTCTCGGCCGGACCGCCCCCCTCTACTCCGAGGCGTACGACGCCCTGACGGACCAGTATGAGCCCCAGATGGAGTCCCTGCTGAACCTGCGGGCGGATCTGCGCTACCAGACCCTCTACAACGACGCCCGGACGGAGCTGGACGACGGCTGGGCCGAACTGGAGGACGCCCGGGCCGCCTACACCGAGGGCCGCCTGGAGGCGGAGGAAGCGCTCTGGGACGGCCGGGAGGAGCTGGACGACGCCCGGGACGAGCTGGACGACGGCTGGGCGGCCTGGCAGGAGGGCTGGGACACCCTCCTGGCGGAGACCGACGCCGCACAGCAGCTGCTGGAGGAAAACCGCCGGCAGCTGGAAGACGCCCTGTCGGAGCTGGAGGACGGCGAGGCCCAGTACGCCGACGGCGCGGCCCGGCTGGAGGACGGCGAGCAGCAATACCAGGAGGGCCTTGCGGCCTATCTCGACGCCGTGGCCGCCTATGAGGACGGGAAAGCCCTCTATGAGGAGAGCCTGGCCGCCTATGAGGACGGCGTGGCGCAATACCAGGCGGGCCTGGCCTCGTATCAGGCGGGCCTGACCCAGTACGAGAGCGGCCGCAGCCAGTATCAGAGCGGCCTTCAACAGTACCAGCTGGGCGCAGCCCGGCTGGAGCAGCAGCTGGCGGCCGCGGGCACGACGATAGAAGCGCTCCGGGCCCTGGTCGCGGAGAACCAGGCGGCGGTGGCCCTCCTGCGGCGGACCCTGGAGCCCCTGGCGGAAACCCTGGCGGCCCAGCTGCCGCCCAGCCTGGGCATTGCAGACGGGACGGCGCTGCTGGAGGTCCTGGCCAATGAGGCCGACCCCGCCTATCCCCTGCTGGCTTCGATACTCGACCCGGTCCTGGCCGCCCTGGGCAATCCCCTGCTGCCGGACACGGCGGCCCTGCATCAGGCCGCGCTCCTGCTGGCCCAGTACGACCAGGCGGAGGCCGCCCTGGACGCCTGGGCCCAGCTGGAGGACAGCCGCCAGGTCCTGGAGGCCACCGCCGCCCGGCTGGAGACTTCGGAGGCCCAGCTGACGGCCGCCAAGGAGCAGCTGGACGACACCGAGGCGCAGCTGAACGAAGCGCAGGCCCTTCTGGCCGACTCGGCCCGGGAAATGGAGGCGGGCCGGGTCCAGCTGGAGGCGGCCCAGGCGGAGCTGGAGGCCTCCCGGAGGGAGCTGGACGACGGCTGGGCCGAGACCGAGGCGGCCCGGCAGCAGTTGGACGACAGCTGGCAGCAGTACCAAGACGGCACCGCGGCCCTGGCGGCCGGCCAGGCCCAGCTGGATGCCGAAGCGGCGGCCGGCCGGGCCCAGTTGGAGGACAGCCTCCAGGAGCTGGAAGACGGCGAATGGGCCTATACGGACGGCGTCCGGGAATACCAATCCGGCCGCCAGGAGGCCCAGGACCAGCTGGCCGAGGCGTCGGACGAGATCCGCGACGGCCAGGCGGAACTGGAGGACGGCGAGGCCGAGCTGGCCGATTTGGCATACCCGGAGGTCTATCTGCTGGGCCGCGAGGCCAACGTGGGCTACGTCTGCTTTGAAAACGACACGAACATTGTCTCCAGCGTGGCCCGGGTGTTCCCGCTGTTCTTCTTCCTGGTGGCGGCCCTGGTGTGCATCACCACCATGACGCGGATGGTGGAGGACGAGCGGACGAAAATCGGCGTCCTCAAGGCCCTGGGATACAGCAACGGCGCCATCATGGGCAAATACCTGCTCTACGCCGCCAGCGCCTCCCTGCTGGGGTGCCTGGTGGGCTACCTGGCCGGCAGCTGGCTGTTCCCCCGGGTCTTCTGGGTGGTCTACGGCATCATGTACAGCTTCCACTGCCCCATCGAGTTCGTGCTGGACATCGGGCTGGCGTTCTCCTCCATCGGGCTGTACCTGCTGTGCGCCCTGGGCTCCACGTGGATGGTCTGCCGCACCTCCCTGAAGGAGGTTGCCGCCGAGCTGATTCGCCCCAAGGCCCCCAAGGTGGGCAAGCGGATCCTCCTCGAGCGGATTCCCCTGCTGTGGCGGCATCTCTCCTTCCTCCACAAGGTCTCGGTCCGGAATATCTTCCGCTACAAGAAGCGCCTCTTCATGATGGTTCTGGGCATCGGCGGCTGTACGGCCCTGCTCCTGACGGGCTTCGGCATCCGCGATTCCATCTCCAACATCGTGGACTATCAGTTCGACGAGATCTCCCTCTACGACAGCCAGGTGACGTTCCAGGACGCCATGAGCACCCAGGACCAGGCCGCCTTCCTGCGCGACTGCACCCCGTCGGT
This sequence comes from uncultured Oscillospiraceae bacterium, assembly GCA_904395905.1. Classification (GTDB taxonomy): domain Bacteria; phylum Bacillota; class Clostridia; order Oscillospirales; family Oscillospiraceae; genus Avoscillospira_A. The sequence goes on along the minus strand of CAJFNZ010000116.1, from coordinate 1,905 downwards.
GGAGCGGGCGGTGTTCTTCCACGGGGCCACCGTGGACGTCAGCGCCGGCGACACGACGACGTCGGTCAATCTGGTGGTTGCCGGCGACGACATGGCCCAGGTCTGGGACTTCCACCGTGGGGACAGCCCCGTGGCCTATCCCGGCGACGGTGAGGCCATGATTACCGTCGGTCTGGCCGAGCGCCTCCAGGTGTCTGTGGGCGACACCCTCACGGTCCGGGACGGCGACAACCGGGTGATGACAGTGACCGTCTCGGGGATTTTTGACAACTACGTCTACCACTACCTCTTCCTGACGCCGGAGACGGCCCGGGAACAGCTGGGCGAGGCCCTGGACGTCCAGTCGGCCTACGTGGTCAGCCCGTCGGGGGCGGACCCCCACCAGGCGGCCGCCCAGCTGCTGGACTACGAGGGCGTGGCCGCCGTGTCGGTCAACGCCGACATGCGCGACCGGATGGGCTCCACCCTGAGCAGTCTGGACTATGTGGTGGTGCTGATTATCCTCTGCGCCGGCAGCCTGGCCTTCATCGTCCTCTACAACCTGACCAACATCAACATCACCGAGCGGATCCGGGAGATTGCCACCATCAAGGTGCTGGGCTTCTACCCCGGCGAGACGGCGGCCTATGTCTTCCGGGAGAACGTCGTCCTGACGGGCCTGGGCGCCCTGGCGGGCATCGCCCTGGGACGGCTGCTCCACGCCTACGTCATGGCCCAGATCCGCATCGACATGATGCACTTCGAGGTCCGGGTGGCGCCCCTGAGCTATCTGTTCTCCTTCGCGCTGACCTTCGTCTTCGCCGCGGTGGTCAACGCCGTGATGTATCGCAAGCTCCAGAAAATCCCCATGGCCGAGTCCCTCAAGTCCATCGAATAGAAGGCAACCCAACAAAAAACCATAACAGTCCACGTGGTTTTCCTTGCATTTCCGTCATGCTGCTGATATAATGTCCCCAGAGGCCGCGCGACGCGCGGCGGCGCGCATGGTATTGAGAAACGTACACCAAGCGCTACCAACCGCTTCGGCGGGCAAGGACGGTGTCACCATGCTGGCAATCGAACGGAAAAACGAAATCCTCAACAAGCTGCGCACCGAGCAGCGGGTCCTGGTCAGCCAACTGGCTGCCCACTACGGCGTCACCGAGGAGACCATCCGGCGGGATCTGGACAAGCTGGAAAAAGAGGGCTACGCCACCAAGACCTACGGCGGGGCCATCTGGGGCAACAGCACCAAGACCGACCTCTCCTACACCATCCGCAACAAGACCAACGTGGAGGCCAAGCGGCTCATCGCCCAGCTGGTCTGCGCCAACATCGTGGACGGCGACCACATCATGCTCGACGACAGCTCCACCTCCCTGTACATCGCCAAGCAGCTCAAGGAGAAGAAGGAGCTGACGGTGATTACCAACTCCGTGGAGATTGTGGTGGAGCTGAGCGACGTGGAGGGCTGGAACATCCTCTCCACCGGCGGCCGCCTCAAGCCGGACACCCTGGCCCTGGTGGGCTCCCAGTGCCACCAGATGCTCCGGAACTACCACGTGGACAAGGCGATTCTCTCCTGCAAGGGCATCGACCCGGCGGCGGGGATTACCGACTCCAGCGAGTTCCACTCCTCCACCAAGCAGGCCATGATGGCCTCGGCCAACCAGAAGATTTTGGCGGTGGACTCCTCCAAGTTCGACAAGATCTCGTTCATTAAAATCGCCGACCTCACCGGCGTGGACTGCGTGGTCACCAACCGGGAGCCCAGCCGCACCTGGCTCCGGCTCTTCGAGCAGCTGCACGTCCGGTGCCTGTACCCCAATCCGGAACCGTAAAAACCGGGCTGCCGTCCATGGTGAAGTGACCCCGAAAAGTTAGACAATATTTTTGAAGAAGTTATTCAAGCAACCGAAAGGGCTT
>CAJFNZ010000115.1 GCA_904395905.1 uncultured Oscillospiraceae bacterium | reverse complement strand
GCTGACGGCCTCCACCACCAGCTCCGCCAGGGTGAAGCCGTCGTTGCAGTAGACGCTGAACGCGCCGGGGTCGGCCTTCAGCGTCTCGCCGGCCAGCTCGCCCAGCAGCGTGTCGGCCGCGACGGTGTCCGGGTCGTCCAGCAGGAAGGCGTTGGCCGTGGTGGAGCCGGGCAGGCCGGAGGCGTGGTTCAGGAGCATCCGCACGGTGATGTCCCGATACCGCTCGTCGGCCATGGTGAAATCGGGCAGATAGTCCGTCACCGGGGCGTCCAGATCGATGCGCCCCTCCTCCGCCAGGTTGAGCACGGCGGCGGCGGTGTACAGCTTGCTCACGGAGCCGACGCCGTAGAGCATCCGGTCCTCCAGCGCCCGGTTCTCCGAGCGGGAGTAGGCGCCGGCGTGGCCGGTGAGGACAACCTCGCCGTCCTGCCAGACGGCATACTGGATGCTCTGCGCGCCGCCGGCGGTCAGGGCGGCCTGGGCGGCGGCCTGCGCCGTCTCGTCCAGGGCGTCCGGCAGCGTCTCCGCCGCCAGGGCCGGCTGGATGCACAGCGAGAGCGCCAGGGCCGCGGCCGACAGCAGTGCTCCGATTCGTCTCATCGTTTCGTTCCTCCTTTTGGAAATCGCCGCGGACCGCGCGCCCGATGCCGGGCGGACGGCCCGCTGTCCAGTGCCCAGAATAGCACAACGGCCGGCGGATGTACAGTAAAAAAGTCCTCAAGATTTGGCGGGATCCGGCAGACGGACGACGGCGCCGCCCGAACCTTCGGGCGGCGCCGTGTCTCGCCGGGAGGGGTCACTCGATTTCGAGATGCAGCTGGCCGGCGACCTCCTCCGGGGACATCCCGCTTTTGACGGCCCGGCGGACAATCTCCTCAATTTTCTGCTTCTTCGTCCTGCGGGGCGGCTTGGGCGAGAGAATCCCGCTCTTCTGCGCCTCCAGGCCCAGGGCCTTTTTCTGGACGGCGGCGATTTTCGCGTCAAATTCCGCCGCGGCGGCGCGCTTCCGTTCGGTGAGCTCCGCAATCGACTGATGCAGTTTTTGAATTTTGCCGTCCAGCTCGGCGGCCCGCTCGGCAGGGGTGCGGCGCGGACGCCGGGATACGGGTTCTGCCATTTCCATCACCTTTCTTCCTTTGTGTTCGCAACGGGGCTGCTGCGGACAGCGTACCACAACGGGCGTGGGGAAACCAAGGGAGATGTGCAGAAACGCGCCGGTTCTCCGATATTCCGTACGGCCGGGCGGGGGAAAGGCTGGAATTCCCGCTCACGGCCGGGGGGCGCCCGGGCCGAGGTACACCTGCCCCTCGTAGTTCCACTGCAAAATGCCGGAAACGACGATGAGCTGCACCGTGAAGCCCGGGTCTGCGCCGTATGCGGTCCGCGCCTGCTGCATCAGCGTGTCCAGCGTCTGCCGGCGCGTCTCCTCGGTGCAGTTGGCGCAGAGGTACGTGCCCGCCGGCAGCACCTTCAGGCCGTCGATGGGCGCGTGCCGGGTGCAGAGGGCAAAGAGCCGCGTCAGGCCGGGCTCGCTGTAAATGCCGGCCAGGTCCTCGAAGTCGAACTGTTCCCTGCGGGCGGGCGTCACCTGGCTGCCTGGTTTTTGTAGGTTGGCCGCGGCGGGATGGCTGAAGCGCCTCAGGCTGCCGTCAGGTCGTAGAAGGTCAGCGGCTCGTCGTAGACGTTGTGGCCGGTCTCCAGGACCGCGCCGTCGCAGGTAATCGTGATGGTGTCGGCATTGTAGGCCGTGAGCATGGTGTTGACGACGCTGCCCAGAATCATCGTCTCCCCGGAGGTGCCGGCCGAGGACAGCGCCTCGCCAAAGGCCGCCGACAGGTCCAGGTCGATGTGCAGCGTGTCGCCCACCGTATAGCTGACGGTCTCCCCGTCGGTGGTCTCTACGCCGTTGTCCTCCATCTGGAAATCGTTGACCGTCACGCCCTCCGGCAGAGCCCCGTGGGCAATCAGCGCGTCCACGATGCCCTGCGGCTCGGCGGAGACGGTCTCCGTGACCTCCGTAAAGAATTCCGCCTGGTCGTCCGGCAGGTACAGCGTGACCTCCATCTCGTCCACCACGGCAATGTCCGGCTGGCTCTCCGGGGCGCTCTCCGCCGTGTCGCCGGCGGGCGTGTCGTCCGCAGCGGCGCTGTCGGCCGGGGCGTTGTCCGCAGCGGGCGGCGTGTCGGCGGACGTGCCGGCGTCCTCGGCGGCGCAGCCGGCCAGCAGGGCGGCCAGCAGGGCCAGTGTCAGCAGAGTCCGATTCCATTTCATAAAAATCCCTCCTCAACAGGAACGGTGTGGTTATGTTTCTACCTCTATGACGAACCTGCGGCCGGGCGGTTCCCAACCGCAGAGGCAGCTGTCTGCGGGAATAGTATACCACACCGGCCGGCCGGTGAATAGGGGGCAGTTCGTTGGGGAATGATACCTTGGAAAAAGGAGGGAAATCATGGTCAAGGGAATTTCCAAGCAGGTGATTGTCGTCCGTCCGCCCGATGCCGAGCTGTTTGAACAGGCGATTTTTATCCTCCGGGACCGGGAGGCCGGAGAAGTCAGCGGCGAGGAGCTGCTGCGCCAGGCCCGCCAGGCGGCTGAGACGTACCTGCGCGGCCGGATCCGGGGCGGCCGGGCCCGGGGCGTGCGGCTGCGGCCGCTGCTCTACGCGGTGCTGGGGGCGCTCAGCGCCTCGGTGCTGTGGGGGCTCTCCGTGTTCCTGCTCTGACGAAGACAGCGGCCTGTTCCGGCGGCGGCCTGGTGATTTCCAACAAAAATCATCGGGCGCACGCCGGCTTTTTTGACACTTTGTCTTCTTTACGGTAGCGCTTTAGTATGATAAAATATCCTCGCAATTTTCCGGCGGCGCCTGCCGCGGAGGACTTTGGAGGATAGGGAACATGAAAAAGCTGCTTGCCCTGCTGCTGGCGCTGGCCATGGTTGGCTCTCTGGCCGCCTGCAGCACGTCTGACACCACGGCCCCTGCCGACGATACGGCCGGGACCGCCGATACCGGCGACACCGCCGACACGACCGACACCGCGGATGCCGCCGACACCGGCGACGCCGCCGACGACGGCGCGGCCGACGCGCCCGCAGAGTCCGACCTGGCGTACATCCAGGACAAGGGCACCCTGGTGGTGGGCATCACCAACTTCGAGCCCATGGACTATCACCCCGAGGGCAGCGACACGGAGTGGATTGGCTTTGACGCCGACATGGCCAAGGCCTTCGCCGAGTACCTGGGCGTCGAGGTGGAGTTCAGCGAAATCAACTGGGACTACAAGTTCATGGAGCTGGACGCCCGGAACATCGACTGCATCTGGAACGGCATGACCATCACCGACGAGGTCCTCTCCTCGGCCAGCGTCTCGAATCCCTACTGCCTGAACGCCCAGGTGCTGGTGGTTCCGGCCGACCGGGCCGCCGACTTTGAGGGCCTGACCAGCCTGGAGGGCTACAACGTGGCTGTGGAGTCCGGCTCTGCCGGCGAGGACGCCGCCATCGCCCTGGGCGCCGCGACGATTCCCGTCCAGGCCCAGTCCAACACGCTGCTGGAGGTCTCCGCCGGCACCGCCGACGCCGCTGTCATCGACCTGCTGATGGCCGGCGCCATGATTGGCGAGGGCACCAGCTACGCCGACCTGACCTACACCCTGAACCTCAACGAGGCCCAGGGCCTGGAGTCCGAGGAGTACGGCGTGGGCTTCCGCCAGGGCTCCGACCTGGTGGACACCTTCAACACCTTCTGGGCCGAGAAGGTGGCCGACGGCACCGTGCTGGAGACGGCCACCACCTACGGCCTCCAGGAATCGGTGATTCTGGACTGATACCCGTCGGATACGGGCCTGCGGCCCGGCTTGGGGCAGAGCGCGCGCGGCGCTCTGCCCTTGACGGCTGTCCGGCCGAAGACTACATAGGAGAGGACGGAACCTGATTGATTGCATTTTTCACCTCCGACCAGTTTCAGACCATTCTGGCTGCCCTGAACTCGGGCTTTCTCAAAACTCTCCAGCTGTTCTGCATCACCCTGGTCGGCGCGATTCCCCTGGGCCTGGTCATCTCGTTCGGCTCCATGAGCCGCTTTCCCCCGCTGCGCTGGCTGGTGCGGCTGGTGGTCTGGGTCGTTCGCGGCACGCCCCTGGTGTTGCAGATTATCGCCCTGTTCTATGTGCCGGGCATCCAGCGGTGGTTCAACTGGCCCAGCGGCGAGACGGGCCGGATGATGGCCGTGTGCGTGGCCTTCGTCATCAACTACGCCTGCTACTTCTCGGAGATCTTCCGGGGCGGCATCCAGGGCGTCCCGGTGGGCCAGCGGGAGGCCGGCCAGGTGCTGGGCATGACCAAGGGGCAGATCTTCCGCCACGTGACGCTGCTGCAGATGATTAAGCGCATCGTCCCGCCCATGTCCAACGAAATCATCACCCTGGTCAAGGACACCTCCCTGGCCCGGGTCATCGCGCTCCAGGAGGTCATCTGGATGGGCGAGTCGTTCATGAAGGGCAACCAGGGCATCTCCGGCCTGGTGTGGCCCCTGTTCTTCACGGCCGTGTACTACCTGGTGTTCAGCGGCGTCGTCACGGTGCTGCTGGGCCGGCTGGAGAAGAAGCTGGAATTCTTCCGCTGAAAGGAGGGCACGATATGGCAATCTTAGAGGTCCGGAACCTGCAAAAGCGATTTGAGCGGACGCCGGTCCTGGAGAACATCAGCTTTACCCTGGAGAAGGGGCAGTCGGTGGCCGTCATCGGCTCCTCCGGCTCCGGGAAGACGACCATGCTCCGCTGCCTGAACTTCCTGGAGAAGCCCGACGGCGGCAGCATCCACGTGGACGGCCAGTGCATTTTCGACGCCGACGACCCGGCCACCCAGCGGGAGGCCGACGTCCGGGCCAAGCGGCTGCACTTCGGCATGGTCTTCCAGTCCTTCAACCTGTTTCCCCAGTACACGGCGCTGCGGAACGTGACGCTGGCCAAGGAGCTGCTGGCCAAGGGCCAGCCGGAGTTCCAGCAGCACAAGCGGGAGATTCTCGCGGAGATTGAGGCCGAGGGCCGGGAGCTCCTGGCCCGGATTGGCCTGGCCGAACGGGCCGACCACTACCCCCACCAGCTCTCCGGCGGCCAGCAGCAGCGGGTGGCCATCGCCCGGGCCCTGGCGCTGCACCCGGACATCCTCTGCTTCGACGAGCCCACCTC
>CAJFNZ010000114.1 GCA_904395905.1 uncultured Oscillospiraceae bacterium | reverse complement strand
TCTTCCCCGCCCAGGGCATCAAGAAGGAGCAGGTGGAGTTTGTGGTGTCCACCGAGCCCACCGACGGCGGCATCTACCGGGGCCACCGGGGCCGGATGGAGATCCGCGTGGACGTCCACGGCGTCTCCTGCCACGGCTCGGCGCCGGAGCGGGGCGACAACGCCATCTACAAAATGGCCGACATCCTCGCCGACGTCCGCGCGCTCAACGAGAACGGCGACGGCGACGACGTGGAAATCAAGGGCCTGGTGAAGATGCTCAGCGAGCGCTACAACCCCGCCCACTGCGAGGACGCCCGCTTCCTGGGCCGCGGCACCTGCACCGTCTCCCAGATCTTCTACACCAGCCCCAGCCGCTGCGCCGTGGCCGACTCCTGCGCGATTTCCATCGACCGGCGGATGACGGCCGGCGAAACCTGGGACTCCTGCCTGGAGGAGATCCGGCAGCTGCCCAGCGTCCGGAAGTACGGCGACGACGTGAAGGTCTCCATGTATATGTACGACCGCCCGGCGTGGACCGGCACGGTGTACGAGACCGAGTGCTACTTCCCCACCTGGATCAACAAGGCCTCGGCGGCCCACGTCCAGGCGCTCATCGACGCCCACCACGCCCTGTGGGGGACCGAGCGCATCGGCCACGAGGACAGCGACCCGAAGTACGACGCCATGCACCTGCGCCGCGGCCGCCCGCTGACGGACAAGTGGACGTTCTCCACCAACGGCGTGTCGATTCAGGGCCGGTACGGCATCCCCTGCGTCGGCTTCGGCCCCGGCGCCGAGAGCCAGGCCCACGCCCCCAACGAAATCACCTGGAAGCAGGACCTGGTCACCTGCGCGGCGCTGTACGCCGCGGTGCCCGGCCTCTACAAGCCCGAGAACAAGACCGACGACGTCAGCCAGTTCCGCGCCACGCTGACCGACAACGACATCCAGTAAGCCGGCGGACGCCCCGCCGCCCGAACCGATCGACAGACATAAAGGAGGAACTCCCATGAGCAAAGCCATCGAGCTGGCCAAGCACCTGGAAACGCTGCACATCAACAACATGTACAAAGAGGACTTCTACTGGACCTGGGACAAGACCGGCGAGGAGCTGGACGCCGTCTTCACCGTGGCCGACGCCCTGCGCGACCTGCGGGAGCGGAACATCTCCACCCGGGTGTTCGACTCCGGGCTGGGCATCTCCATCTTCCGGGACAACTCCACCCGGACGCGGTTCTCCTTCGCCTCGGCCTGCAACCTGCTGGGCCTGGCCGTCCAGGACCTGGACGAGAAGAAGTCCCAGATTGCCCACGGCGAGACCGTCCGGGAGACGGCGAACATGGTCTCCTTCATGGCCGACGTCATCGGCATCCGGGACGATATGTACATCGGCGAGGGCCACAAGTACCAGAAGACCTTCATGGACGCCGTCAAGGAGGGCTACCGGGACGGGATCCTCGAGCAGCAGCCCACGCTGGTCAACCTCCAGTGCGACGTGGACCACCCGACCCAGTGCATGGCCGACCTGCTCCATGTCATCCACCACTTCGGCGGCGTCGAGAACCTCAAGGGCAAGAAAATCGCCATGAGCTGGGCCTACTCCCCCTCCTACGGCAAGCCCCTGTCGGTGCCCCAGGGCGTGGTCGGCCTGTTCACCCGGTTCGGCATGGACGTCGTCCTGGCCCACCCGGAGGGATACGACATCATGCCCGACGTGGAGGACGTGGCCCGGAAGAACGCCGCGGCCTCGGGCGGCACCTTCTCCAAGACCCACTCCATGGCCGAGGCCTTCCAGGACGCGGACATCGTCTACCCCAAGAGCTGGGCCTCCTTCGCCGCCATGGAGGAGCGGACGAAGCTCTACGCCGCCGGCGACCAGGCGGGCATCGACCAGCTGGAGAAGCGCCTGCTGGCCGAAAACGCCCAGCACAAGGACTGGGCCTGCACCGAGGAGATGATGGCCAAGACGAAAAACGGCAGCGGCCTCTACCTCCACTGCCTGCCGGCCGACATCACCGGCCTCTCCTGCGACGAGGGCGAGGTGGACAACTCCGTCTTCGACCGGTACCTGGTGCCCCTCTACAAGCAGGCGTCGTACAAGCCGTACATCATCGCCGCGATGATTTTCCTGGCCAAGGTCAAGGACCCGGCCCGGGCCCTGATGGCCCTGGAGTCCCGCGGCCAGCTGCGCAAGGCCTTCTGAGCCGCGCCCCCGACGGGAGGTAGACTATGGGAAAGCGCATCGTCATCGCCCTGGGCGGCAACGCCCTGGGCAGCACCCTGCCCGAGCAGATGATTGCCGTCAAGAAGACGGCCAAGGCCATCGCCGACCTCATCGAGGACGGCAACGACGTGGTCATCGCCCACGGCAACGGCCCCCAGGTGGGGATGCTCCAAAAGGCCATGGCTGAGCTGACCCGCGCCGAACCGGACAAGTACATTCCCTGCCCCCTGTCGGTCTGCGTGGCCATGAGCCAGGGCTATATCGGCTACGACCTTCAGAATGCCCTTCGGGAGGAACTGCTGGACCGCGGCATCCACAAGGGCGTCTCCACCGTGCTCACCCAGGTGGAGGTGGACCCGAAGGACCCCGCCTTCGACCATCCCACCAAACCCATCGGCGCCTTCATGACGAAGGAAGAGGCCGACCGGCTGGTGGCGGAGCGCGGGTATGACGTGGTGGAGGACGCCGGGCGGGGCTACCGCCGGGTCGTGGCTTCCCCCATGCCGCAGTCCATTGTGGAGATCGAATCCATCCGCGACATGGTGGACGCCGGGCTGGTGGTGGTGGCCTGCGGCGGCGGCGGCATCCCCGTGTTCCGCACGGAGGGCCATCACCTGAAGGGAGCGGCCGCCGTCATTGACAAGGACTTCGCCTCCTGCGTCCTGGCGGAGTCTCTGGACGCCGATGCCCTGATCATCCTGACGGCGGTGGAGAAGGTTGCCGTCCACTACGGCAAGCCCGACCAGCAGTGGCTCGATGATCTGACCCCGGAGGCGGCAGAACAGTACGCCGCGGCCGGCGAGTTCGCCCCCGGCTCCATGCTGCCAAAGGTCCAGGCGGCGGTGCGGTTTGCCCGCTCTGCGCCCGGACGCACGGCACTCATTACGCTGCTGGAAAAGGCCCGTGACGGCATCGCCGGCCGAACGGGCACCCGAATCCACAGTTGATTCCCCGGGCGGGCCGCAGTCTGCGGCCCGCCCCTTGTACATCTTGCACAAAGATTGGCCTTCAAATTTGTGGCCCCGCTTTTCGGTGGAATCTGCCGGCGTCCGGTGCCGCACTTCCACGGCCGGGCGCCGGAATGGAGCCGTCATTTTGCACAAATGCCCGATCAGCCTAAAAATTTTTTAGTTTTTTCCGGCTGTGCCCGGAAAAACCTCGTGTAGGATGCACAAAAACATAATTTTTTTCTAGAACGTATTGTAAGTTACGAAAAACTCCTGTAAAATGGGGCTGTAAGGCAGAGTGCGTTTTCCGACGTCACTTTCCGTCCCGGGCCGGTGGCCCGACAAAATGACAGGAGGATTGAGAAATGAAAAAACTTCTTGCGCTGCTGCTGGCGCTGGCCATGGTGTTTGCGATG
>CAJFNZ010000113.1 GCA_904395905.1 uncultured Oscillospiraceae bacterium | reverse complement strand
GGGCCGTGCGCGTGGGAGCCTGCATCCCCTCGCCAAAATGCCTGCATTTTGGCGACAGCGTGTCGAGTTTCTCGACACGCTGAGGAGCCTTCGGGCTCCTCCTAGTTGGTTCCGGCGAACAGCTGGTCCAGGGTGCCGAAGGTGTATCCCATCTCCTTCCAGCGGGTCAGCAGTTCATCGAGGATCTCCGCGTTGGTCTCCGACGTGGCGTGCAGCAGCACCACCGCCCCGTTGTGGATCCGCGGCAGCAGCTTGGCGAACGCCTCCTCCGCCGTCGGCTGGTCGTCCTGCAGCCAGTCCACGTAGGCCAGGCTCCAGAAGACCGTCCGATAGCCCAGGGACTGGGCCATCTCCAGGTTCTCCTGGCTGTACACACCCTGGGGCGGCCGGTAGTAGCGGGCCATCGGCTCGCCGGTGATGTCCTGGTAGGCCTCCTCCACCAGCCGCAGCTCCTCGGCAAAGGCCTCCGGGTCGGAGATGGAGGCCATGTCGCTGTGGTGGTACGTGTGGTTGCCGACGGTGTGCCCCTCGTTGACCATGCGGCGGACCAGGTCCGGCTCCGCCTCCAGATAGTGCCCGACCACGAAGAAGGCCGCCGGCACCTGGTGGGCCCGCAGGGTGTCGAGGATCCGCGCCGTCTGGCCGCCCTCGTAGCCGGCGTCGAAGGTCAGGTAAATCACCGGCTCCCGGCCGTCGCCCACGTAGGCCGCGTCGTATTGGGCCAGGGCGTCGGCGCTGGCCGTGCCCACCGGGGCGCGGCCCTCCTCCTGGAAGCTGAGCCCCCAGGACCCGGCGCCCACCGCGCCACCGGCCAGCAGCAGCCCCAGGCTCAGGGCCGCCACCGCCGCCGTCCCCGCCAGCCGCCGGCGCAGCCGGCCGCTCCAAATTTGGTTCCTCATCTCCATCACCTCTCCCCACCAGTCTATGGGGACAGGCCGGGCGGCAGACCGAAAAATCTGACACCATAAAAAAGAATTATTCTGGATGTTCTCACCACCCAGTTTCCCTGCTACAATAACTTCCAACAAAGGAGGACATCCCTATGAAACGAATCGTCAGCATCCAGGACATCTCCTGCCTGGGCAAATGTTCCCTGACCGTGGCGCTGCCCATCGTCTCGGCCATGGGCATCGAGTGCGCCATCCTGCCCACGGCCGTGCTGTCCACCCATACCATGTTCCAGAATTTCACCTGCAAGGACCTGACCGACCAGATTGGCCCCATCGCCCGGCACTGGAAGCAGGAGGGCATCGCCTTTGATGCCATCTACACCGGATACCTGGCCTCGGCCGACCAGGTGGCCGACGTCTGCCGGTTTTTCGACGCGTTCAAGACGCCGGACAACCTGATTTTCGTGGACCCGGCCATGGCCGACAACGGCAAGCTCTACCCGGCCTTCGGCCCGGAGTTCCCGGCGGAGATGGCCAAGGTCTGCGCGAAGGCCGACGTCATCGTCCCCAACCTGACGGAGGCCAGCCTCCTGACGGGGCTGCCCTACCGGACGGAATACGACGAGGGCTACCTGCGCGAGCTCATTGCGGCCCTGGCCGAGCTGGGCCCCCGCCACGTGGCGCTGACCGGCGTCAGCCTGGAGCCGGGCAAGCTGGGCGTCATGGCCTACGACCGGGCCACCGGTGAGACATTTACGTATTTCAATGACGAGATCCCCGTCCGCTACCACGGCACCGGCGACGTCTTCGCCTCGACGTGCGTGGGCGGCCTGATGAACGGCCTGAATCTGGGACAGGCCCTGGCCCTGGCGGCCGACTACACCGTCGAGTGCATCCGCCTGACGAAGCACACCCCCAACTCCAACTGGTACGGCGTGGAGTTCGAGCGGGCCATCCCCATGCTCCTCCGGTCGCTGCACCCGGAGGGCGCCTGAGACGGCAAGCGCAGAAGACAGAAAACGCCCGGCCGCCGGAGAGTTCCGGCGGCCGGGCGGCGTTGTGTTCAGCAATCTTCCAGAGCTGCGGCCGTCTCCAGGGCCAGGCGCATCATGTCGGTGAAGGACGTCTGCCGGGCCTCGGCCGGCAGGCTCTCGCCGGTGACCAGGTGGTCCGAGACCGTGCAGAGGGCCAGCGCCCGCTTCCCGGCCCGGGCGGCGTTGCAGTAGAGGGCCGCCGCCTCCATCTCCACGGCCAGCGCCCCCATCTTGGCCCACAGGGCGTTGACGCGGCGGGCCTCGGGCAGGTCCGCGTCGTCATTGTAGAAGCAGTCGGTGCTGACCAGGTTGCCCACCCGGTAGGGAAGGCCCAGCCGCTCCGCCGTCTCGGCGCAGGTCCGCAGCAGGGTGAAGTCGGCGATGGGGGCGAACGTCCCCGGCAGGCCGAACTGATGGGCATAGTGGGAATCCGTGCAGGCCCCCTGTCCCAGGACGATGTCCCGCACGGCCACCGACCGGTGCAGCGCGCCGGCCGAGCCAATCCGCAGGATGTTCTCCACGCCGAAGTCGCAGAACAGTTCCCGGGAGTAGATGCCCATCGAGGGCATCCCCATGCCGCTGGCCATGACCGAGACGGTCACGCCGCGGTAGCGGCCCGTATAGCCCTGGACGCCCCGGACGTTGTTGACCAGCCGGGCGTCCTCCAGGAAGGTCTCCGCGATGAATTGCGAGCGCAGGGGGTCGCCGGGCATCAGCACCGTGCGGCCGAAGTCCGCCGGCGTGGCGGCGATGTGGGGGGTTGGATACGCCATGGGATGTTCTCCTTTCCGAAAATCCGTTGTGCGCCCTGCCGGGCGCCGTCTACCGTTTGCCCTTCCGGAGGGTGCGAATCAGCAGCACCGCGACCAGGATGAGGAGTACGGCCGCGCCGCCGATACCCAGCAGCCAGAACCGCTGTTCCCGCCGGGCCTCGGCCTCCTGCCGGGCTTCCAGCTCCGCCTGGTCCTCGGCCTCCCGCTGGGCCTCCAACTCCGCCTGTTCCTCGGCCTCCCGCTGGGCCTCCAGCGCGGCCTGTTCCTCGGCCTCCCGCTGAGCCTCCAGCGCGGCCTGCTCCTCGGCCTCCCGCTGGGCCTCCAGCTCCGCCTGCTCCTCAGCCTCCCGCTGGGCCTCCAGCTCCGCCTGGCGGCGCTGGAACTGCTCCGTGGTATACGCCGCCAGGGTCTCGGCGGCCCGGGCCAGCACCTCCTCGCCCCGCGGCGCGTTGGCCGTGTAGACCGCCAGGAGGAACGGGTCGTCGGTATAGACGATACCCGTGTCGTGGATGTTGGTCACCCCGGTCTCGTCATCGACGAAGTAGCCGTACTTGTGGGCCACGTCCCACTGGTCGGACAGGTAGCGGTCGAAGTACTGCCCCGGCTGGGCCTGGCCCATGTAGTCGAGCATCTCCGGGAACTGCTCCCGGTTCTCGTAGAGATACTGGAGCGTGTCGAGCATCATGGACGTGCAGTAGTAGTTGTCCACGTAGTAGATGTACGGGATGTCGGCCTCGTCCATCGTGAAGTACGTCTGCATACACGTCTTGTAGGTGCGGAAGTCCCCCAGGTTGTAGAGCATATCGATGGACACGTCGTTGTTGGACCAGACCAGGCTCTGGTAGTGGCAGTCGGCCAGGGAGACGCCGCCGATGGACGCGTCGGAGGCAATCTGGCCCGCATTTTCCAGCTCGTAGTAGTAGAGGTTCAGCGGCAGCTTGTAGGTGCTGGCCGCGAAGAAAAACGTCTCGTCGTTGTAGCGGTACGTCTCCCCGGTGGCGGTGTTGTAGTAGCACAGGGAAAAATTCTCCTCGTTCAAGCCGTAGTCGGCGCGGAACTGCTCCATCAGGGCCTCCAGCTCCGACGGCTCCGCCTCGGCCGCCAGGCCCGGCGGGGCCAGTATGCCCAGCAGCAGCACCGCAGCCGCCAGGGCTGCCGCCGGTCGGCACAGGTGTTTCATCGCATTCTCTCCCTTCTGCCCCCATGGTAGCGGAATATTGTGAACAAACTGTGAACAAGGGAAGATTCCCCGCAGGCCCCTTGCCGAAATCCGGCCGGAGATGGTATAATAAGCCCAAAACCGCGCGTTGCGCGGCGGCGTGCAACGCACGCCCAATCCTCCGCCCTTAGGCGGAGGATGCCGGGCTTGTTACACCAAATCCAAATCGGCCGCGCCGATTTCCTGCCGGCTCTGCCGGCAGCCCGGCGGCAGAGCCGCCGGCAGATATGGTATACTGGTAGCAACCCCAGGGCGTGCGGAGGCCCGGAGCGGGCGTCCGCAGGATGACAAAACGTGCCGGAGGGAGGCGTCGGCGTTGGAGCCGGAGCTGTACGAAAAGCGCGGGTATCTCACGGAGGCCTTTCGCCTGTTCCATCTGCGGGACATGGACATGGCGCCGGTCGATTGGCACTACCACACCTTTCACAAGCTCATCTTTTTCCTGGACGGCCGGGCGTCCTACGACATCGAGGGGCAGCGCTACGCCCTGGAGCCCGGCGACATCGTGCTGGTGGGCCGCGGCAGCATCCACCGGCCGGACGTGACGGCCGGCGTCCCCTATGAGCGGATCCTCCTCTACCTCTCCCCGGTGTTCCTGCGGGAGCAGAGCCTGCCCAGCTGCGATTTGGAGGCGTGCTTCACCCAGGCCCGGCAGGACTTCCGCTTCGTCCTGCGGCCGCGTAGCCGGGACTGCCGCGTGGCCGAGACCCTGGCGGCGCTGGAGGCGGCGGTGACGGGGCAGAGCTTCGGCGCGGAGCTGCTGAGCCGGTCGCTCGTCGTGCAGCTGCTGATCCTGGTGAGCCGCGGCCAGCTGGAACACGGCCTGCCCTACGCCACCGGCGCCCGGTACGACGAGAAGACCGTGGCCATCCTCCAGTACCTCAACAGCCATCTGACCGAGCGGCTGGCCATCGACGACCTGGCCGCCCGGTTCTACGTCAGCAAATACCACATGATGCGGAAATTCCGGGCCGAGACCGGCTACACCATCCACAACTACCTGGTGGGCAAGCGGCTGATGCTGGCCCGGGAGCTGATTGCCGCCGGGCTGACGGTGACGGACGCCTGCTACCGCAGCGGCTTCCAGGACTATTCCACCTTTTCCCGGGCGTACAAGCGCCAGTTCGGCACCACGCCCCGGCAGACACGTTAGGAGCGACACCATGGACGACTTTTCCCGGATGCTGCTGGTCAGCGACTACGACCGGACCATGACGGCCTTCGACGGGACCATCCCGCCGGCCAACCAGGCGGCGGTGGCGCAGTTCCTGGCCGGCGGCGGGGCCTTCACCATCGCCACCGGCCGGTCCCGGCCGATGTTCCGGCAGCCGGCGGCCGAGCTGCCCCTGGATGTGCCGGTGATTGTGGCCAACGGGGCCGCCGTCTGGGAGCCGGCCCGGGACCGTATCACCGTGTACCACGCGCTGGGCAGCGAGGACCTGGCCCGCATCCGCGAGCTGCACGGCCGCTGGCCCGGCCTGCGGCTGGAGCTGCAGGGGCTCCGGGGCCACCGGTGCTTCGGCCGGGACCCCCTCCGGGACGCCTATATGGCCCGTTACGGCATGACGCCCGACTACGGCGGCTGGGAGGGCCTGACGGACACCTACCTGGTGGCGTGCTTCTACGCCCCCTTCCGCAGCCCCTTCCACAGCCGCCCCGGCGAGACCTGCCCCGAGGACGAGGCGCCCTTCGACGAGATGGAGCGGCTGCTGGCCGGCAGCCCGCTGGATACGGTGCGCTCCCTGCCGCGGATGATAGAGCTGCTGCCCCGGGGCTGCGGCAAGGGCGCGGCGGCCCGGCGGCTGGCGGGGACGCTGGGCCGGGAGGTTCTGCTGTGCGCCGGCGACGCCCCCAACGACCTGCCGATGCTGGAGGAGGCCGACCGGGCCTTCGTCCCGGCCTCGGCCGACGAGGCGGTGCTGCACCGGGGCTACGAGGTGGTGGCCGACTGCGACCGCGGCGCCGTCGCCGACCTCATCGCCCGCCTGGAGCGCACGGAACGTTCTACATAGACAGCACCGCCCGCATCTTCTCGAGATGGGCGGCGTTCAGACTGTTAAAAAACCGCAATGCTGTGCAAGAAGACGGCGTGTATCTTGCTCGGGGAAAAGCTCTCAGCAGAGTTTCGCCGCCCGCACTGCGCCCGCAGGCGCGTTTCGGAGCGCAACCGCCCGGAGGACGGCTCTTAGCGCGTAGATGGCGGCGAAAAAAGTTTCAATCCGTTTTTTCCGGGGACATGCGCCTCGGAAAAAACACTTTACAGGCGACGAGTGTGCGGCCCAACGGGCCGTGCGCGTGGGAGCCTGCATCCCCTCGCCAAAATGCCTGCATTTTGGCGACAGCGTGTCGAGTTTCTCGACACGCTGAGCACCGCCCGCCTCGAAAAGAGGCGGGCGGTGTTTTGCCGTCGGCGCCGGGGTTCAGGTGAACAGCACCGCCGCCGCCGGCAGCGCCAGGCAGCAGACGGCCAGGAACACCCAGTCGAACCACCGGACGCGAATCGGGGAGAAGTCGGTCCGCGGCTCCGACCCCGCAAAGCCCTTGGACTCCATGGCCACCGCCAGCTCCTCGGACCACCGGACCGACTTGACCAGCAGCGGCGCCAGCAGGGCCGGCGACACCGGGAACACCCGGATTCCCCGGGCCCGGAAGGCCGCCCGGGTCCGCCGGAACTCCTGGACCATGTGGGGGAAGACCCCCCAGGCGGCCAGCAGGCCGTAGGCGAAGACCTGGGGCACATGGAACTGCCGCTGGAAGGAGCGGACCATCCGGATCCGGTCGGTCGTCAGGGCGAAGGCGTAGCCCAGCCCGGCGTAGGCCAGGACGCGGCTGGCCTGGAGGAGGCCGTTCCACAGCTGGCTGCTGCCCACGAGGAAGACGTCGGACCGGACCGGCATCGAGCCGTCGGCCGAGAACCGGTAGCCGGTAAAGAACATCCCCAGGGCCGCCAGGGCCACCGGAATCAGAAGCAGCAGCAGCTTCCCCGGCCGCACCCGGGCGGCCAGGATGGCGGCCATGCTCAGCAGGAAGGCCGCGAAATTCCACCAGGGGCTCCGGACGGCGGCCAGGACGAAGGTCGCCACCAGCAGCCCCACGAATTTACACGCCGGGTTCAGCGCACGCATGGAGCGTCCCCTCCTTGAGCGAATAGATCTCGTCGGCGTAGTCCCGGGCCAGCTGGGGGTCGTGGGTGGAGAAAATCAGCGCCACGTTCCGCTCCCGGGCCTGGCGGGCCAGGCCGTCCATGATGGCGACGGTGTTCCGCCGGTCCTGGGCGTAGGTGGGCTCGTCGCAGACCAGGCAGCGGCAGTCGTAGGCCATCAGCGCCGCGACGCCCAGCCGCCGCTGCTGCCCCTGGCTCAGGAGGTAGGGCGAGATGTCCCGGTACCGCCACAGGCGGATGCCCCGGAGGATCTCCTCGCTGCGGGCCTCGGCGTTGGGGTCGCGGCGGAGGCTGGCGAGGATCTCCCGCCGGACCGTGCCGCCGACGAACTGGTCCTGGGGGTTCTGGGTGACGAAGCCGATTTTCCCCAGGTCCTGCCGGCGGAGCTTTTTGAGGCTCCGCCCCTCCAGCAGGGCCTCGCCCCGGTAGGGGAAGACGCCGGAGAGCGCCCCGAAGAGGCTGCTCTTGCCGCAGCCGCTGGGGCCCACCACGGCGTAGAGGCAGCCCCGGCGGAACTGGGCGTTGACGTTCCGGAGGATGGCGCTGCCCTGGTGGGTGAGCGAGAGGTTCCGCAGCTCCAGCACCACCTCTCCCGGCCGGGCGGGAGGCAGCTGGGGACCGTAGGAGGCGCCGGGGACGAGGATCCCCAGCGCCTCCAGCCGGGCCCGGTCCAGGGCCCGGGCGTCCATGGTCTCGGGCAGCAGCCGGCCGCCGTCCAGGAAGCGGATGGTGTCGGCGACGGACAGCCAGTTTTCCAGCCGGTGGTCCACCGCCAGGATCCCGACGCCCCGCTCCCGGTGGAGCTGGCCCAGCTTGGCGGCGATGGCCCGGGCGGCCTCGTCGTCGATGTTGGCGAAGGGCTCGTCCAGCAGCAGCCACTTCGGCCCCAGGGCCGTCAGGCAGGCCAGCATCACCTTCTGCCGCTCGCCGCCCGAGAGGCTCAGGAGCGTCCGGTCCTTCAGGTGGGCAATCTCACAGAAGGCCAGGGCCTCGTCCATCCGGGCTTCGATTTCGGCCGGGTCGGTGCGGATGTTCTCCAGGCAGAAAATCAGCTCGTTGCGGACCGTGTCCATGCAGAACTGCAGCTCCGGGTTCTGGAACATCAGCCCCACCAGCCGGCACCGCTCCGGCGGCTTCAGGGAGGCGGGCTCCACCCCCTCCACGGTCACCCGCCCCCCCTGGACCAGGCCGGCGGCCTGGGGGTAGATGCCGGCCGCCAGGTAGAGGAGCGTGGACTTCCCGCAGCCGGAGGGCCCGGTCAGCACCGTAATCTCGGATGCGTCGAAGGCGGCGCTGACCTGGGCCAGGACCGGCTTGCGGTCGGCAAAGTACGTGAATTGCAGGTTCTCGAAGGAGATGGCCATTACGCGAAGTAGTCGTTGGTGTACTCGGTGTCGCGGCGGCGGGAGATGACGCCGACGCTGAGCATATAGTCGGCCATGCGGTCCCAGCGCTCGGGACGGATCCGACCCCAGTGGCCGTTGGCGTCCAGCAGAATCGGCGTCAGGTGCCGCTGGCTGCGAATCAGCAGGGCGTCCGAGGAGCCCTCCGGCATCCGGTCCTTGACCTCCAGCACCGTCTCCTCGGGGTGGGCGACCACCTCCTGGTAGGCCCGGTCCAGCACCGCCAGCAGCTTGCGCACCGCCTCGGGCTTCTTCTCCAGGGTCTCGCGGGCCGCGGCCATGGCCGGGGCGCAGAAGTCAAAGATGGGGTCGATGTCGCCCAGGTTGAAGTAGTTGATTTCCTTACCGGCCTCGAGGAGCACCTGGTTCTCCCAGTTCTCGTAGACCCAGGTGGCGTCGGCCACGTCGCCCAGGGTGGCGACGATGTCGCCCACGTCCATGTTCAGCAGCTTGACCTTGGAGTAGTCGCCGCCGTCCACCTCCACCACCCGGCCGATGGCCTTGTGGAACCAGGCCGGGGACCAGTGGGTCAGGCGCTTGCCCTCCAGCTCCCGGGGGCGGGTGATGCCGGCCTCCTTCAGCGAGACGATGCCCGAGTCGCACTTCTGGGTGAGGGTGGCCACGCAGGTCATGTCCTCGCCCCGCTCCATGCAGTCGAGCATGGAGATCTCCGGGCCGCAGATGAAGTCCGCCCCGTGCAGGTGCATGGAGCCGTGGACCTCGCCGGAGATCTCCACGTCCAGCCCGGCGTCGGCGAACCAGCCGCGCTTCTCGGCCAGCAGGAAGCCGGTGTGGTTGGTGTTGGGGAACCAGTCCAGAACAATTTTCAGCTTTTCCATGGGGTTATTCCTCCTCGTCGTAGACTTTTCCAATGTCCGCCTTGGCGCCGATGGCGTAGCTCTTGACGACGCCGGTCTTGGCCAGGCCGTCGCCGGCCAGCTTGCAGATGAGGCCGGAGAAGACGAAGGCGCTCACCAGACGCACCGCCAGCTGCCCGGCCAGCAGGCCCGGCGCCAGGGCGATGTAGTTGAGATAGTACAGCTCGTAGCAGAAGATGAACACGGCCGAGAGCATGGCGCCCAGGGTCAGCGAGCCCAGCGTCCACTTCTTGTAGCGGAACAGGGCGAAGACCACCTCCGCGCCGGCGCCCTGGATGATGCCCGTGAGGACCACGGTCAGGCCGCCGGAGTTGCCCATGAGCAGCTCGATGGCCGAGGCCAGGACCTCCGTCACCAGCGCCACGCCGGGCTTCCGGATGATGTACGCCGCCAGGGTGGCGGCCATGAACCAGACGCCGTAGATAATCTCGAAGCCGAAGCTGGAGAGGCCCAGGGGCGTCAGGGCCGTGGAGATGGCGAGCCCCCCCTGGAACACCGCCATGTAGACGGCCGCGAAGACGACGCCGAGGATGGCCATCATGATGACATCCTTCAGTTCCCACGATTTTTTCAGTTGCATACGGTTAGAAACCTCCTTCCATGATGAAGAAAAGCCGCACAGCCTTCGCTGAGCGACTTCTTACCCGCGCAGAATCTGCGCGGCGGATCCTCCCTACGATGGCATTACCCAACAGGTTCAACGGGTCACCGGCGGTGTCAGCCGGAATCTCAGCCGGGTTCCCCCGACCCCCCTATGGAATTGTGCGGTTTCTTCTCGTTTCCCTTTATATCACATCCGCCGGCCCTTTGCAAGGGGGCGGCGCGAAAAAAACGGGCGCGCCGCCGCCACGGCCTCACAGCAGCTCCAGCAGCCGCGCCCCCATCCGGGTGACGACCGGCACCACCAGGGCGTTGCCCATGACGAAGTACCGCTGGCGCTCCGGCATCCCCGTGTCGGTCCAGCCGTCGGGGAAGCCGTTGAGCCGCTCGCACTCCACCGGCGTCAGCTTGCGCAGCTCGCCGGTGGCCGGGTCCACGACGATGTGGGTGCTGCGGTTCAGGGAGCCCTCGCTGGTGAGCATCGTCCGCCCCGGCCGGTCCGCCGGATCCGGGAAGGGGATGGTCCCCTCGGTGAACCAGTAGGTGTAGCCGGTCTTGGCCGTCCGCAGGACCCGCTTGGCCCCCTTGAGGTACCGCCACTTCTCCAGGGTCTCGCCCCGCAGATAGTACCGCTCGTCCACGCCGCCCGGCTCCAGCAGGTCCGCCAGGGGCGTCGGCGGCACGGCCCGGGGCGTCAGCTCCTGGGTGTACACCCGGCCGTCCACCATGACGCCGGCGTTGCTGAAGGCGGCCGAAAAGGTGTCCGACAGCTCCGCCAGATCTCGGCCGGCCGTCACGTCGGCCCAGCCCTGCTTGGCCGGCGGCCCGTCCAGCACCGGGAAGGCCCCGGAGAAGAAGCCGTCCCGGACCAGCCAGCCGGGCGCGCCGGCGGGGAAGTCCCGGAGGGCGGCCGGCGCGGGATCCCGGGTGGCGAAGAGGAACACCCGCCGCCGCCGCTGGGCGTTGCCGTAGTCGGCGGCGTTGACGACCCGCCACTCGGCCCGGTAGCCGGCCTCGACGAGGCAGCGGAGCATGACGCCGAAGTCCCGCCCCCGCTGCCGGGCCGGGGACTTGAGAAGCCGGTCCACGTTTTCCAGCAGCACCATCCGCGGCCGGCGGACCCGGAGGATGTCGTAGATGGACCACCAGAGGACGCCCTTTTTCCCCTCGATGCCCTCGGCGCCGGTCCGGGCCACCGAGTAGTCCTGGCAGGGGAAGCCGCCCACCAGCAGGTCGTGCGCCGGGGCCTGGTCCGTCACGGCGGCGATGTCCTCGTTGCAGCAGCGGGCCGCCTCGCCGAAGCGCCGGCAGTAGCAGCGGTATGCCCACTGCCCCGCCTGGCCCGGCTCCCACTGGTCGGCCCAGACGGTCCGGAACCGGGGCGAGCAGCGCTCCAGCCCCAGCCGGAAGCCGCCGACGCCGGCAAAGAGCTCCACCACGCGGATTTCCTGGCGGTTTGCCACTTCCCTTTCCCCCTTCTCTGTGGTATGCTGGGGATGTCCCCGGCGAATCACAGAAATCATACCACGTTTTGCGGAAAAGATCAAGAGGGAACTTTTCCGCCCGCGCGAGGAGGTCCCCATGGAAGGCACCGTCTATCAAACCCCGGCCGCCGTCCTGCGCCGCGGCCAGGAGGCCATCGGCATCCCCTTCCGGGAGATGGACAAGACCGGCCGCCTGCGAAGCGGCAAGGGCGCCGTCGGCACCGTGGTGGAGGAGAGCTGGTTCGGCTACACCCCCAACAGCGACGCCGAGCCCGACTTCCCCGAGGCCGGCGTGGAGCTGAAGGTCACGCCCTACGTCCGGAACCGCCGGGGCCTCCGGGCCAAGGAGCGGCTGGTCGGCTGCCTCATCAACTACGAGACCGAGTGGGACAAGACCTTTGAGACCAGCGACTTCTGCCGCAAATGCGGCACAATGCTCATCCTCTCCTATGAGCACCGCCCCGACGCCGACAAGGGCGACCTCTTCATCGACCACGCCACGCTCTTCCGCTTCCCCGAGGAGGACCTGGCCATCATCCGCCAGGACTGGGAGACCATCCGGGACAAGATCCGCGCCGGCCAGGCCCACCTGCTCACCGAGGGCGACACCCTCTACCTGGCCGCCTGCACCAAGGGGGCCACCGCCGCCACGATGCGGCGCCAGCCCTTCAGCCCCATCCCGGCCAAGCAGCGGGCCTACTCGCTGAAGCCCGCGTACATGACCCGGATCCTCAACGAGTACGTCTTCGGCGCGCGGCGGGACGAGCGGATTATCCAGGACTGGCGCCTGCTGGAGCGGCAGTCCTTCGAGGCCGTCCTCCTGGAGCGGCTGCGGCCGTACCTGGGCTGGACCGAGGCGCGGCTCTGGGCGCAGTTCGGCGGCCGGTCCGCGGCCAAAAGCCGCCTGGCGCTGCTGCTGGGCCGGATGCTGGGCGTCCGCGGCCCGCTGGCCCGCACGGCCGAGTTCCAGAGCGCCGGCATCTGCCCCAAGACCGTCCGCATCCAGCGCAGCAGCCGCATCCGGGAGAGCATGTCCTTCCCGGCCTTCCGCTTCTCCCAGCTGCTGGAGGAGACGTGGGAGACTTCGGCGCTGCGCCAGCAGCTGGAGCCGACCAAGTTCCTCTTCGTCGTCTTCCGGGAGCAGGCCGACGGCCAGTATTGCCTGGAGCGGGTGAAGCTCTGGAATATGCCGGCCGAGGATCTGGAGGAGGTCCGCCGGGTCTGGGAGCGGACGCGGGCGCTGGCCTGCGGCGGCGTCCGGCTCTGCCCGGACGGGCGCGTCGTGCGGAACAACCTGCCCAAGGCGTCCGAGAGCCCGGTGGCCCACGTGCGGCCCCACGGCCGCGACGCCAGCGACGTGGACGTCCTGCCCGACGGAACCGTCCTGCCGAAGCAGTGCTTCTGGCTGAACAACCGGTATATCGAGCGGATTTTGCAGGCGGAATAACCAGGAAACCATGGAGGCCGGCTTCCTCGACGGGAAGCCGGCCGTTTGCTAGAGTATACGGCGTCATTCGGGAAACCTGGGAGGGGAGACCATGGAGCCTGCGGAAGACGGCGCGGCGGCGCCGTCCCGTCGCTACCGGCTGATTTGCGAGAGCCGGCAGGGCGCGGACGGCGTCTGGTATCCGGCCTACGCCGTCGCCGTCCGGACGCCGGGCGGGCCATGGACGGTGGCGGCCCACGACGTGGCCCTCAGCCGGGAGGCGGCCCAGCGCCTGGCCGCGCGGCTGGAACGCTGCCAGCCGTCGTCCCTCCACGTGCCGGACATTCTCCTCGATACCCTGGAATGAATCACAAGCGCCCCCGGGACTTCCGTTGTCCCGGGGGCGCGCGGTATCTTACGCCCCGCCCAGCAGAGCCGGGAGGAAGCTGCGGCCCGGCGTCTCCAGGGGGACGCCCAGGGCCTCGGCCGCGGTGGCCGCGATGTCGGCAAAGGTGTCCCGCGTGCCCAGGGAGCCGGGACGGACCCGGGGGCCGAGGGCAATCATCGGCGTGTACTCCCGGGTGTGGTCGGTGGAGTCGTCGCTGGGGTCGCAGCCGTGGTCGGCGGTGAGAATCACCAGATCCTCCGGACCCATCTGCGCCAGGAACTCCGGCAGCCACCGGTCGAAGGCCGTCAGGGCCCGGGCGTAGCCGTCGGCGTCCTGGCGGTGGCCGTAGAGCATATCGAAGTCCACCAGGTTCACGAAGCACAGCCCCCGGAAGTCCCGCCCGGCCAGGGCCAGGGCCGTCGCCTGGCCGTCGGCGTTGCCCTTCGTCGGCAGCGCCTCGGTGACGCCCCGGCCGGCGAAGATGTCGGAGATCTTCCCCACGGCGAGGACCGCCTGCCCGGCGGCCGAGACGGCGTCCAGCAGCGTCGTGCCCGGCGGCTCCAGGGAGAAGTCGTGGCGGTTGGTGGTGCGGGTGAAGCCGGTCTCCGGCGTCCCGACGTAGGGCCGGGCGATGACGCGGCCGACGTTGTGGTCGCCGGTCAGCAGCTGCCGGGCGATGCGGCAGTCCCGGTACAGCTCCTCCAGGGGGATGACCGCCTCATGGGCGGCAATCTGGAAGACGCTGTCGGCCGAGGTGTAGACAATCAGCTTGCCGGTCGCCATCTGCTCGGCCCCGTAGTCCCGGATGACGTCGGTGCCCGAGTAGGGCCGGTTGCACAGGACGCCCCGGCCGGTCCGCCGCTCGAACTCCGCGATGACCTCCGGCGGGAAGCCGTTGGGGTACGTGGGCAGCGGCTTTTCCGAAATCAGCCCGGCAATCTCCCAGTGGCCGATGGTGGTGTCCTTGCCCATGGACCGCTCCCGCATCCGGGCCACGGCGGCCGTGGGATGGGCCGGGGGCGGAAAGACCGTCACGCCGTCCATGAGGCCGAAGCCCATGGCCGCCAGGTTGTCCAGGTGGAACTCCGGCGAGCGGCTGACGGAGCGGAGGGTGTTGGCCCCGGCGTCGCCGAAGGCCGCGGCGTCGGGGGCCTCCCCCACGCCGAAGGAGTCCAGGACGATGAGGAAGACGCGCTTCACGGCCGCACCCCCTCCGCCCGGGCCAGGGCAACCAGGCGGCTGGTGCCCAGGCGGTCGGCGCCGGCCCGGAGCATGGCCTCGGCGTCGGCCAGGGTGGCGATGCCGCCGGCCGCCTTGACCTTCACCCCCGGCCCCACGTGGGCCGCCAGCAGGGCCACGTCGGCCTCGGTGGCCCCGCCCTTGGAAAAGCCGGTGGAGGTCTTGATATAGTCGGCCCCCGACCGGGTGACCACGTCGCACAGGCGCAGCTTCTCCTCGTCGGTCAGCAGGCAGCACTCGATGATGACCTTGAGGACCTTCCCCTCGGTCACGGTCCGGACGGCGCGGATCTCCCGGAGGACGTCGTCAAAGCGCCCCTCCTTGACCCAGCCCAGGTTGACGACCATGTCCAGCTCGTCGGCCCCGCGGGCGGCGGCGTCGGCGGCCTCGAACACCTTCGCCGCCGTGGCGGCGTAGCCGTTGGGGAAGCCGATGACGGTGCAGACGGGGACCCGCCCGTCCAGATAGGCCCTGGCCCGGGGGACGAAGCTGGGCGGGATGCAGACGGACGCCGTGTGGAATTCGGCGGCCTCGTCGCAGAGGGCGCGGATTTCCGGCCAGGCGGCGTCGGGCCGCAGCAGCGTGTGGTCCACGCGGCGCAGGAGTTCCTTGCGTTCCATGGCGGTTGCCTCCTTTGTGAATTTCATGGCTCTAGTGTACCACAGTTTTCCCGCCAAAGAAACGGAATTTTCGCCGTCCGCGGCGGGTGGACAAACCGGAGGGGCCGTGGTACACTGGAGACAAGAGGGAACCCGCCCATCCGGCGGCGGCTGCCGCCGGCCGCGAAAGGAGGAACGGTATGGCCATCCCCAACGAGAGCTACTCCGGAAAAATCAACCGCAAGCTGCTGAAAAAACAGCGCATCATCCGCGTGGCAGCCGGCCGGGAGCCGGCGGACCTGGTCCTCAAGAACGCCACGTACCTGAACGTCTTCTCCAACGAGCTGTGCCGCGGGGACATCGCCGTGGCCGAGGGGCTCATCGTCGGCATGGGCGACTACACCGGCCGGAAGGAGTACGACGTGTCCGGCCGCGTCGTGCTGCCGGGGTTCATCGACGCCCACATCCACCTGGAGAGCGCCATGGTCACCCCGCGGGAGTTCGCCCGGGCCGTCCTGCCCCACGGCACCACCACGGTCGTCGCCGACCCCCACGAAATCACCAACGTCATGGGCACCGACGGCATCGACTACATGCTCCAGGCCACCGAGGGCCTGCCCATCGACGTGCGGTTCATGCTGCCCTCCTGCGTCCCCGCCACGCCCATGGACGAGGCCGGGGCCGTGCTGGACTACCGGGCCATCGACTCCTTCTACGAGCACCCGCGGGTGAACGGCCTGGCCGAGATGATGAACTACCCCGGCGTCATCGCCGCCGACGCCGGCGTGATTGAGAAAATCGTGGCCGCCCAGGCCCACCACAAGAAGATTGACGGCCACGCCCCGGGCCTGCAGGGCAAGGACCTGGACGCCTACGTGGCGGCCGGCGTCTACTCCGACCACGAGTGCTCCGACCTGGAGGACGCGCTGCGGAAGCTGCAGCGGGGCCAGTTCATCATGATTCGCGAGGGCACCGCCGCCCGGAACCTGGACGCGCTGCTGCCCCTGCTCACCCCGCGGTACTACGAGCGGTGTATGTTCTGCACCGACGACAAGCACCCGGGAGATCTTTTGGAGAAGGGCCACATCGACTACATCGTCCGCCGGGCCGTGGCCGGGGGCGCCGACCCCATCCTGGCCGTCAAGGCCGCCAGCCACAACGCCGCCCGGTACTATCAGCTGAACAACCGCGGCGCCATCGCCCCGGGCTATCTGGCGGACTTCGCCGTGGTGGACAACCTGGAGCAGTTCCAGGTGCAGATGGTCTTCAAGAAGGGGAAGCTCTGGTACGGCGACGGCTACTTCCGGGAGATGCCCCTGCCGGCCATCGACCCGTGGCTCGTGGAGCGGGCCCACGACACCTTCCAGGTGCGGACGCTGGCGGTGGACGACTTCCGGGACCGCCGCCGCCGGGGCGTGCTGGGCCTGGTGCCCGGGGAGATTCTCACCACCGACAACGGCTACGCCGACCACGTGGACCTCGCCCAGGACATCCTGAAGCTGGCCGTGGTGGAGCGGCACAAGGGCACCGGCCACATCGGCCTGGGGTATCTCCAGGGCTACGGCCTCCGGGCCGGGGCGGTGGCCACGTCCATCTCCCACGACAGCCACAACATCATCGCCGTGGGCACCAACTCGGCCGACATGGCCCTGGCGGTGAACCGGGTGGTCGAGAACCGCGGCGGCATCGTCGTGGCCCAGGGTGGCCAGGTCCTCACGGAGCTGGTGCTGGAGGTGGCCGGCATCCTCTCCGAGCAGTCGGTGGAGAAGCTCAACACCCAGCTGGAGAAGGCCAAGGAGACGGCCCACGGGCTCGGGGTCAGCCGGGGCATCGACCCGTTCATGACCCTCAGCTTCCTGGCCCTGCCGGTGCTGCCCACCCTGCGCATCACCACCCGCGGCGTCATTGACGTCAACTCCCAGCAGTACGTGTAGCCATCGCTCCCAGCGTGTCGAGAAACCCGACACGCCGTCGCCAAAATGCAGGCATGGGGCGAAGGGATGCCGCCTGCTGCGCATACGCCCCACAGGGCCGCGCGCCGTTCCGGCGTGCGGCCCAAAATTGCCCAAAATGGCAAATTCCCTGCAACTTTTTCCCCGGCCAATCGTCTATACTGGCGGTATCTTCTGCAACCATGCGAATGAGGTGGTTTTTATGAAACAGTCCGCAGCCGCACAGCCGCCGTCCGCCCGCGGCCCGGCGGCCCGGGCGCTCCGGCGCGGATGCGCCCTGCTGCTCTGTCTGGCGCTGCTCTCCTCCGCCGCCCTCGCCGCGGCGCCGGGCGAGTGGCCCGCCTGGGCGGAGGCGGCGCTGGATTGGGGGCAGGACCGCGCCGTCAGCCAGGACCTGCTCCGTGAGCCGGAGGCGGTGGTCACCCGCGGCATGGCGGCGCAGCTGCTCTATGAGGCGGCCGGCCGGCCGGCAGTCTCCGAGGCGTGCCCGTTTTCCGACGTGCCGGACGAGTACGCCGACGCCGTGACCTGGGCCGCGGCGGAGGGGATCCTCAACGGCGTGGGCGGCGGCCGCTACGAGCCGTCCCGCTCCGTGACCCGGCAGGAGTTCGCCGCCATCCTCTGGCGGCAGGCCGGCGCCCCGGCGACGGCCGCCCAGGGCCTGGCGCCCTTCCAGGACGCCGGCTCGGTGGCCTCCTGGGCCCGGGACGCCGCGCTCTGGTGCCTCCAGACCGGCGCGATGACCGGGCGGAGCGACACCCGTCTGGCCCCCGCCGGCACCATCCTCGTGGCCGAGGCCCTGGCGATGCTGGAGCGGGCGGACGCGCTGCCCGACGTTTCCGGCATCCGGACGGACCTAGAGGCCCTGACCGGCGCCCACCGTCCCATCGGCTCCCGGGGCGAGGCCGACGCCGCGGCATACCTGGAGACCCGGTTCACCGCCATGGGCTATACGGTCACCCGGCAGCCCTACACCGACGACCAGGGGCGCACCGGGTACAACGTCATCGCCGTGCGGGAGGCCGCGTCCCCCGACGCGGACATCCTGGTCCTGTCCGCCCACCACGACAGCGTCCCCACGGCCTACGGCGCCAATGACAACGCCTCCGGCGTCGCCGCGCTGCTCTACGCCGCGGAGGCCCTCCGGGACGTCCCCACCGACACGGAACTGCGCTTCCTCAGCTTCACCGACGAGGAGAACGGGAAAAACGGCTCCCGGGCCTACACCGCCTCCCTCCCAGAGGCGGAGCGGGCGCGCATCATCGGGGACATCCAGCTGGATATGCTCGGCGGCCTGGGGGCCGGCGGCACCGTCCTCTGCACCACGGACGGCGAGGCCAACTGGCTCAGCGACCTGCTCCAGGAGCAGGACCCGGCGCTGGCGCTGCGGGCGGAGACCGCCAGCGACCACGCCTCCTTCCAGCTGGCCGGGATTCCCTCGGTCCTGGTGATGCAGGACGGCCGCGGCTACCTCTACCACACGTCGGCGGACACGGCCGACCAGCTGGATCTCTATGCCGTCGCCCGGGCGGCGGAGCTGGTCGCGGCGGCGGCGCGGGAGATTGCCTCCCCCGATTCCGGCTCCTACCGGGCGCTGGCCAGGGCCCAGGGGGACGGCTACACCTACCGCCAGACCCGGCAGAATGTGATTTATTTTGACAGCTCCCGGGCCGAGACGGAGGCCTACATCGGCGCCGCCGGTGCGCTGACGGACACCCATGAGGTCTCCGGCGACGGCTGGACCGACGTGTACGAGACGTACCGCTACGCGATGCGCTGGTTCGACGGGGAGACCCCCATGAACACCTACTACCAGTACCGCAACGGCTTCCTCGAGCGCATCGAACTGCGCCCCGAGGAGACCGGCTACACCGCCGATGAGGTGCGCAGCCTCATCGAGGCCATGTACGGCGCGCCCACGTCCGAGGAGGACGGGCAGGTCAGCTGGGCCGACGAGATTTACAGCAAATACCTCACCCTCTCCCAGGATGAGGCGGGCTGCCTCGTCACCGTCAGCAGCTACTCCGTCGGCATCACCAACGTGCTGGGCTCCTATCCGGTCCAAGGCGGCCAGGCGACCATCGACGACCCGGAGGACGCGGCGGTGTGGGACTACCTCTGCTCCATCCTGCCCCAGGACGCCCGGCAGACCATCGCCGAATTCAACCTCTTCACCGACGGCACCAGCAACATCCTCGCCTACACCTCCCCAATCCGGGAGGACGGCGTCACCGACAACACCCGGTTCTCCCTCAGCATCGACTACTACGACGTGTACGACGAGACCGGCGCCAAACGGGACTGGAGCAAGCTGACGTACACCATCCTCCACGAGTACGGCCACGTCCTGCTGGAGGACGCGACCCAGATTGACCTGACCGTCGGCAGCGGCACCCACGACCCGGCCGGCTTCCGCCCCGGCTCCTTCCGCAAGGCCTTCTACGACGCCTTCTGGAGCACCCTGGGGGACACCGGCGTGGGGGACTATGAGGCGAATCCCACCCACTACGTCAGCCGCTACGGGGCCAACTACTTCCACGAGGACATCGCCGACACCTTTGCCGTGTTCGTCCTGGGTGGCGAGCCCCAGGGGAACACCGTGGCCGAAGAGAAGGTGCGCTTCTTCTGGGAGGACGCGGAGATGACGGCGCTGCGGACCGAAATCCGGCAGAACCTGGGCCTGGCCTGGCCGGAAGCCGCCGCCGCACAGCCGGACCCCCAGCCGGACACGGTGGCCGTGGACAGCCTGGAGGCGCTTCAGGCGCAGCTGGCCCAGGCCATCGCGGCCGCGGAGCAGCCGCCGGCCTTCGACGTCTCGGCCCTGACGGAGCAGGAGCGTGCGCAGCTGCCGCTGACCGTCCAGAACCTCCACTCCGCCATCCTTTCCGACACCCCGGCCTACAAGTACGCCCACCATCTGGAGGCGGAGCTGGGCGACGACGGGCTGCTGCGCTGCACCGTGTCCTATATGCCCTACCGCACCGGCGACTTCCCGGAGGGCTTCCAGGGGACGGCGGTCGCCGACCTGAGCGGCCTGCTCCAGGCGGCGCGGGAGGGGCTGGAGCAGGAGCGCATCTCCATCCGCATCACCGACCCCACCCTGGAGGTGGACGACATGAACCGCGCGCTCCAGCAGGTGGGCGGAAGCTACCTCCTCTGCCAGCTCAGCGCCGACGGCACCGCCATCACCGTCACGCCCCAGGGCGGCCTGACCCAGGCGCAGGCCCTGGAGCGCCTGGCGGAGACGGAGGCCCTCGCCCAACAGGTCTTGGAGGAGACCGTCACGGCCGACATGACCACGGCGGAACAGGCCCTGGCGCTGTACGCCTACCTGACGGAGAACGTGCGCTACGACTTCCGCTACTACTCCCAGCCCACGGAGATGCCCTACGATTCCCTCACCGCCTACGGCGCCCTGCATGACCATCTGGCCATCTGCGGCGGCTACGCCCAGGCCTTCCAGCTGCTTCTGGAGCAGGCCGGGATTCCCTGCGTCACCGTCAACGGCAAGCTGGGCAGCGAATACCACATGTGGAACCTGGTTCAGATTGACGGGCAGTGGCGCTACTTTGACCCCACCAGCGACCGCGGGCGGGCCCAATACGGGTTTCTCTACGGCGGCGTGGAGGCGTCCGGCCTGGACCGCCACACCTGGGACCAGGACTGGGCAACCGAGCTGGCGACCCGGCTGTACCCGTAAACCCATCCCATCATCATGACAAAAAGCTCCTCAAAACGGATGTTTTGAGGAGCTTTTTTCGGAGTTTTACGCGTCGCGGCCGGATATGGCCTCCGGCCCGGCCACGCCGTACAGGACCAGCTGCAGCAGATCCACCGCCTCCGTCAGCGTCTTGTGGAGGTCCGGCGTGCCGGCCTGGGCGCAGTACCGCTCCAGGATGGTCCAGAAGACCGCGTGGATGCTGCTCAGGTAGCGCGCCGCCCGCTCTTTGTCCACGCCCTCCCGCAGCGTCATCCGGGAGAGCAGCCGGTGCAGAAACCGGTTGTTCTCCTGGAGGATGGGCTGGCGCAGCGCCTGAATCCGGTCGGCCAGGTGCTTGGGCGGATAGAGCACCGCATTTTCAAAGACGTGCTTCTCCCGCGGGCGGGTCTGGAAAAACGTCTCCCGCAGCAGGAAATAGTTTTGCAGCGCTTCGAACACCGGCTGCCGCTCCAGGGGCAGCAGCTCCGCCTGCAAATACCGGTGGAGCGCCTGGAAAATCTCCCCCGCGCAGGCGAGGAACAGCTCGTCCTTGCCGGCGTAGTAGTGGTACAGCATCCCCTTGGAAATCCCATGTTTGGCGCAGACGCCGTCCATCGTGACCGCTTCAAAATCCGCGGCGCCGAATTCCTCCAGCGCGGCCTGGAAAATCACCTGCCTGCTACGCGCCTGCCGTTCCTTTTGCGTCACGGACGTCGCCTCCCTTCGCCTTGTGCAGCTCGCCGGCCCACTCAAAGCCCTTCTTGGCCATGAACACCGCGATAATCTCATTGATGACCGCCGCCGCCGCAATCGTGCCCTGGATAATCTCGGCATACTCCGGCGCGGGGCCCGCCAGGACGGAAACCGCGATGCCGGTGAACACCAGCGACACGCCCGAGTGCGGCAGCAGCGTAAAGCCGAGATACTTCCGCACCGTGGCCGGCGAATGGGTGACGGCCGCCCCGAAGTACGCCCCGCTGTACTTGCCGATGGCCCGGGCCACGATATAGACCGCCGTGTAGACGCCGGCGCCGAAAATCAGGTGGTAGTCCAGCGGCGCAGCCAGGTTCAAAATCACCACGACCATGGCAAAGCCAATCACCGGGTTCATCACCCGCATCATGTCTTGGAGCTGCTGCTCCGTGACCATGTTCGCAAACACCGTGGAGAACGCCATGCCAATCAGCATGAAATTCAGCACCGGCGTCGGCAGCGCGCTGTTGATGGCAAAGCCGATTCCGGCCGAGAGCAGCAGCATCAGCAGCATGACCGCCAGCGTGCTGCCGGGCTTCTTGGTGAGCCGGAGCAGTTTCCCGGTGATAAAGCCGGTGATGGCGCCGAGAATCACCGGCAGGAACACCAGGAACAGCACCATCGGAACCGGGATGCCCGCCGTGGAGAGGTGCGCGGAGACGAACGCAATCACCAGGAAAAAGACCAGGGCGCCCACCAGATCGTCCAGGGCCGCCATGGGAATCAGCGTCTTGGTCACCGGGCCGTCCGTCTTCAGGTCGTTGACGACGGAGAGCGAGGGCGCCGGCGCCGTCGCCAGCGCAATGCCGCCGAACATCAGCGCCAGATAGAGGGGGATGTCCGCCACCCAGAAGAGAACGGCAAACACCGCGCTGACCACCAGGAACGTGCCCAGGGATTCCGTGACGGTGGTGACAAGGATCTGCGGGCCCGCCCGCTTCATCTCTTTCCAAATCAGCTCCGTGCCAATCATCAGGCCGAAGGTGCACTCCAGGATGTGCTCCAAAACGGAAAACCATTGCGCGTCCAGCACGGAGCTCCCCAACAGGTTCAGCGCGTGCGGGCCGATGAACATCCCGGCAATCAGCCAGCCCAAAATGGCCGGCAGCTTCAGCTGGGAAATCAGCTTCCCCGCGATGACGGCGATAACGATGGCCGCGAGCAGCCGCAGTACGTCCAGAACGATGCCCATACTCGATATCCCCTTATGCGATTTCCAGACGAAGTCGTCTGTAAGTTGCAGTATAGCACAATCAGACGAAGTCGTCTATATCTTTTTTCGGGGAGCGGCCACCGGTAGGCAAAGGGCCGCACGCCCGTGCGGCGTGCGGCCTGTGTCGGTGGTTATGGAATTTATGCGGCCTCGTCCGAAGCAGCGGCGGCGGCGTCCGTCCCATCCGAGGCAGCGGCGCCGTCGGCAGCGGCCGTGTCGTCCGTGGCGGCGGTGTCGTCCGTGGCAGTGGCGTCGTCCGTAGCGGTGGCGTCGTCCGTGGCAGCGGTGTCATCCGTGGCGGTCGTGTCGTCGGCGGTGGTCCCATCCGCCGTCGTTTCCACCGTGTCCGTTTGGCTTGTCTCGTCGGTCGTCGTCGTGGTGGAATTCTCATCCTTCTGGCTGGTGCATCCCACCAGCAGCGAGAGCGACAGCGCGGCGACGGCCGCAAGCATCCAGAAACGATTTCTCTTCATAGTCTTGGTACTCCTTTTCTTCGGGAAGATGGTCGGCCGCTGTGGCGGCGGCCTTGTCTCCTTGGACGGGCCGGCACGGGAAAGGTTCCGGCTTTCCCCACAAAATTCACAGATTGTTAAAAGATATTTCACAATTTCCCGCATACTTCCCGGCCGGCGCGGGAAACTATGGTAGCGCCCCGGCGGCGCGCAATTTTTATTTGTCTTTTCCTTGGAAATACGATATACTTTTTATGTCAAGTTTCGAGCCGGTTCGGGCGCGGCGGAGGTGAACGGGATGAATTGTATCAAGTGCGGCAGGGAAATCCCGGAGGGGGAGCTGTTCTGCTCCGTGTGCAGTATGCCGCCGGCGCCTCCCGAGCCGCCCGGCGGCCGGAAGCCCCAGAAGGCGGCGGATCCCAAAGGCCGCCCGGAGAGCCGTCCGCAGGCGCAAAAGGCCAGGAGCGACAAGCCGCCTCGCCGCCGCGGGCTGGTGGCGGCGCTCATCATCGTGAGCCTGCTGCTGGCCGGGGCCGTGGCCTGCATCGCCCTGGGCTACGGGAACATGATGCAGGAGCGCCGCCGGCTCCGCGCCAAGGAGGCCGACCTCATCTACCGGGAGAACGTCCTGGCGGAGCAGCAGCAGGATATGGAGCAGCTGAACCAGGAGCTGGAGCGGGCGCGGGACTCGATTCAGTCCCTGGAACAGGAGATTGAAGCCCTGGAGGACCAGCTCCACGACTCCGAGAGCAGCGTCTCCCAGTCCCAGTACGACATGACCTCCCAGCAGCAGGAGATGGACCTGCTCTCCGACGAGAACGCCACGCTCCTGGAGGAGGTCACGGCCCTGGAGCGCCAGGCGGAGACGCTCCGCGGCCAGGTGGAGCGCCTGACGGCCGCCAACGACGCCAACAGCGCCAAGGCGACGTTCCTGGACACCTACGTGGTGTTCGTCAACAACGACGGCTCCGACGTCTACCACACCTACGACTGCCCCCAGTTCACCCGCCAGAGCTTCTGGGCGTACAGCCGGAAGCTGGCCGAGAGCTACGGCTACACCCCCTGCCCGTCGTGCTGCGGCTGACTTTTTCGGAAAGTTTGTTGACAAGGGCGGCAAAAGCGGGTATGATAAGCTCAGTTTGATATGGAGTTGCGATGAACAGGAGGAGTACGTCCCGCCTCCCGCGCAAAGAGAGCTGCCGGCCGGTGCGAGGCGGCGGCGGTGCGGGGCCGAAAATCACCTGGGAGCTTGCCGCCTGAACGGGTTCCAGTAGGGCGTGCCGGCCGACGGCCGTTATCCCGTTGCCCGCGCCTCGGCGCGGCATGAGCGGCCGGTTTCCGGCAACGAGAGTGGTACCGCAGAGGGTTGCGCCTTTGTCTCTTTTGGGAGGCAAAGGCGTTTTTTCATCGCCGAAAAAGTGCCATGCGCTCCAAGACGCATGAAGCCGTATCTGAATTGAGGAGAGTTCGCGCATGATGGATTACAACAAGACAATCAACCTGCCCAAGACCGACTTCCCCATGCGGGCCGGCCTGCCGGCCCGGGAGCCGGAGATGCTCGCCCGGTGGGAGAAAATCGACGTCTACCATGAGCTGCTGAAAAAGAACGAGGGCAAGCCCCGCTTCGCCCTCCACGACGGCCCCCCGTTCTCCAACGGCGGGCTCCACATGGGCCACGCCCTGAACAAGTCCATCAAGGACTTCATCACCCGGTCCTACGCCATGCGGGGTTACTACACCCCCTACATCCCCGGCTGGGACAACCACGGGATGCCCATTGAGTCGGCAATCATCAAGCAGAACAAGCTCAACCGCAAGGCCATGAGCGTGCCGGAGTTCCGCTCGGCCTGCCACGACTTTGCCCAGCACTACATCGACGTCCAGATGGCCGGCTTCCAGCGCATGGGCGTCCTGGGCGACTGGGAGCATCCCTACAAGACCATGGACCCGGGCTTCGAGGCCGAGGAAGTGAAGATCTTCGGCGCGATGTACAAAAAGGGCTATATCTACAAGGGCTTCAAGCCGGTCTACTGGTGCCCCAAGGACGAGACCGCCCTGGCCGAGGCCGAGATTGAGTACCAGGACGACCCCTGCACCACCGTCTATGTGAAGTTCCCCATCCACGACGACCTGGGCAAGCTGGCGGCCTATGACCCGTCCAAGCTCTTCTTCGTCATCTGGACGACGACCATCTGGACCCTGCCGGGCAACCTGGCCATCGCCCTCCACCCGGACGAGGCCTACGCCCTGGTCCGCGTCCCGGCCGGGGAGGTCTACATCCTCGCCGAGGCCCTGGTGGAGAAGGTCATGGCCGTGGCCGGCATCGAGGGCTACGAAGTCCTGGAGACCCACCCCGGCGCGTTCTTTGAGAATATGCTGGCCGACCACCCGTTCCTGCCCAAGACCTCCCGGCTGGTGCTGGCCGACTACGTGACCATGGACTCCGGCACCGGCTGCGTCCACACCGCCCCCGGCTTCGGCGCCGACGACTATGAGACCT
>CAJFNZ010000112.1 GCA_904395905.1 uncultured Oscillospiraceae bacterium | reverse complement strand
CTCCCGGGGCAGCTCAAAGCGCTCGAGCTTCAGCTTCTCCTTGCAGATCTTGCGCATCTCCGCCTCAATTTTCTCGAGGATTTCCGGCGTGAACGGGACCGGGGAATCCAAATCGTAGTAAAAGCCGTTGTCGATGGCCGGGCCGATGGCCAGCTTCACCTCGGGGTACAGGCGCTTGACCGCCTGGGCCAGCACGTGGGAACAGGTGTGCCAGTAGGTTTTGCGGTACTGCTCGTTTTCAAAGCTGTACTGGGTTTCTTCGGACATGGGGATGGCCTCCTTCAGAATTTGGGGTGCGTTTGCATAGCAAAATCCCACCCCTGATTGGCTCAGGGGTGGGATACGAGACGTATTCCACGGTTCCACCCTGCTTGCGCCCCGGAGGACGCCGCTCATTGGCCGCTGTAACGGGCGGGGCCCGTCCCCACCTACTGCATCGGTTCAGCGGGGCGGCTCGGAAGGGGTGGGCATCCGGTCCTCTGGCAGGGCCCTTGCAGCACGGGGAGCCCCTCTCTGTGCCCGGCGCCGGCGCCGGTCTTCGTCTTCGCCATATTTCCGTTCCTACGATACCACGGCCGCCGGCCGGTGTCAATTCCTTTTTCCGGTCCGTTTATGTGAACCATTTTGTAACCCTCTCCGTGCCAGGCACAATATACACCTCTAAATATTCAATTTCAACCACAACCCATAGAGTTCTCACCGTTTACATAAAGGCGAAAATATTGGAAAAATAACTGTTTTTTCGTAGAAAACTTGACATTTCCCGATTTCCCGGTATAATACATAGCTAACCCGCGTATAGTTACAATATGTAACTATTTGTCACCAGTTGTTTTTTATTCATCCGGTGACAGCCAATGCAAATTCCAAGGAGGGATTTTCATGCGAAGCAAGCACAAACGAGTCAGCGCTCTGCGCTGGCGGGCCCGGTGGGAGCGGGCCATGGCCGTAGCCATCATGGTCTCCCTGACGGCCTCGCTGCTGATGGTCCCGGCCGCGGCCCGCAGCACGTATATCATTCACGACGGCGACGCCGTCCGCACCTACGCCACCTTCCGCCGGGATGCCCGCCAGGTCCTTCTGGACGCCGGCATCGCGCTGGGCGCCGGCGACACGTTCACGGCCCTGGAGGCTGACGACGGGCTCCATCTGACGGTGGTGCGCCGCCAGTCCATCCGCATCTACGCCGACGGCGAGGTCACCGCTGTGGAGACCTACGGCGAGCCGGTGGGCCAGGTGCTCGAGACCCTGGGCATCCGGCTGGACGGGGACGACCGGATCTCCGTGGGGCTGGATACGCCCACCGTCACCGGCATGACGGTGGTCATCACCCGGGTGCACCAGGAGACGGTCACCTGTGAACAGGTCATCCCGGCCGAGGAGGACGTCTATCTCAACACGGTTCTGGCCCCGGGGGCTGAGACGGTCCTCCAGGAGGGGGCCGACG
Source organism: uncultured Oscillospiraceae bacterium (assembly GCA_904395905.1). Classification (GTDB taxonomy): domain Bacteria; phylum Bacillota; class Clostridia; order Oscillospirales; family Oscillospiraceae; genus Avoscillospira_A. The sequence goes on along the minus strand of CAJFNZ010000112.1, from coordinate 15,274 downwards.
GCCTGAAGACCGTGGAGGCGCTCGTCACCTATGAGGACGGCGTGGAGGTCTCCCGCCAGGTGACGGCGGAGACGGTCGTCACGCCGGCCCAGCCGCGGGTCGTCATCCGCGGCGCGGAGGAGGCGGCCATGCCGGCCGACGCCGAGGGCGACGCCATCCTGGCCGCCGGCGGCGAAGTGCTGGAATACACCCACGTCATCGACGGCATGGCCACGGCCTACAACTGCCCCGGCTACGTGGGCACGACGGCCTCGGGCACCGTGGCCCAGGTGGGCAAGGTGGCGGTGGATCCCCGGGTCATCCCCCTGGGGACGCGGCTGTACATCGTCTCCCAGGATGGGCAGTACGTCTACGGCTACTGCGTTGCCGAGGACACCGGCGGCCTCATCAAGGGGAACAAGGTGGACCTCTACTTCAACACCTGGGACGAGTGCATCCAGTTCGGCTACCGGCCGGTGACGATTTATGTGCTGGAGTAGTTTACATTCCGCGCGAAATTTGGTAAAATAAAATAGTATCGGAACGGCCCGGGCGCTGCCCGGGCCGTTCCACAGCGTGTCGAGGAACCCGACACGCCATCGCCAAAATGCAAGCATTTTTGCGAGGAGTTGCAGGCTCCGACGCCCAGGTGAGCCAAAACTTTGACGGAGTGATTTCTATGAATCTCTGCGACATCCGCGAAATCCGCGCCCTGCTGGAGCGCCACGGCTTTCGCTTTTCCAAGGCCAAGGGCCAGAACTTCCTGGTCCGCAGCTGGGTGCCCGAGCGGATTGCCCGGGAGGCCGCCATCGACGAGACCTGCGGCGTCCTGGAGGTCGGCCCCGGCATCGGGCCCCTGACCGAACAGCTCTGCCGCCGCGCCGGCCGCGTGGTCGCCGTGGAGGTGGACCGCCGCCTGGAGCCCATCCTGGCCGAGACCGTCGGCGGCTTCCCCAACCTGACCGTCCGCTTCGGCGACGTGCTCCAAACCGATTTGCCGGCCCTGGTGCGCGAGAGCTTCCCCGGCCTGCGGCCCGTGGCCTGCGCCAACCTCCCCTACTATATCACCACCCCGGTGCTGACCGCCCTGCTGGAGAGCCGCGCCTTCGCCGCCGTCACCGTCATGGTCCAGAAGGAGGTGGCCGAGCGGATCTGCGCCGGCCCGGGCACGGCCGGCTATGGGGCCTTCACCGTCTTCTGCCGGTACTACGCCCGGCCCCGGATGCTCTTTGACGTGCCGCCAGACTGCTTCCTGCCCCGGCCCCAGGTGACCTCCTCGGTGCTGACCCTGGAGACCCTGGCCGAGCCGCCCTGCCCGGTGGACGACGAATCGCTCTTCTTCCGGGTGGTCCGGGCCAGCTTCGCCCAGCGGCGCAAGACCCTGTGCAACGGCCTGGCCGCCGGCTTCCCCTCTGTCCCCAAGGCGCGGCTGGCGGAGGTCCTGGCCGCCTGCGGCCTGCCGGAGAACGTCCGGGGCGAGACGCTGGACCTGCCCCAGTTCGCCGCCGTCGCCCGGGCCCTCGCGCCGCTCCTCTAGGGCGCGGCCAGGGACACCGGCACCGTCCCGGCCACGGAGATGCCGTCCACCCGCACCCGGCAGGCGGCCGCCCGGACGGCGACCCCGGCCTCCGCGGCCCGCAGCAGCTCCCGGGCGAAGGCCGGGTCGGCCGCCCAGTTGGGCTCCAGCCGCGTGACGCCGGAGAGCTGGACGAGGAACAGCACCGCCGCGCCGTAGCCCCGGGCCAGGGCGGCCTGGAGGCACTGGAGGTGCTTCGTCCCCCGGGCCGTGGGGGCGTCGGGGAACCGCGCCACGCCGCCGCTTTCCAGGGTGACGCCCTTGACCTCCAGGAACCACGGCTTCCCCTCCCGCGTAAAGCGCAAATCGAACCGGGCCTCGCCGAACCGCTGTTCCCGGCGGACGTCCTCCACCGGGCCGAGGCTCCCCTTCTCCAGCCAGTCCTGGGCCAGGCGGTTGGGGGCCTGGGAGTCGATGTTCACCAGCCTCCCGCCCCGGTTGACCGTCACCAGCGACCAGGCGGTCTTCCGCGCCGGGGCCGGGTGAAACTGGCACCAGACCTCCGTCCCGGGGACGAGCAGCTCGCCCAGCCGCCCGGTGTTGGGCACGTGGCACCGCTCCACCCGCCCGGCCAGGTCCACCAGCGCGAGGAAGCGGTTCGGCCGCTTCAAAAAGACGCCCCGGTGCATATTCCCGTAGGTCACCATCGAATGTTCCTCCCCCGCCCCCCGGCGGGGGCTTTGTTCTGTCTCTATGATACCGTCTTCTCCCCCGGCTGGCAAGGGGGCGTTTGGAGCCGGTCCGATTTCCCATTCCGTCGTTAAGACTGCATCAAATTTTTCGTTTTGCGATTGCAAATCTTGTGCCATATGGTATAGTGAAGTGGGGAGGTCTCCCCTGCCGCAGCCCACCCGCAGTAGGAGGAACGCCATGAAACGCAGCCAGCGAATCCTGCGGACGGTACAGGACGCCGTCCTGATTCTCATCATTCTGCTGACGATGCCGCTGATTTGGACGGAACCGCTGTTCCGGATGCCGGTTCTGGACGGCGGACGTCTCACCGAGGAGGTGGCCGGGCAGGTGCTCTCTGACGCACGGGCCGGGGCCTTCGGCGTCACCTGCGGCGACCCCGCGTCCATCCAGGTGGCGTCGATGGAACTGGTCTCCAACGACGGCTTCCTGCGGGCCTACGGGCTGCTCCGCTCCGACGCCGGGACCTTCCCCTACGCCATCCTGGCGAAGCGGCTGCCGATGTCGGGGGACTACCTCTACGACACACGCTTTCGCACGGAGAACCCCATCCGCATTGGGAACGCGGCCTACTTCCTATGGATGTACGACATCGGCAGTGCGCCCGGCCGCGTGGTGGTCAAGCCGCGCCTGCTCTGGGGCCGGCTCGTGGTGATTGGGCTCAGCCTGGCAACCGCCGCCCGAGTGGCCGGATTCCGGCGCAGAGCGCCCCGCCGGCGGGAATCGCAGACATGACGGGATTGGTAGGCTGGTTCCTCTACCGGCTCCCGCCCCGGAAGCGCCGCGCACCCATGGTTTGACAGGGGAGGTAGAATCGATGAAATGGATGGAGGACAAGGAGCGGCAGGGGTTCATTGTTTCCTACCGGATCTGCGCCGCTTCCACACTGTGCTTCGGCGCCATCCACCTGCTGATGGGGCTGGAAATCCCGGCCCTCACCCGGCTGCTGACGACGCCCTTCCTGCCGCTGGCATCCCTGCGCAGCCTCTGGGACTGGTCGCAGCTGCATTTGTACCTGGCCATCGGCATGGCCATGTCGCTGTACCGCTGGAAATACTCGTAACAGGAGGGCGCAATGAAGCGAATGCAACCGCAGGATCCCGACTGGCGGCCGCCGTCGATGGTGCTCTACATCTTATACTGCGCCGTCGCCATCGGCGAGGCGATGCTCATGGCCACGTGGGACCGTCTGCCGGATTCCGTGACCCGCCCCCTCTGGGGCGTCCCGGCCCTGAACCTCCGCACGGCGTCGGCGCTGCTGCTCATCGGCCTGTCCGTCTACATCCTCTGGAGCCTGCCCAGCCGGCCCAAAGGGCGGAAGAGGGGGCCGGAGCTGTGAGCGCCGCCGCCGGAATGGAGCGCCGGGCACGGCGGGGGCTCCTCCTGTTCTATTGGGTGCTGGGGCTGCTGTCCCTGGGGTATGGCGTCCTCCACTTCCTCATGCGGCTGGAGTCCCCGGAAATCATCGCCTGGCTGCAGCGCCCGCTGCTGGCCGGAAGGGACTGGAACCTCTATGACGAGACCCCCACGGTTCCCTTCGTATTCGGCGCGCTGCTGCTGTGCTCCCTGTTGGATTGGCGCAGGGAGCCGCCCGGTGACGGCTGGCGGCCGCCGTCCCTGCGCCTCTACGCCGTCTGCGGCGCGGTCTCCGTGGCCGAGGCCCTGGCGATGGTGCCCGTCTGCGCGCCGTATCCTGCGGCCCGGGCGGTGGTGCTGGCCCCCTGGTTCGGCGTGCCGTACCTGAACCTGGGCAACATCGTCGGCCTGCTCCACCTGGGGCTGACCATCTGCTTTCTCCTGACCCTCCCCCGCAGCGGCTGGTGGCGGAAGCCAAAATCTTAAATCCAAGCCAAAAGGGGCCCGATTCCGGTGTTCGGAATCGGGCCCCGCCTTCCTGCCTGAGGGGGATGTTCAGGCAAAACGGCCCAGTGCCAAAAGAGGGCTTCCGGCTTCAACGCCCAGGCCCACGGTGTGGTACAGCACGACGCCGTCCCAGGGGGCCGTGAGCCGCTGAAGGGGCCGCCCCTCCAGGTCCGACAGGACGCCCAGCAGCTGCCCCTCGGCCACCGCCTGGCCGGGGCGCACCTGGGGCTCCCAGAAGCCGTCGGCTTCGGCCGTCCGGTAGCAGGCCTCCAGGGCCTCCCGCTGGGCGGCGTTGGGCCGGGCCTCGCCGCCCATGCCCAGGTGTCCCAGGAGGCTGTCGATGCCCGCGAGCACCTGCTCCACCTGCTCCCTCGTCCACAGGCCGCCGTAGCCCACCTCCTGGAGGAGGGCCGGTACGCCCCGCTGGGCGGCCCAGCTGTACAGCCCGTCCCGGGCCGTCGAGGGAATCCGGTATCCCACCGCCAGGCAGGCCGCCGCCGCCCGGGCCCGGGCCGTCACCTCCGGGGCCGCCTGGGCCGGGAAGAACACCAGCGGCGCCATGGCCTCGTTCACCTCGCCGCCGTGGAGGTCCAGCAGGAAATCGGCCTGGGGATAGAGGGCCGCCTCCACGGCGTGGGCGATGCGCTCGGCGGCGGTGCCGCCGGCCGGGGCGGGAAACACGCGGTTGAGGTTTTTGCCGTCCTCGGGCACCACGCCCTTGGCGCCGGCGTAGAATCCCCGGGCGTTGAGCAGCGGCAGCAGCAGGAGCCGCCCCCGCAGCGCCGCCGGCTCCAGCCGGCGGTAGAGAACCCGCAGGGCCTGGATGCCCACGTACTCGCAGCCGTGGACGCCGGCCGTCACCACCAGGGTCGGGCCGGGCCGGCCGCTGTGGACTTCCCAGACCGGGATCTCCTCGGGCCCGCCGGTGTCCAGCCGCCCCTGCCGCCGGCCCGGGCCGGCGGCTTTCCAATCAACAATCATTTGCAAACACCCTTCCTAAGACGCGGGCTCCGCCCCGGCCTCCAGCCGGTGGCAGGCAACCTGGTGGCCGGGGGCCACGGTCCGCAGGGCCGGCCGCTCCGTCCGGCACCGGTCGGCGCAGTGGGGACAGCGAGTGTGGAACGGGCAGCCCTCCGGCAGGTCCAGCGGGCTGGGGACCTCCCCCTCCAGCAGGTGGAGCGGGCTCCCCGGCGCCTGGTCCAGGGTGAAGACCGCCCCCAGCAGCGCCCGGGTGTAGGGATGCCGGGCCGCCTCCACCGCCGTGCGGGCCGGCAGCACCTCCACCACCGTCCCCAGGTACATCACGAGGATCCGGTGGGAGACGGAGCGCACCAGCGCCAAATCGTGGCAGACAAAAAGGATGGACAGCTGCCGTTCCTTCTGAATCTCCACCAGCAGCTGCACCAGCCGCCGCTGGGTGGAGACGTCCAGGGCGGCCGTCGCCTCGTCGCACAGCAGAATTTCCGGCTCCAGGGCCAGGGCCCGGGCCAGCCCCAGGCGCTGGCGCTGGCCGCCGCTCATGGAGTGGGGATACCGCCCGGCGAAATCCGCCGGCAGCCGCACCAGCTCCAGCAGGGCCGCCACCCGCTCCCGCAGCTGGGCCGGCGGCAGGCGGTAAAAGTTCTTCAGCGGTTCGGCCACGGCGTCCCCCGCCCGCATCCGCGGGAAGAAGGCCGTGGACGGGTCCTGCATGACCATCTGCACGTGGCGGCGGTACTGCCGCAGGGCCTCGCCCCGGAGGCCGGCGGCGTCCTCACCCCGGAACAGCAGCCGCCCCTCGTCGGGCTTCTCCAGGCGAATGAGCATCCGCAGCAGCGTGCTCTTGCCGCAGCCGCTCTCGCCGACGATGCCCAGCGTCTCCCCCGGGTACAGCGCCAGGCTCACGCCGCTGCACGCGGTGAGCACCCGGCCGTCCTCCCGCCGGTAGCGCCGGGTCAGGCCCCGGGCCTCCAGCAGCGCCTCAGACATAGGGTTCCCTCCTCAAATCGGGCACCGCCTCCAGCAGCTCCCGGGTGTACGGGGCCGCGGCGTGCCGGAGAATCTCCTCCCGGTCCCCCCGGTCCACCACTCGGCCGTTCTGCAGCACCAGCAGCCGGTCGGCCAGGTAGGCGGCCACGGCCAGGTTGTGGGTCACCAGCAGGATGGCCGTCCCGTGGTCCCGCTTCAGCTCCAGCATCTGCTGGACAATCTGGGCCTGGGTCGTCACGTCCAGGGCGCTGGTGGGCTCGTCGGCCAGCAGCAGCCGCGGCTGGAAGGCCATGGCCATGGCGATGCCCACCCGCTGGCGCTGGCCGCCGCTCAGCTGGAAGGGGTATGTCTTCAGAAGGCCCTCGGCGTCCGGCAGGCCCATCCGTTCCAGCAGCTGGACGCTGCGGCGGCGGGCCTCCTGCCGGGTCATCTTCTCGTGGCAGCGGAGGTACTCGCAGAACTGGCTGCCCACGGTGCGGATGGGGTTCATCATGGCCCCGGTGTCCTGAAAAATCATGGCGATTTCCCGCCCCCGGAGGCCCCGCCAGGCCTTGGGCGGCAGCGCCAGCAGATCCCGGCCGTCCAGCGTCACGGAGCCGGCCGTCACCGCCCCGCCGGGAGGCAGCAGCCCCAGCACGGTCCGGACGGCCGTGGTTTTGCCGCTGCCGCTCTCCCCCACCAGGGCGACCACCTGGCCGGGGGCCACGGTGAGGTGAAAGTCCTCCAGCACGGCCGCACCGCCGTAGGCCACGGTCAAGCCTTGGATTTCCAGCATGGCGCGCCCCCTCAGCCGGCCGCCGGGGCGATGTCGCTGGTCATCCAGTAGTAGTCGATGGTGGCAATCTCCGCCCCGGTGACCCGGTCGGCCCAGCTGAACATCCGGCTGTTGTAGTAGCCGTGGACGATGGTCGCCGCATCGTCCAGGAGGATCTGCTGCATCCGGGTAATCAGCGCCAGCCGCTCGTCCGGCTCGACGGCCACCGCCAGGGCCTCATAGCACCGGTCGTACTCGTCGTTCTGGTAGTAGCCGTAGCTCCCGGAGTTGCCCGAGTACCAGCAGCCCAGGAAGTCCTGGGGGTCGCCGGTGCCCACGGTGATGGTGTTGGCCGTGACCAGGTCGAACTCGCCGGCGTTCTGGAGGGCGGTGATGGTGTCGTAGTCGCTGACGTTCAGCGTCACGCCGATGCCGATTTCCTGGAGCTGCAGGGCGATGGCCTCGGCAAAGTCGTTGAGGTTCCGGCTGGTGTAGGCCAGATACGTCAGGTTGACGTTCTCCCCGTCCAGCTCCCGGATGCCGTCGCCGTCGGTGTCCACGATGCCGGCCTCGTCCAGGAGCTCCATGGCGCGGGCCGGGTCGTAGGGGTAGGGGTTCGTCAGCTGGTCGTAGTTGTAGGCCAGGGACGAGGGCAGCACCGCATACCCGGCGGTGTACATACCGGCCACGGTGACCTCGCACATGGTGTCATGGTCCAGGGCCATCAGGACGGCCTGGCGCAGGGCGTCGTTGCCCAAGGGGCCGTTGAAGTTGATGTAGGAGTTGCCGGTGCGGACGCCGGCGGCCGTGGCGACGTAGAACCGGTCGTCGGCCACGAGCTTCTCCAGGTCGCTGGCGGTGGTGATGTTCTCGGCCACGTCCACGTCGCCGCTCTGGAGGGCCATGGCCTTGGTGGAGCTGTCCTCAATGAAGACGATGGAGAGGGTGTCGTAGGGCACCTCGCCGTTCCAGTAGTACTCGTTCCGGGAGAGCTCCGCGCCGACGCCGGCCTGCATACTCTCCAGCTGATAGGGGCCGGTGCCCACCACGGTCTCGTCGATGACCGACACGTCGATGACGCCGAAATAGGGATAGGCCAGGATGCCGGGCAGGTTGCTGGTGGGGCCCTGGCAGACGACCGTCAGGGTTCCGGCCTCATCGTCGGCCACCAGCTCCGGCTCGGCCAGGTAGATCTCCGGGTTGGAGTTGCCGGTGCCGCCCCGCTCGGCGTCGGTCTCGGCGTAGAGCCGCTCGAAGGCCGCCTGGACGGCCGACGGGGTCACGGCCGTACCGTTGGAGAACCGGACGCCGTCGCGGATGTGGAGCGTCCAGGTGACATAGTCGTCGGAGACCTCGTAGGTGTCACACAGGAAGGGCTGGGCCACCACCTGGTCGTCAAAGCGGAACAGGCACTCGGTGATGCCGTAGCGCATGGCGGCCCAGCTGGAGTTGACGGTCACGACAGGGTCCAGGGAGTCGGAGTAGCTGTAACAGCCGAAGGTCAGGTGGGTTCCCTGGTCCTCGGCGGCCGTCTCGCCGCTGCAGCCGCTCAAAGCGCCGAAGGCCACGGCCGCGGCCAGCGCCAGGGCCGCCAGTTTTGCTGTGTGTTTCATGGTGTTCCATCTCCTTTTTCGCTTCGTCGGGGTTGCCGGGGTGTCCTCCCGGGGGTCGAGCACATCGCGGAGGCTGTCGCCCAGGAGGTTGAACAGCACCACCGTCAGAAAAATCGCCAGGCCGGGGAAAATCATCAGCCACGGCGCCGACTCCATATAGGCCCGGCCCTCGTTGAGCATATAGCCCCACTCGATGGTGTCCGACTGGGCTCCCAGGCCCAGGAACGAGAAGCCGGCCAGCTCCAGCATCATGCCGCCCACGTCGGTGGCGGCGGTGATGACCAGGGTGGGCAGCACCGTGGGGACCATGTACCGCCAGAGGATGTGGCGGCTGCGGGTGCCGGCAATCCGGGCGGCCAGGACGAAGTCCTGGTGTTTCGTCTTCAGGACCAGGCTCCGGGCCAGGCGGGCGTATTTCGTCCAGCTGACGGCCAGGATGGCCAGTACGGCGTTGCCCAGGCTGCTGCCCAGGACGCCGGCCAGGGCCATGGCCAGGGCCATGCCCGGGAACGAGACCATCATGTCCGCCAGGCGCATAATCACGCTGTCCACCGCGCCGCCGGCGAAGCCGGCCACGGTACCCAGGACGCCGCCCACCACCAGGATGGCGGCCACCAGGACCAGCGTCGAGGAGATGGACGTCCGCGCGCCGTAGAGGACCCGGGAGAAGAGGTCGCGGCCCATCCGGTCGGTGCCGAACCAGTGGTCGGCGCCGGGCGGCCGGACGGCGTCGGCCAGGACGGCCTCGTTGGGGTCGTGGGGCGCCAGGACCGGCGCCAGGGCCGCCGCGGCCATGAGCAGCAGCACCAGGACGCCGAACACCAGCAGCCGCTTCTTTGCCCCGCTCATCGTCCCACCTCCCGGCGCAGCCGCGGGTCCAGGCGGTTGTACGAGAAGTCCACCGCCAGATTGACCACCATGTAAATCAGGGAAATCCACAGCACGTACCCCTGAATCAGCGGGTAGTCCATGGCCCGGATGGCCGAGATGGCCAGGCTCCCCAGGGCCGGGTACGTGAAAATGACCTCCACCGCCGCCGTGCCGCCCAGCAGCGAGCCCAGGGACAGCCCCAGCATCGTCAGCAGCGGCAGCGTGGCGTTGGGCAGCACATGGCACCAGAGGATCCGCGTCTCGCTGAGCCCTCTGGCCCGGGCGCCGGCCACGTAGTCCTGGCGCAGCTCCTCCAGGATGGCGGCCCGGACCTGCCGGGCGTACTTGCCGGCCATGGCAAAGGCCAGGGTGAACGCCGGCAGCAGCATCTTCTGGAGGTTCATCTCCGTGGAGACCACCGGCAGCAGGTTCCACCGCATGGCCACAAAATAGAGCAGCAGCAGGCCCACCCAGAAGTTGGGCATCGAGATGCCCAGGAACGTGCCGCCCCGGAGCAGGTAGTCCAGCGGCGAATTCTGGCGGAGGGCCGACAGCACCCCCAACGGGACGGCCATGAGGAGCATCATCAGCAGGGCCAGGAGCGCCAGGTTCACCGTGGGCATCACCCGGCCGGCCAGCATCTCCAGCACCGGCCGGCCCTGGGAGTAGGAGGTGCCGAAGTCCCCGTGGAGGCAGTCCCACAGCCAGTTGCCGTACTGCACCAGGAACGGCCGGTTGAGGCCCAGCTCCTCCCGGGTCTCCTCCAGCACGGCCTCGTCCGGGATGTGGCCGCTGACGGCGTACATCGCCCGGACCGGGTCGCCGGGGGCCAGGTACATCAAAAGGAATGTCAGAAACGTCACCCCCAGCAGCACTGCCAGGATGTGCAGCAGCCGCTTCCAAAGGACCCGCCGTCCCACGGGCGCTCTCCCCTTTCCAAACCAAACAAAATCGGCTGCGCCGGCCTCCAAAGTTGAGCCGGCACAGCCGTATTCCTGTACCAAAGCAGCGGCGGGATTCCCAATCCAGCCGCAGAACATCGCATCGTGTAAGTCTCCTGACTTGCGCTCCGGGGTCTCCCCCACGTCCGTATCCTACCTTCCCAGAGAGTGCTCTCCAGTGGCGGGCTTTCGCCCCCGCGGCCCAGGGCCGCTTCGGTACGGTCTCACGCTCACAGTGCCGGCTACGCGGGGCCTTGCACCCCATTCCATCTAACGCCCCGTCCTGGCCAGAGCCGTTGCGGCCCGGGGCGACACGATTCGCTTGCTTGTTGACGTTAGTGTAGCACAGTCCCCCGGGAAAAGCAACCCCGAGTTTCCCGCCCGCTCACGCCGCGAACACCTGCTGCACCAGCACCATGTAGACGGCGGTGCCCGCGGCGATGCTCAGTAGGACGTTTCGCCGCCACAGCTGCAAGCCCGCCACCACCGCCAGGGCGATGGCCTCGGGGATGCCGTGGGGCGCGGCGGCCAGGGAGACGTTCCGCAGGCAGTAGGCCACCAGCAGGCCCATCATGGCCGGCGGCAGCACGTGGCCCAGGTAGAGAATCACCTTGGGCGGCTCCTTGTCCTCGGGGAACACCGCGAAGGGCAGCCAGCGGGTCAGCTGGGTCCCGACGGCCACGGCCAGGACCATAACGACGATTTGCAGCGGCGTCAGCGGCACAGCGTTTTCCTCCCTGCCAGTAAGATGATGAGAATCAGGGCCATGGCGGGAATCACCACGTTGTCGGTCCCCCAGATTTGACCCACGACCACCGCGCTCAGCAGCGTGGCCCCCAGGCCGAGGAAGCCCGGGATCCGCCCCTCGGGCTTTCGCACCTGCTCGATGAACAGGACGGTGAACAGCGCCGTCAGCACGAAGTCCAGCCCGGTGGTGTCGAAGGTCAGCAGCCCGCCGGCCACGCCGCCCAGGAAGGTGCCCAGCACCCAGTAGCCGTAGTCCAGCAGGGACACCCAGAAGTAGAACGCCCGCCGGTCCACCCCCTCGGGGGGCTCCACAGAGCAGACGATGGAGAAGGTCTCGTCGCAGAGGGTCGCGATGAGGAAGGCCCGCAGCTTCCCCATCCCGCGGTATTTGCCCAGCATGGAGAGGCCGTAGAAGATGTGCCGGGCGTTGACCATCACGCTCAGCAGCAGGGCCTGGATGGGGTCGAAGGCCGTGGTCATCAGCGTCAGGGCCACGAACTGCATACTGCCGCCGAAGGCCACCGCGCTCATCAGCACGGCCCAGCCCACGGCGAAGCCGGCGTCGGCCATGAGGATGCCGTAGGCCATCCCCAGGGCCAGGAAGCCCGTCAGCACCGGGATGGTGTGGGGGAAGGCCGCCCGCAGGGCGCGCCGCCAGGGGTTGGACACTGTCATTTGCTCCGTCACGGCCGCCCTCTCAGTACTGCTCCCACATGCCGTGGCCCGGGCAGACGAAGACGCCCTTGGCCCACTTCATCAGCAGCTTCCGGCAGGCGGTGGCCTCCTTGGAGTCGTCGTTGACGCTGGTCATCAGGTACGGCGCCAGGACGTTGAAGGCCTTCTGGTCCTTGGAAAAGCCCTTGATGTTCACCAGGTTGTCGCCGGTGAACATCACCCGCTTCTCCGGGTCGAAGTAGACCGTCTCCCCCTTCACGTGGCCGCCGTTGCCCTCGTAGACCTGGAAATGCAGGTCGCCGAAGTCCAGGACGCCGATGTGGGAGAGGGTCTTGTCGTCGGTCTTCCGCCCCAGGATCCGCAGCCGCTCCAGCGGCGGCGGGGTGTAGCCGGAGATGATTTTGCTCAGGCGGCAGTAGGGCGCGTGGATGGCAATCTGCTCGCGGAAGTTGTCCTCCCCGGCCTGCTCCAGCTGGAAATTCCGGTAGCAGCCGTCGCTGCACAGCACCTGGTCGAACAGCGGCAGCAGCCCCACGTGGTCCACGTCGGCGTGGGTCAGGGCCATGCGCTTGGGCCGCCGGTGGAACCCGGGAATCAGGCTCTCGAGGATGGCGGCCATCTCGTCCACGAAGCACCGGAAGCCGCCGTCGATGACCAGCAGCTCCCGCCCGTCGTCCAGCACGTAGGTGTTGCTGCCGCAGGGGGGCTCCAGGATGTAGCCCATGACCCGTTCGGTCAGCCGCCGCTGGCTGATGACCGGGTGGAACCGCTCCCCCTTGTGGTCCACGATGAACTTGGCCGAGTTGCGGATGTATTCAAAGGTCTTGAAGGGGGTCTCCCCCTTGGCGTCCAGCAGCTGCATCACCCGGTTGGACTCGATGATGAAGCGGCTGGTCTGCCGCTGGTCCAGGCCCAGCAGCGTCCGCATCTCGTTGGCGAAGCCGATGTAGAACACCGTGCTGTCGAGGACCTTCTCGGTGATGCTGTACTGGAGGATCTTCACGTCGCACAGCTGGCTCAGCTCGTCCAGGAGGCCCTTGACCACGGCGGGCTTCTCCAGGAAGAGGCCCATGCGGAAGGCCTGGTAAGGGCTGCCGTCGGCCTGGGCGTTCAGATAGGAGATGTTGATGTCGTACCGCCCCAGGACCTCCAGCACCGGCGTCAGGGCGCCGGGCACGTCCAGGAGCTTCAGCTCGACGAGCATCACCTGCTGGGCCGTCTGGTCCTCGCTGGCCAGGTAGCCCAGCTCCCGCAGCTGGGCCGTAATCCGGTGGAGCTGCTTCTTGTCGGCCTCCACATCGACGAACAGCGTGTGCAGGTCCACGGCCTTGTTGTAGTTGACCCGGACGATGTTGCCGCCGGCCCCGGCGATAATCCGGCTGGCCTTGAGGAACGCGCCGGCCTTGTCGGGCAGGTTCGTAATATAGGTCTTCTTCACGGGGCCTCTCCTCTCATAGGGACTCCGTATACTATACAACAGTTCCGGCCGTTTGTCACCTGTTTTCCGCCGTCACAGCGGGCACGTCCCGGTCTGGAGGTAGCGGACGGTGTCGCGCACGGTGTCCCGGATGTCCCGGGGGCTGTACCCCAGGCACATGGTGGCCTTGTCGTGGCTGAAGCGGCCGTTGGCCGCCATGGTGTACAGGGCGTACCGGGTGAACAGCGGCCGCCGCCCCCGAAGCCGGGCCAGGGCCTCCACCGCCGGGGCCGCCAGCTTCGCCAGGCCCAGCGGGAAGCAGGGCTTCCGCCGGCCCCGGACGGCCGTGCGCAGGTACTCCAGCAGGTCGCGGATGGGCACGTAGCGGTTGGAGAGGATGTAGCACTCCCCCGCCCGGCCCCGCCGGGCCGCCGCCAGGCAGCCGAGGGCCACGTCCCGGACGTCCACAAAGTCGTACCCGCCGGTGACGCCCCCGGGCAGCCGCCCGGCCAGGTACGCCTGAATCAGCTGGGTCAGGTGGTTGCGCCCGTCGTCGTAGGGCCCCAGGATCCCCGAGGGGTGGACGATGACGGCGTCCAGGCCCGCCCGGGCCGCGTCCAGGACCAGCTGGGTGGCCTCGGCCTTGGTGGCGGCGTAGGCCCCCGTCACCCGCTCCGGGGAGAAGCGGTCGGCCTCCCGGATGACCCCCAGGCCGTCCCCCTCCTCCAGGGCGTGGACCGAGCTGACGTACACCAGCCGCCGGACGCCGCTGCGGCGGCACCAGTCGAGGACGTTCCGCGTCCCGTTGACGTTGACGTCGTACATCGCCGCCGGCGGCGCCGCGCCGATGGAGACAATCCCCGCCGTGTGGAGGACCGTCACGTCGTAGGGCTCCAGCCCCGAGAAAAACGGCGCGAGGCTCCGCCAGTCGGCGACGTTGCCGCGGTAATAGGCCACGCCCCCGCCGTCGCGGGCCTCCTCCTCCGGGAGCATCAGCCCCCGGACGGCGCAGCCCTCCCGCCGGAGATACCGAATCAACGTGCCGCCCAGGTGCCCGCAGGCCCCGGTCACCAGATACAAACTGCTGCGCGCCATGTGCATCCCTCCTGCCGCCCGCCGGCGGCTTGACTTGCGTGGTGATTTCTGATACCATGATACACAACAGAGTGTTGGAATTTCAACAATCAGATTTTGAAAAAACGGTGTGTTCCCGACAGGTCGCCCAAAAGTGTCGGGATGGCGGCGTCCGCCGCCGTAAACTTTTTGTGAACGGGAGGCTGCGCCATGGAAAACCGCCGGGTGCGCATGACGAAACAGCTGATCAAAGAGGCGTTCCTGGAGCTGCTGGAGCAGATGCCTCTGGAGAAACTCACGGTCACCCACATCTGCCGGGCGGCCGACGTGAACCGCTCCACCTTTTACGCCCACTACGAGGACACCGGCCAGCTGCTGCGGGAGATTGAGGACGACCTGCTGGCGCAGCTGCCGGCGGCCGAGGGCCCGCCGCTGGGCAGCGAGCGCTTCCTGGACGCGCTGGAGGCGTTTTTCGACTACGTCCGCCAGCGGGAGCGGCTCTTTCGGATCCTCCTGGTCCACCGGGACGGCGGCGGCTTCAGCCAGCGGCTGATTGCGGCCGTCATGGCCGCCTACCCCACCGAGGGGAGCCCCGGCGGCCTGCCAGAGCGGTACGCCTACGTCTTCTGCATCAGCGGCGTCATCGGGATGCTCCGCCAGTGGATTGAGGGGCGTTTCCCCCTGACGAGCCGCGAATTCGCCCGGCTGGCCCTGTCCCTCTCCGCCGGGGCCATGGGGCAGTGAGAGGGGCGGCCGCCCCGGCCGGAGCCGCGGGATTGTTTTCAATTTGTTCGGGGTTTCTTCACAGGTTGTTCAAATTTGCGTCCTATACTAAGGGCATCCAAGGGGGACGCGGGGCGCCGCCCGGCAGCCCCCTTCGGATGCCTCTCTTTCTCTCTCTTTTCTCTTTCTCTTCCAAGAAAACGCCTGGCGTACCGAACTGGAACGCCGGGCGTTTTCTTCAGCGTGCTAAAAACCTGCAATGCTGCGCGAGAAGACGGTGTGTCTCTTGCACAGAAAAAAGCCCTCGGCAGAGTTTCGCCGCCCGCACTGCGCCCGCAGGCGCGTTTCGGAGCGCAACCGCCCGGAGGGCGGCTCTTGGCGCGG
>CAJFNZ010000111.1 GCA_904395905.1 uncultured Oscillospiraceae bacterium | reverse complement strand
GCCGGAGAGGGGAACGCCGCGGGCTTCGATCCGGTCACGGTCTACCGCACGTATGACGACTACGCCAACGACGACGAGCGGGCGTTTTTGGAGTATTTCCTCCGGGACCTCTACGGGGCCTGCGGCTATGACTTTCACTATTACCAAGGCGAGCCGGTGGACGAGGCCTGGGCCGGCCGCAGGATTGACGGCTTTACGACAATCAACGGCTACATCCGGCGTTCGCTGGAGGCGTGCGCCCAGATTGCCCGGGACCAGGGGAAGGCGCCGGCGCCGGAGGGCACCATCGACGCCTACCTGGAGGCCACCCAGCAGAACCGCCGGAAGATTGCCGGGATCCTGCTGAAGGAGCCGAAGCTCATCACCCGAGGGGGCCAGCCGATGCAGATGCTGCCGCTGCTCCGGCCGGATCCGGCACTGTTGGAGCAGCCCTTGTACCGCTAGGAGGCGATTATGGAACCGGGAACCGTATACTTCTTCACCGGCCTCTCCGGGGCAGGAAAGACCACCATCGGCGGCCTCTTCTACCGGCGGCTGAAAGAGAAAAAACCCGATGCCGTTTTACTGGATGGGGACGCCATACGGCGCATGGTGTACTCCGGAATCGCGCTTCCGTTCTCCGCGGAAACGTGTCAGGCGCTCCAGGCGGCTGCGAGCGACGCGCAGGATTACACCTATGAAGGGCGCTTGAAGGGCGCCTGGATGCTGTTCCGCCTTTGCAAGGAGCTGGCGGAACAGGGGCACGATGTGGTCTGTTGTTCCATTTCGATGTATCGGGCGGTGCGCCGGTGGAATCGGGAGAACATCCCGAACTACCGGGAAATCTACATCAAAGTCAGTTTGGAGACGCTTTACAGGCGTGATCAAAAGGGACTGTATTCCACCGGCGTGAAGAATGTGGTGGGGGTGGATATTCCGGCGGAAGAGCCGGAGCAACCCGACATAGTGGTGTGCAACGAAGGGGATGAGCCCCCGGAAAGCATTGTCCTGCGAATTGAGCGGCAGCTTGGACGGTCAGACCGTGAAAGGAGTCTTGGTATGGGTGCTGGATATGACTGTATCCCGGTGATGCAGACCTGCTACGACGCATTGTTGGATGATTTGTCAAAACAGTTGTTTTTTGCACGACTGCAAACGGATATTGATCCGTCCGAAGAACATATTCAGCAGTTGGCTGCGCTGGGTGGTCATGGAAAGGACCAGCTGTTGGCGCAGCTCCCATGGCTTTCCGAATTGGTGGAAAAGCGGACGCCGATTTACCTGTACGGCGCCGGGATTTTTGGCATGTGGTGGGGAACAATGCTCCTGAATCTCGGGGTGAATGTCAAGGCGTTTTTTGATAGGCGGTATGAGACGCTCCAGACCCGTCTGGGCCTGCCGGTTTTGGAGCCGCCAATTTTTCAAAAAAATTGGGAGACCGTCATGGAGCGCGGTGCCAAAATCCTGGTGACGGCGACGCTGCCGGAAGATGAAATTATGGGGTTGCTGGAAGAGGCCGGCTTTCCCAAAGAGCGGCTTTTGCCCCAGACCAGATATTACATTGTAGACCTCGAGCATCAGTACTTTGATTTTATGGACCATGTCCCGGCAGATGGCGCTTTTGTGGATGCCGGATGCTTTGACTTGGACACCGCTATTCGCTTTGCGAAGCTGCGCGGCAATCCAAACACCAGAATTATCGCCTTTGAGCCGGATCTGGACAACTATGCCAAATGCGAAGAAAAGATTGCAGAGGAGCATTTGACCAACGTCCGGCTGATTCAGGCGGGACTGTGGAGCGAGAATACGACGCTGCATTTCCGCGGCGGCGGTGTGGGAACCAGCCTCCTCTGTGATGACGGAGAGAGCACGGTCCCGGTAGTCACTCTGTGCAGCGCGGTAGGCGGAGAGCCGGTTGCTTTTCTCAAAATGGACATTGAGGGCTCTGAGATGGAGGCGCTGAAAGGTGCTGCCGACATCATCCGCCGCGACAAGCCCTTCTGCGCCGTTTGCGTCTACCACAAGCCGGGAGATGTGCTGGAAATTGCATGGTATTTGAAGCAGCTGGTCCCGGAGTACCGATTGGCCATCCGACACTATGCCGTCACAGCGGACGAGACCGTGTTGTATGCGTTTGTATCCGACTGAAGGCAGCATTGGTTTTGGATACCCACTCCGCGGCGACAGTCAGCCAGTACAGGCTGCCGGCGGCCGCGACACCATTCTGGACACAAAGGAGAGCCTTCGAAGGCACTGCCCGGTGTGTGGCTGCGGCCGCTACGGCAGGGAGATGCCGGAGGCAAAGTACGTATGAAGATTGGACAGGACTGCATTTCGTGGATGCGGGAGTGCTATGAAGCACTGAGCGACGAGCTGTCTCGGAAGCTGTTTTTTGCTAGAATCGAAGCGGATATCTTGCCGTCTTGTGAGAATATTGACAAACTGGCCGCCTTGGCCGGATATGGAAAGGCGCAGCTGGCTGCCAAGCTGACGTGGCTCCCGGAACTGGTGGAGACGCAAACACCTGTTTATCTGTACGGGTGCGGAAACTTTGGAACGAAGTGGTTTTCCGTTCTGGCGTCCCAACGCGTCAACCTCAGAGGATTTTTTGACATCAAGTACCGCACGGTCCGGACGCACCTGGGGCTGCCCGTTTTGGAGCCCCCGTTTTTTTCGGACAACTGGAGGGGCACCATTGAGGACGACGCCAAGATTCTGGTGACGGTTGCGTTGGCGGAGGAAGAAATCCGCGGACAGTTGCAGGAAGCGGGGGTTCCGCAAGAGCGAATTCTTCCGAGCATCACCCGCTATGCAATCAACACGGAACAGGAATATTTTGACTTTCTCGAGAAGATGCCGCCGGGCGGGGCCTTTGTGGACGGCGGATGCTACGATATGTGGACCTCGATTCGCTTTACCCAATTATGTGGGGATGGGTATTCCAAAATTATTGCGTTTGAACCGGATCCTAAGAATTATGCGCTCTGTAAAGAGAAAATTGCTGCGCACCGGCTGGAGCGCGTCCAGCTGATACCTGCCGGGATGTGGAGCGAGGCGACCACACTGCATTTTCGGGCGGAAGGACAGGCGACCAGCTCCATCTGTGACGGGGGAGAGCTCTGCGTTCCCGTGGTATCGCTCGACGAAATCGTCCAGGATGAGCGGGTGTCCATGATTAAAATGGATATCGAAGGCTCTGAACTGGAGGCGCTTCAGGGTTCGTGCAGGACCATCCGGCGGGATAAACCGATGTGCGCAATCTGCATCTATCACAAACCGGGAGACGTGCTCACCATCTCCCACTATCTGAAACAGCTGGTGCCGGAGTACCGATTTGCCATCCGGCATCACACATTTGAAAATGCGGACACCATCCTGTATGCGTTCCTGTGACGGAGGTGGGAGGACAATGCTTGTTGACCTGCACACCCATTCCACGGCGTCGGATGGGCAGTACAGGCCTGCGGAACTGGTTAGGCTGGCCGGGGAACAGGGGATTGAGGCCATTGCGCTGACGGACCATGATACGCTTCAGGGGCTTCCGGAGGCAATTCAGGCTGGTCGGACCTATGGAATTCGGGTTGTATGCGGCATTGAGCTGAGCGCAGAGGAGTACCCGAATCTCCATATCCTGGGCCATGGTGTGCAGCTGGACAGCCCTGCCCTGAATACGCTGTGCGCACAGGTGCAGGCTGAACGGGAGAAGCAGAAATATCGCCTTGCCGACTTCCTCGAACGCCAGGGGATTGCAATCAATCTGCAAGAGGTGGAATCCCTGGCGGCGGGGGGCGTGATTGGACGGCCGCACTTTGCACAGGTGATGGTTCGGCACGGGTATGTCCGGAACGACCGGGAGGCGTTTGCGCGCTATCTGGATACAGAGGCCTACCGGCGGATGGAACGGGTCAAACCTGCCGCGCAGGCCTGTATCCAGGCCATTGTGGCGGCCGGCGGGCAGGCGGCTCTGGCCCATCCCTATCAGTTACAGCTGGAAAACGGCCGGTTGGAGGAACTCCTGAGGCAGCTGAAATCCCAGGGCCTGACGGGATTGGAGTGCCATTACCCGAAGCATACACAGGTGCAGACGACGCATTATTTGAACCTGGCAAAACGGCTGGAGCTGCATATCACAGCCGGAAGTGACTTCCACGGGGAACGGGTGCATCCGGGAGACCGGCTGATTCCGGTGGAGCTGGATATGGGGTGGCTTTCGGGGTAGCGCAATCTGGCTCCGGACAGCCGGTGCGGACACAGTGAGGTATCTAAATGACTTTTGAACTAACCGCGTCGATGATGTGCGCGTATTATGGGAATCTGGAGAAAGAAGTGCGGGAGCTGGATGAGGGAGGGATTGATTCCTTCCACATTGACATTATGGACGGCAGGTATGTGCCCAATTACGCAATGTCCCTGAATGATATGTGCTACATCCGTTCGGCGACCCAAAAACCGCTGGACGTCCATCTCATGGTGGAGCATCCCAACAATCGGATTTCGCTTTTCCTGAAAAATTTGCACCCTGGCGATACAGTCTATATTCACCCGGAAGCGGAGTACCACCCCTCTACGACGTTGCAGGCGATTATTGATGCAGGTATGATTCCCGGCATTGCCATCAATCCGGGGACCAGTGTGGAAACTGTATTTGAAATGCTGCGGATTGTGGACAAGGTTTTGGTCATGTCCGTGAATCCGGGAAATGCCGGCCAAATGTATCTGCCCTATGTGGGGTACAAAATTGCGAAGCTGCTGCATCTGAAAGATGAGATGGGGTTTGGACTGTACTGGGATGGTGCCTGCAGCGCAGACCGTATTTGCGAATTTGCACCGAAGGGCGTCCGGGGATTTGTCCTCGGTTCGACGCTGCTGTTCGGAAAGGGCAGGCCGTATGGGGAGATTATCCAGGATATTCGGCACCTGCGGTTTTAACGGAGAGTGGCCATATGGTGTTAGCGGTGTTGTTATCCGGCGGGATTGGGACACGAGCAGGGTCTGCACGGCCGAAACAGTATATCGAGGCTGCCGGACGCAGTGTGCTCTCTTATGCTGCCGAAGCGCTGTTTCAGAGCCGGCACATATGTGCCGTGCAGGTGGTTGCCGCGCCCCAATGGCATCGGTATATCCTCCAGCAGCTAGAGGCGTGCTGCGACCTGTCCAAGTTCAGCGGTTTCTCCGCACCCGGCAGGAACCGACAGGAGTCCATTTGGAACGCTTTGCGGGATTGCGCTTTTCGGATGGGCCGGGAGGATGCGGTTTTCATCCACGATGCGGTTAGACCGTTCCTTTCGAAAACTCTGGTTGACCGTTGCATCGCTGCGTTGCAGGGACATGACGGCGTATTACCCGTATTGCGTATGCGTGATACGGTCTATTTGAGCAGAGACGGCGAGTCCGTCTCGGGTCTGCTGCGCCGGGAAGAGGTGTTTGCAGGACAGGCGCCAGAGTTATTTTTATTTGAAAAGTATTACGAAGCCAACCGGGCGCTTCTTCCCGAAGAAATTTTGAAAATGAACGGTTCTACCGAGCCGGCCGTTCTGGCGGGAATGGATATTGTAATGGTCCCGGGAGAGGAGGAAAATTTCAAGATTACCACGCATACGGACTTGCTCCGCTTTCAAGAGCGGCTCAGGAAACAAGGAGGCTGGGAGATATGAAGGCATGGATGCTGCATGGAGTCGGCAAAATCGAATTGGAGGAAATCCCACAGCCTATTGTCCGGAATGACGAGGTGCTGCTATCCGTCAAAGCCTGCGGTATTTGCGGGTCTGATATTCCGCGTATTTATACCACTGGCGCGCACAATATGCCGCTGATTCCCGGCCATGAATTTTCCGGAGAGGTGGTGCAGATTGGGGCGGAGGTGCATCGTGCGTGGCTTGGAAAACGAGTTGGCGTATTTCCGCTGATTCCCTGTCAGCGCTGCCCGGCGTGTATGCAAAAAAAATATGAGCTTTGTTCCGGCTATGACTATTTGGGGTCGAGACGAAACGGCGCATTTGCTGAGTATGTCGCGGTGCCGGCTTGGAATTTGCTGGAGCTTCCGGATGCCGTATCCTATGAGGAGGCGGCCATGCTGGAACCGATGGCGGTTGCGGTCCACGCCATGCGCCGCGTAGCCCTCCGGGCGTCGGATACGGTATTGGTCTATGGAGCGGGGACCATTGGTATGTTACTGACCATGTTTCTGCTTGAGCGTCATCAAAACGCAGCCTTTGTCGTCGGAAACAAGCCATTCCAGCGGGAAATGCTGATGCGGCTGGGGCTGCCTGAACCGCATTACTGCGATAGCACGCAGACAGATGTGCCGGCCTGGGTTCACGCGCAGACGCAGGGGCAGGGGGCCGATGCGGTGTTCGAGTGTGTTGGAAAATGCGATACCATATCGCAATCCATCCAATGCGCCAAGCGGGAAGGGCATATTTGCACGGTTGGAAATCCCCATACGGATATCCTGCTGGAACGGAACACCTATTGGAACATTTTGAGAAAACAGATGACCGTGACGGGGACGTGGAATTCCTCCTTTAAGACGTCCCAAGACGACGACTGGAAGTATGTCGTCCAAAAACTGGCGCGTGGCGCTATTCAACCGCGGTATCTGATTACACATCGATTCCCTGTCCAACGTCTGGAGGAGGGGCTGCGCAGTATGCGGGATAAGACCCAAAATTATGTAAAAATCATGATGATACCGCAGTAGTGTTCGATGCGGCGCTGCGTACTGCGGAACGAGACGCCCGTCCCGGATGGCAGATCCGGGGCGGGCGTCTCGTTCTGCCGGGGCGGAATCGGCGGCGATTCACAATTCTGAAACAAAATTCAAATACTTCTTTAACGGAGATGGAGTATGCTAGGCCCAGATAAAACGGGGACGGGCCGATTGGACGGCCGGTGGAGAGGGGCCTATGAGACGGATTGTCCAGTGGGGGAGGCGGCTGCTGTATCCGGGCTGGGGCTGGGTGATATGCCTGACCCTGGCCGGCGGGGCGGGGCTGCTCTGGGTGTTTCTGGGCGGCCATGAGGGACACCCGGCCGCCTACGGCGTGTACGTCCTGTCGGCCTATGGCCTGACGGTCCTGACGGCCGCGGCCGTCCGCCTGGGCCGGAATCTCTGGCGGCGGGCGGCGGAGGTCCCGCTCCTGGTCCGCTGGCGGGGGGACGACGCCTTCCGGGTTGCGGTGGGGCTGGCCGTGTCCCTGGTCATCAACCTGGGCTACGCCGTGCTGCGGGTGGTCAGCGCGGTGCGCTACGCCTCCTTCTGGGACGGCGCCCTGGGAATCTACTACATCCTGCTGTGCGCGGTGCGGGTCTACCTGATTCGCCGGATTCCCCGGGACGGCGCCGGCGACCGCCGCCGGGAGCTGCAAACCTGCCGCTGGGCCGGCTGCTACCTGCTGGCCGTGAACCTGGCCCTGGTCTGGATCTCCGTCCAGATTGTCCGGGACGGCAGGGGGTACGACTATCCCGGCACGCTGATTTACGCCGTGGCGGCCCACGCCTTTTACAGCCTCGCCCTGGCGGTGGCCAACGGCGTGCGGTACCGGAGCCTCCGGGGCCCGGTCCTCACGGCGGCCAAGGCGGTCAGCCTGACGACGGCCCTGGTGTCCATCTTCTCCCTGGAGACGGCCATGCTGGCCCAGTTCGGCGGGGAGGCGGGCTTCCAGCACCGGATGACCGCGGCCACGGGCGGCGCCGTCTGCGCGCTGGTGCTGTGCATTGCGCTGTTTCTCGTGGTCTCCGCCGGACGGAAACTGAAACAACTGTAAGGAGGGAGCGCCTGTGGTTCACATCCTCGTTTTGGAGGACGACGCCCAGCTCAACCAGATTGTCTGCACGTACCTCAACGACAGCGGCTTCCAGGCCAAGGGCTGCCGGAACGCCCATGACGCCTACGACGAGCTGTACAACAGCCTCTACGACCTGATTATCTCGGACATCATGATGCCGGAGGTGGACGGCTTCGAGTTCGCCCAGACCGTCCGGCAGGTGAACAAGCGCATCCCCATCCTCTTCATGTCCGCCCGGGACGACCTGCCGGCCAAGCAGAAGGGCTTCCAGCTGGGCATCGACGACTACATGGTCAAGCCCATCGAGCTGGACGAGCTGCTGCTGCGGGTCCGGGCCCTGCT
>CAJFNZ010000110.1 GCA_904395905.1 uncultured Oscillospiraceae bacterium | reverse complement strand
GTGGCGGATGCTGCTCAGGTCGTACTTGCTCAGATCCTGCTTGATGAGCATGCGGTACATGGTGGGCGGCGCGCAGAAGGTGGTGATATGGTACTGGGCGAACAAGGGCAGGATGTCCGCGGCGTCGAACTTGTCGAAGTCATAGGTAAACACCGCGCCCTCGCACAGCCACTGGCCGTAGAGCTTGCCCCACAGGGCCTTGCCCCAGCCGGTGTCGGAGATGGTCAGGTGCAGCCCGTCCCGGCGGACGCAGTGCCAGTACTTGGCGGTGATGAAGTGGCCGAGGACGTACTTGTAGCTGTGGGCGGCGATTTTCGGGTAGCCGGTGGTGCCGGAGGTGAAGAACATCAGCATCGGGTCGTCGCCGCCGGGGGCGTCGGCCTCCCGCACGAACCGGCGGGAGAAGAGGCCGTACTCGGCGTCGAAGTCGTGCCAGCCCTCCCGGCTGCCGCCCACGAGGATCTTCGTCTTCAGGGACGGACATTCGGCCTCGGCCTTCTCCACCTCGCCGGGGGTGTGGCCGGTGGCCGTGGCGACGATGGCGCTCACGTCGGCGGCCTGGAAGCGGTAGACGTAGTCGTGGGACTGGAGCTGGTCGGTGGCGGGGATGGCCACGGCGCCCAGCTTGTGCAGGCCCAGGATGGCGAACCAGAACTGGTAGTGGCGCTTGAGGACGAGCATCACCCGGTCGCCCCGGCGGATGCCCAGGGACTTGAAGTAGTTGGCCGCCTGGCTGGAGGCCTCCTTGATGTCCTTGAAGGTGAAGCGCCGCTCGGTCATGTCGGTGTCGATGTGGAGCATGGCCAGCTTGTCGGGATAGGCCCGGCCCAGGGCATCGACGGTGTCGAAGGCGAAGTTGTAGTGGTCGTCGTGGACGAATTCAATCTTCTGGAGCGCGCCGCGCTCGTCCTCGGTGGTCTTGATGAACTCCTCGCACAGCAGCGGCAGCTTCCGGTCGGGGGCGCTGGGGGCGAAGTAGGGGAGGGACTTCTCCTCGGGGCTGTCGCCGTTCATAATCATCGCCAGGAACGTGCAGTCCTTGCCGTCCACGGCAATCATGCCGTGGGGGGTGGAGGATTTGTAGTAGATGCTGTCGCCCTCGTGGAGGACCTCCTCGTGGTCGCCGACGCGGACCCGCAGCGAGCCCTCCAGAATCAAGTCGAACTCGTGGCCCTTGTGGGTGGTGGTGGCGATGGGCTGGGACTGCTGGGCCTCGGAGTACTCGTAGCGGACGTAGTACGGGTCGGCCAGGCGCTTTTTGAAGAGGGGCGCCATGTTCTGAATCCGGATGCCGTCCTCGTCCACGGTCGTCACGCCCTGGCCGCGGCGGGTGACGGTGTAGGAGGTCAGCCGGGCGCTCTCGCCCTCGAGGAGGTCGGTGATGCCGATGCCGAAGGCCAGCGCGCACTTGTGGATGAAGGTGAAGGGCAGGTCAATCTTGCCGGCCTCGTAGCTGCGGTACTCCTCGACGGTGGTGTCGGTCTTTTCGGCCATCTCCGCCACCGAGTAGCCGCTGATGGCCCGCATCTCGGCAATTCGGGCGGCCATCTCCAGCAGCTGGGTCGATACGGTTGTGTTTTCCATGGGAATCCCTCCTGTTGACGAATGGGGTTGACGGTTTCCAAAAGCCCTGAGGAGGAATAAAAAAATCCGCCTCAAAGCAAAAACTTTGAGACGGAATGAACACACTCCGCGGTACCACTCAAATTGCGCCATGGGCTATTGCCGGACGCCACCTCAGGATCTAACAATCCTTCCGCACTGACGCTGCGTTTCTCGGAAAACACTACTGGCCGAAGCGTTCGCATTTTCAGCTCAGAAGGGATGGGCGTTCTCTTGCTCCTCTCTCTGCCGGCTTTCACCAGCCGCCGGCTCTCTGCAATCAAAAGGGGCATCGCCGTCTTCATCATCGCTTATGGGCCCATTGTACGCAATCGACCGGCCGGTTGTCAAGGCCTCTTTTGGCGCCGGGCGGAGATTTTGGCGGTTCTGCCCGAGAATCCCCGGCGGCGGCGCCGGAAAAACCGGCAAAGCTGCACAACGGCTCACTGGTCCGGCACGTACTCGATGACGTCCTGGACGCCGCACTGGAGGATGAAGCAGAGGGGCGGGACATGGGAGACGGATGGCGCTGGGTGGCGGCGCTGGTGCTGGCGGCGGCCGTTGGGCTGGCCGCCCTGCCGGCGCGCGCGCCGGAGCCGGCGGTGGAGTGGGGACGGCCCCGCCGGACGGCCGAGGGGCTGGCGGTGTTCCCGATGCCGCCGGACACATCCGGGCTTGCCTTTTCTCTAGTGGTGTGCTATCATAATCACTACAAGATATTGTGGTGGGAGGGAGAACCGTGCGCATCAGCGGGCTGCAAAAACTGACGCTGCTGGACTATCCGGGGAAGCTGGCCTGTACGCTGTTCGCGCCGGGGTGCAACTTCCGATGTCCCTTCTGCCACAACGCCTCCCTGGTGGCCGGGCCGGCGGATTGCCTGGACGGGGCGGCGCTGCGGGACTTCCTGCGCCGGCGGCGCGGAGTGCTCCAGGGGGTCTGCCTGACCGGCGGGGAGCCGCTGCTCCAGCCGGACGCCGTGGACTTCCTGCTGGAGCTGCGGGCGATGGGCTACGCCACGAAGCTGGACACCAACGGCGCCTTTCCCGAGGCCCTGCGCCGGGCGGTGGAGGCCGGCGCCGTGGACTACGTGGCCATGGACGTGAAGAACGCCCCCTCGGCCTACGGCGAGACCGTGGGCCGCCCGGGCCTGGACCTGGGCCCCATCCGGGAGAGCGTGGCCTACCTGCTGACGGCGCCGGTGGACTACGAGTTCCGCACGACGGTCGTCCGGGAGCTCCACGACGAGGCGCGGCTGCTGGAGCTGGCCGGCTGGATCCGGGGGGCGGAGCGGTACTTCCTCCAGGCCTTCCGGGACAGCGGCGACCTCCTGGCCCCGGGCCTCACGGGCTACGATGAGGCCGAGCTGCGCCGCCTGGCCGCCGCCGTCGCCACGGTGCTGCCCGGCGTCCAGCTGCGGGAGGTATAGCACTATATCTTGTGGGTCACAAAAATTTTGCTCAATATATGTGCCATTTGCCCCTTGATAACCGCGGGCGGACGTGGTATGATAAGCCCGAAATCGCGCATTGCGCGGCGGCGTGCAACGCACGCCTTGTCCTCCGCCAAGGGCGGAGGACGCCGGGCTTGTTACACCATATCCAAAATCGGCTGCGCCGATTTCCGGCCGGCTCTGCCGGCGGCCCGGCGGCAAGGCCGCCGGTGATATGGTATGCTGGACAGGCTTCCAAGCGATGGGGAGCGGGACTTTTTTTCGGGATTGGAGAGACGAGTATGTATCAGGTCATCAAGCGGGACGGGCAAGTGGTCCCCTTCGATATTTCCAAAATCACCACCGCCATCACCAAGGCCTTCGACGCCCTGGAGCGGCAGTACAACCCCGACATCATCGACCTGCTGGCCCTCCGGGTCACGGCCGACTACGACAAGAAGATTGAAGACGGCAAAATCGGCGTCGAGGCCATCCAGGACAGCGTGGAGACGGTCCTGCAGTCGGCCGGCTACACCGACGTGGCCAAGTGCTACATCCTCTACCGCAAGCAGCGCGAGAAGATGCGCAACATGAAGTCCACCATCCTCGACTACAAGGAGATTGTCAACAGCTACCTGAACATCACCGACTGGCGGGTCAAGGAGAACTCCACGGTGACGTACTCGGTGGGCGGCCTGATTCTCTCCAACTCCGGGGCCATCACGGCCAACTACTGGCTCTCGGAGGTCTACGACGAGGAGATTGCCAACGCCCACCGGAACGCCGACCTCCACCTCCACGACCTCTCGATGCTCACCGGCTACTGCGCCGGCTGGAGCCTCAAGCAGCTGATTCAGGAGGGCCTGGGCGGCGTGCCCGGGAAAATCACCTCCTCCCCGGCCAGCCACCTGTCCACCCTCTGCAACCAGATGGTCAACTTCCTGGGCATCATGCAGAACGAGTGGGCCGGCGCCCAGGCGTTTTCCTCCTTCGACACGTACCTGGCGCCCTTCGTCAAGGTGGACAACCTGGACCAGCGGGAGGTCAAGCAGTGCATCCAGTCCTTCGTCTACGGCGTCAACACCCCCAGCCGCTGGGGC
>CAJFNZ010000109.1 GCA_904395905.1 uncultured Oscillospiraceae bacterium | reverse complement strand
TCCTGGACGTTGCCCTCGGCCAGCATGGCGAAGCCGGTCTGGCGGCAGGCCATGACGTCGGAGTGGTCACCGAAGATGTTCAGCGCCTGGGTGGCCACGGTACGGGCCGAGACGTGGAACACCGCCGGCAGCAGCTCGCCGGCAATCTTGTACATGTTGGGAATCATCAGCAGCAGGCCCTGAGACGCCGTGTAGGTGGTCGTCAGCGCGCCGGCGGCCAGGGAGCCGTGGACGGTGCCGGAAGCGCCGGCCTCGGACTGCATCTCGGCGACCTTGACGGTGGAGCCGAAGATGTTCTTCTGACCAGCGGCGGCCCACTGGTCCACGTAGTCTGCCATGGGGCTGGAGGGCGTGATGGGATAGATGCCCGCCACTTCGGTAAACGCATACGACACGTACGCCGCAGCGTTGTTACCGTCCATGGTCTTGAAATGTCTGGACAACGGAAATACCTCCTAAAGTATATTTCAATCCACCAAGTATTCTAACACAGATTTCCCCGGGTGTAAATTGCAATTTTCTGTTTTTTCCTCGGAACGGAAAATTGCCGCCGGTTTTGGCGGCGGAAGGGGCGCGGAGGCGAAAACATTCGTTTGAATTTTCCGGCCGTATGCAGTATAGTAGGGCTATACGGCGCCGGCCCGGCCGGCAGGGGAGGGAGCTTTCGGTGTTTTGCAGCGTGCAGTCCCTGGGCCTGACGGGGATTACCGGGTATCCGGTCCAGGTGGAGTGCTACATCACCAACGGCCTGCCGGGATTTGAAGTGGTGGGCCTGCCCGACGCCGCCGTCAAGGAGGCCCGGGAACGAGTCCGGGCGGCGGTCAAAAACTGCGGCTTCCGCTTCCCGGTCAGCCGCATCACGCTGAATCTGGCCCCGGCCGGCACCCGGAAGTCGGGGACGCTCTACGATTTGCCCATCCTCCTGGGGATTTTGGCCGCCACGGAGGCGGTCCGGCTGCCGAAGGCGCCGGCGGCCTTCCTCGGGGAGCTGAGCCTGGAGGGGAAGCTGCGGCCGGTGGCCGGCGTGCTGCCCATGGCCCTGGCCGCCCGGGAGGCCGGCGTGCAGGAGCTGTACGTGCCGGCCCCCAACGCCGCCGAGGCCACCCTGGCCGGCGGCCTGACGGTCTACCCGGTGGCGGACGTGGGGCAGCTGGCGGCCCATCTGCGGGGCGAGGCGCCCATCCCGCCGGCGGAGCCCTGGGTGCCGGGCGGCGAGCCGGCGGCCCCGCTGGACTACGCCGACGTCAAGGGCCAGCAGGGGGGCAAGCGGGCCCTGGAGGTGGCCGCGGCCGGCGGCCACAACGTGCTGCTGGTGGGGCCGCCCGGCTCCGGCAAGAGTATGCTGGCCAAGCGGCTGCCCTCCATTCTGCCGGCCATGACCCGGGCGGAGGCCCTGGAGGTGACGAAGATCCACTCGGTCCTGGGCCTCCTGACGGCGGAGGCCCCGATGGTCACGCGGCGGCCCTTCCGCAGCCCGCACCACACCATCTCCTCGGCCGGCCTGGCCGGCGGCGGCGGGGTCCCCCGGCCGGGGGAGATCTCCCTGGCCCACCACGGGGTGCTGTTCCTGGACGAGCTGCCGGAGTTCCGCAAGGACACGCTGGAGGTCCTCCGCCAGCCGCTGGAGGACGGGGCGGTCACCATCTCCCGGGCCAGCGGCAGCGTGTCCTATCCCAGCCGGTTCATGCTGGTGTGCGCCATGAATCCCTGCAAGTGCGGCTGGCACGGCGACCCTTCGGGCCGCTGCACCTGTTCCCAGGCGTCGGTGGAGAGCTACCTCGGCCGCCTGAGCGGCCCGCTGCTGGACCGGATTGACATCATCGAGGAGATCCCGGCGCTGCCCTTCTCGGACCTGACGGAGTCGTCGCCGGCGGAGCCCTCGTCGGCCATCCGGGCCCGGGTGGAGGCGGCCCGGGAGCGGCAGCGGCAGCGGTTCGGGGACGGGCCCTGCCGGTGCAACGCCCAGATGGGGCCGGAGCAGCTGCGGTCGTTCTGCCGGCTGGACGGGGCGTCCACGGAGCTGATGCGGGCGGCCTTCGACCGGCTGCACCTGACGGCCCGCAGCTACGACCGGATCCTCCGGGTGGCCCGGACGGTGGCCGACCTGGCCGGCAGCGGGGAGATTGGCCCGGAGCACATCGCCGAGGCCGTCCGGTACCGGACGTTTCGCCTGGGCGGCCGGGACGGCTGAGGGAATTCCGGCGTGTACGTTGCCTATACAGAAAAGAAAGGAATCACAGAATCGATGCAGGAGTTGTTTTTGCTGAAGCTGGGCGAGGTGGTCCTCAAGGGCCTGAACCGCTCGGCGTTTGAAAACCGGCTGAAGTCCAACATCGCCCGGCGGGTGCGGCCCTACGGGAGCTTTGACATCCACTGCGCCCAGTCCACCATCTACGTGGAGCCCCGGCAGGCGGACTGCGACGTGGACGGGGCCTGGGAGGCCTGCCAGGCGGTGTTCGGCATCGCCTCCCTGTGCCGCTGCCGGCCCTGCGGGAAGACGACGGACGAGATCTTCCGGGCGGCGGTGGACTATCTGGGGGACGAGCTGTCCCTGGCCAAGAGCTTCAAGGTGGAGTCCAAGCGGGCCGACAAGGGCTTCCCGATGACCTCCATCCAGCTGTCCCAGGAGATTGGCGGGCGGCTCCATGCGGCGTTCCCCCAGGTGGCGGTGGACGTCCACCACCCGGACTACACCGTCTATGTGGAGGTCCGGGAGCAGGCGGCCTACGTCCACGGTCCCGCCCTGCCGGGGGCCGGCGGCCTGCCCACGGGGATGGGCGGCCGGGCGGCGCTGCTCCTCTCGGGGGGCATCGACAGCCCCGTGGCCGGGTACATGATGGCCAAGCGGGGCGTGGAGCTGGAGTGTGTCCACTTCTTCTCGTACCCCTACACCTCCGAGCGGGCCCGGGAGAAGGTCCTGGAGCTGGCGCGGCTCCTGACCCGGTACTGCGGCCGGCTGACGGTGGACGTGGTGTCCTTCACGAAGATCCAGGAGGCCATCCGGGACCAGTGCCCGGAGAACTACTTCACCATCATCATGCGCCGCTTTATGATGCGCATCGCCCAGGCCATCGCCGCCGACCACGGCTGCAAGGCCCTGGTCACCGGCGAGAACCTGGGCCAGGTGGCCAGCCAGACCATGGAGGCCATGGCTGTGACCGGCGCGGTGGTGGATCTGCCGGTGTTCCAGCCGCTCATCGGCATGGACAAAGAGGAAATCGTCACCATCGCCCGGAAAATCGGTACGCTGGAGACGTCCATCCTTCCCTACGAGGACTGCTGCACGGTGTTCACGCCGCGGCATCCCAAGACGAAGCCCAGCCGCCGGGAGGCCGAGGAGATTGAAGCGAAGATGGACGTGGAGGGCCTCATCGCCGAGGCCCTGGCCAACACGGAGAAAGTGACGGTGCGGTACCATGGCGGAAGCTGCTGACCTCATCGGGCTGCTCAAGGCCCGCAAGCAGACCGTGGCGACCGCCGAATCCTGCACCGGCGGCCTCCTGGGAAAGCTGCTGACCGACGTGCCGGGCAGCTCGGCGGCGTATCTGGGCGGCGTCATCAGCTACACCTGCCCCGTCAAGGAGCGGGTGCTGGGCGTGGACCATGAGACCCTGGAGCAGCTGGGGCCGGTGTCCAAGGCCGTGGCCCGTCAGATGGCCGAGGGGGCCCGGGCGCTGATGGGGTCGGACTTCGCCCTGGCCACCACGGGCCTGGCGGGACCTGACGGCGACGGCTCCGGGAAGCCGGTGGGCCTGGTGTACGCGGCCCTGGCCGGGGACGGCTGGACCGTCTGCGAGGAGCTGCACCTCCATGGCAGCCGGGAGGCCATCCGCAGCGCCGCCTGCGCCCGGGCGCTGGACATGCTGGCGGGGGCGCTCCGATAGAGGAGGAAAGGTCTTTGGGTGTACAAATTCTCTGTGACAGCCGCTGTGACCTGACGGCGACGGAGCGGATGTCGTCCCTGTTTCAAAAGGTCCCGGCGACCTGGACCCTGGGGGAGCGGCCGCTGACGGACCACAAGGCTCTGGGGGCCGGCGAGATCCTCGAGGCCGTGGCCGCCGGGGCGGCGATTCGGGAGGCGTATCCCGGCGCCCGGGCCTACCGGGAGGCCATGGGGGATGGGGAAATCTACATCGTCACGGCCTCGGCGGCGCTGTGCGGCCAGTACGAGGCTGCCTCCCAGGCCCGGCGCCTGGCGCTGGGGGACCATCCCGGGCAGCCCATCCACGTGTTCAACACCCGGAGCTTCAGCGTGGGGCAGCTGCTGGCGGCCCGGCGGATCTGCCAGCTTCAGCGGTCCGGGTACAGCTTCCGGCAGATTGTGGAGCGGGTGGAGTCGGAAATCCTCTCGACGCGGCTGTTCCTCCTGGCGCCGTCGCCGGAGCGACTTCTCCAGTGGGGCGGCCTGACCCGCCGGCAGCGGCCCCGGCCTCTGTACACGATGAATCTGGAGGGCCGGCTGGTCCGCGCCGGCGGCGCTCTGACCGACAAAGGGGCGGAGAAGCGTCTGGCCGAGGCCGTCGCCCGGTCGGACGGGCCGGGGAAGACGTGTCTTCTGGCCCACTGCGGCTGTCCGGAACGGGCCCGACGGGTGGCCCAGCTGCTCCGTGAGCAGCAGCGGTTCAGCTCCATCCTCCTGACCGAGGCCGGCGCGGCGACCGCCCTCCTCTTAGGCCCCGGCGGCCTCGCCCTCAGTTTTTAATCTACAATACACAGCTGCGGATGCTTGACTACGTCGGGGCAAAGTCCGTTCACCTCCGTTTCCGCCTGGCGGCGAAAACTGCGTTCACTTCCTTGCCCCTCCTTTCCCCACGGGACTGACGTCCCGCGGGGGCCCCTTTTTCCACTGACGAGCGGCGCAATCAAACGTTTTCGTCCACCTTTTTCAAAAGGTGGCAGGAGTCCAGAGGGCAGCGCCCTCTGGTCGCGGCGCGCACGCCGCGAAACTCCCCCGCGCCCACAGGGCGCGGTCTGCTGTGCCTAAAAACAGCGCAGGAAGGGGTCCGGGGGAACCCTCGCCGGGGGTTCCCCCGGGGCTGACAAGTTCGCAGTGCAACCACTCTCCCACGGGACATTGTCCCGTGGGAGCTTTTTACACCCGTGAACGGGAATAAGCTATCTAAAGCGCGAGGCCGCTGCAACCAGAACGGTTGCAGCGGCCTCGGGTGGTTTCAGTTATCCTACCCGGTATAAGTGGGGTCGTAGTTGACGATGATGCCCGCATCCCGCAGGGCGGAGACGTCGGTCAGGGGGTTGGAGAAGGCGTCTATCTGCACGATGTTGGGGCAGGACTGGAGAGGCGTCAGGTCCGACACCTGGTTGTAGTCGATGTTCACATAGTTGAGAATCGGCAGACCGGTCAGTCCCGACACGTCCGGGATGGTGTTGTTGCTGACGGAGATCCGCGTCAGGGACTGGGCGGCGGAGAAGTCCGGCAGGGTTGTCAGCGCGTTGTAGTCGGCCGAGAGGACGCTGAGGGCCGTCAGGGAGGCCACCGGCGTCAGGTCCGCCGCCTGGTTGTTGGAGACGTCCAGCTCCTCCAGAGCCGTGCAGGTCGCCAGCGGCGTCAAATCGGCAATCTGGTTCTGGGCCGCGTCCAGCTGGCGGAGGGTGGTCTTGTTGCTCAGGGGCGTCAGGCTGGTGACGGCGTTGTCCGAGATGTCCAGGACAGCCAGCTCCGCCGCCGCAGCCAGGGACGAGATGGACACGATGGTGTTGTCGCTGAGGTTCACCTCGGTCAGAGCTGTCAGGGAGCTGAGGGCCGAGATGTCCGTCAGGACGTTGCCGCTCAGATCCAGCGTGGTCAGGGTGGTCAGGGAGCTGAGGGACGAGATGTCCGTCAGGGCGCAGCCGCTCATCCGCAGGGAGGTGAGGTTGGGCAGGGAGGCGATGGCGGCCAGGCTGCCCGACGAGACGGTGCAGTTGGACAGGTCCAGCGTCTCCAGGCTGGTCAGGGAGGAGAGCACCGAAAAGTCGATGCCGTAGGCGTCGTGGACCGTCAGGGAGGTGAGGCCGTAGCAGATGGCCAGGTCCGACAGCTCCTGGATGTCCGACGACAGCTCCAGCGTGGTCAGGGACCACATCTCATTGGTCATCACCGGTTCGCCATCGGCCTTGCCCAGGACGGTCCGGACGGCGTTCTCCACGCCGGCGTCGGCGAAGGTCACCTCTTCCACGATGCCGCCGATGGTGTAGCCGGCGGTGACGGCCTCGCTGACCAGGCCGTCGGCCACCACCATGGCGACCACGGTCGTCTCCCCCTGCTCCAGCGTCACGGGGCCGGTGTAGAGGTCCGTCTCCAGGGAGGGGTAGTCCCCGTCCACAGCCAGGTAGGCGTCGCCGTCGGCATAGGAGAGGGAGACGTCGATGTACTCGGTGTAGGAGCCGCTCTCCGGCTGGATCTCCGGCGGGTCGGGCCGCAGCGCGCTCAGCTGCTCCTGGATGGCCTCGTTGGCCGTGCGGCTGAGCATCTGGTCGGCGTCGAGCAGCTTGTTCTGCTCCACGTAGATCCGGGACAGCTCCAGATAGAGGTCCAGGCAGTCGGGCAGCAGGGTGATGGCGCTGACCAGCGTGTACTCGGCCTTGGTGTAGTTGCCGGCCTGCTTGTAGGCGTTGGCCAGGTCGATGGCCAGGGACGGATCCTCCGAGTTCAGGTCCCAGGCGCGGCTGTAGAGCCGGACGGCCCGGTCATACCGCCCCTGAGCGGCGGCGGCCTCCGCCCGGCTGACATAGAAGTCACAGGCCAGGTCCGTCCGATAGGAGAGAAAGTACCAGGCGGCGCCGCAAATCAACGCCACCACGATGCACAGCGGAATCAGAATTTTCAGGGCTCGCTTCATAAGGCAACTCCATTCACACGCAGTGCTACCATTATACGCGCCCGGCAGAATCGTGTCAAGTTTCGGGGAATGTAGCGGAGAATGGAATCAGAGGGGCCGGCGCAGGTACACCATGTCCGTCAGCAGGACGCCCGCCTCCACGATGGGGTGGTCGTAGTGCTCGGTGAAGAAGCCGGGGATCCGGTGGGAGTAGGCGAAGCCGCAGGCCTCGTAGAAGGGGAGGGTCAGGGGGCTCTCCCCGGTGCCGACCTGGAGCAGCCGGTATTGGCCCCGGTAGCGGCCGGCCAGGAAGTCCAGCAGCCGCCGGCCGCAGCCCTGCCGGCGGCAGTCCGGGGCCACGGCCAGGTTTTTCACCTCCAGCACGCCGCCGCCCTCGTCGGTGACGACGCAAACGGCCAGCGTGCGCCCGGCGTCCTCCAGGGCATACAGGACGCCCCGGTCCAGATACCGGTCAATCATCTCCTCCTGCTCGTCGCCCAGCAGGAGCAGCGGGAGATACGCCCGCTTGTCGTCCGGGATTTGACGGATTTCCACGGCACAGCCGCCTCCTTTGTGTTGTTCGACGGCGAACGACTGCGTTCGTTCGCGCGGCAGCGTTTGAAAAAGCCGGGCCCCGCTTGCATGGGGTGCCCGGCGTTTTGTCGGTTGTTGCGAGCGGGACGGAGCCGCAAATTTCGGTGGATTACCGCGCCTCGAGAGGAATATACTCTTTGTGCTTGAAGAGGGCCTTGTAGGCCGGGCGCATGATGCGGCCGCCGGTGAGGACCTCCTCCAGCCGGTGGGCGCACCAGCCGGTGATGCGGGCCAGGGCAAAGAGGGGCGTGAACAGCTCCTCCGGGATGCCGAGCATCTTGTAGACCAGGCCGGAGTACATATCCACATTGGCGCACATGATTTTCTCCTTGCCCGTCACCTCGGCGAAGAGGGCCGGGGAGAGGCGCTCGATGGACTCCATCAGCTCCAGCTCGTCGAGCATATCGGTCTTTTCCGCCAGGCTCCGGGCGTACTTCTTGAGCATCACGGCCCGGGGGTCGGAGTAGGTGTAGATGGCGTGGCCCATCCCGTAGATGAGGCCCGAATGGTCGCCCACCTCCTTGTGGAGGATCCGGCGCAGGTAGGCTGCCACCTCGTCGTCGTCCTTCCAGTCCTTGACGGCCTCCTTAATCTCCCCAAACTGGCGCATGACCTGGCGGTTGGCGCCGCCGTGCTTGGGGCCCTTCAGGGAGCCCACGGCCGCGGAGATGGCCGAATAGGTGTCGGTGCCCGTGGAGGAGAGGACGCGGCAGGTGAACGTGGAGTTGTTGCCGCCGCCGTGCTCGGCGTGGGCCACCAGGCACAGGTCCAGGAGCTTGGCCTCCTCGTCGGTGTACTTCTGGTTGGGACGGATGGCCCGCAGGAAGTTCTCCGCAATGGACAGGCCCTTGACCGGACGGTGGAGGTAGAGGCTCTTCTCGTCAAAGTAATGCCGCTTGACGGCGTAGGAGTGGGCGATGATGGTGGGGAAGCGGGCAATCAGCTGGAAGCACTGGCGGACCATGTTCTCCAGGGAGGTGTCATCGGGGTTGGGGTCCGAGGAGTAGAGGGCCAGCACCGCCCGGCCCAGCTGGTTCATGATGTCCCGGGAGGGATGCTTGAGAATCATGTCCTCGGTGAAGTTGGCCGGCAGGGGCATATTGTCGTAGAGGAAGTTCTGGAACCGCTCCAGCTCCGCCGCGTCGGGCAGGCGGCTGAGCAGCAGCAGATAGGCCACCTCCTCGAAGCCGAACCGGTTCTCTTTCCGGTAGCCCTCAATCAAATCGATGACGTCGTAGCCGGCGTAGGACAGGTGGCCCTCCATGGGCACCCGCTCGCCGTCGAGAATCGAATAGCCGATGACGTTGCCAATCTGGGTGTAGCCAATCATCACGCCGGTGCCGTCGGCATTGCGCAGGCCCCGCTTGACGTCCACGTCGTCGCGAATCATTTTGGACAGCGCCGCGGTGGCATTTTGGTTGATGCCGGAGAACAGACTGTGGATGTACTCCTTTTCTCTCTCCAAATATGCAGTATTCTCGGCCATTTGATTCATCTCCTTGTTTTGGTTGCTCTTAGTATACCAGCATATTATCGTGCGGTCAACGATAAATGCGTAAAAAATACAACAAATATTCAATCTGGCAATAGCGGAATAAAGTGCGAAACGACCGAAAATGAATGGAATTGATTCAAAACTTGCAAAATGGAGGGGCGTGCGATGCAGAGAGCCGTTTTTGCAGGATGCCTTGCAGTGATGATGCTGCTGATTTTTTCCGCCCTGGTCCTGCCGCCGGCGGCCCATGGGGAGTCTCCGGCGCCGCAGGCTGAACCGGCGGCGACGCCGGCAGAACCGGAACCGGAGGCGACGGAGCCGGCACCGGCGGCGGAGACGCCGTCCTACGACAAGCGGGAGACGGTACGGCTGCTGGATGGGGAGGAGACTCTCTCCCTGTCGCTGGCGGAGTACCTGGAGGGGGTGGTCCTGGGGGAGATGCCGGCCTCCTTTCCGGCGGCGGCCCGGGAGGCCCAGGCGGTGGCGGCCAGGACCTTCACCCTCCGCCGCCGCCAGTCCCCGAAGCACGAGGACGCCGACGTCTGCACCGACAGCAGCTGCTGCCAGCAGTACCTGTCCCCGGCGGCGGCCCGGGAGCGGCTGGGGGAGGCCTATGAGGAGGCGGCCGCCGGGGCCCGGGCGGCGGTGGCCGCCACCGACGGGCTGGTGGCAGTTTATGAAGGCCGGCTGATTGACGCCGTCTATTTCTCCAACTCCGGCGGCCGGACCGAGGCGGCCGTGGCGGTGTGGGGCAGCGACGTGCCGTATCTCCAGTCGGTGGAGAGCCCCGGGGAGGGGGGCGGCGCCGCCGGCCGGGACACCGTCGCCGTGGCGCTGGAGGCCTTCCGGGCGGCCATCCTCCAGGCGCGCCCGGAGGCCGATTTGTCCGGCGACCCGGCGGACTGGTTCGGAGCCGTGACATACACGGCCGGCGGCGGCGTGGACACCATGGAAATCGGCGGCGTCGCCTTTGGCGGCACGGAGCTGCGGAGCCTGTTCTCCCTGCGCTCGGCCCGGTTTACCGTGTCGGTGGAGGGCGAGACGGTACAATTTGTCACCCAGGGCTATGGGCACCGGGTGGGCCTGAGCCAGTACGGCGCCAAGGCCATGGCCGAGAACGGCGCGGACTTCCGGGGGATTCTTCTCCACTACTATACGGGCATCTCCGTCGTCCCGGCCGGGCAGATTGGAAATTGAATTTTGCCGGCGGTTGCGGTATACTGTCCCTGTTAAACGCGCGCCGGTCCCGCTGACGGGGACGGCTGCGGCGAAGCACGGAAAAACAAACCGCGCGGAGCGGGTACCCGAGCTATCGGAGACACGCCGCCGCGCAGATGGAGATTGCGCTATGAATTTGCAGCCGTACCGGTACGTCCGTGTGGACGCTCTGGACTTCCTCAAAACGCTGCCCGACGGCAGCGTCCAGCTGATTATCACCTCGCCGCCGTACAACATCGGCAAGGCCTATGAAAAGACCACCTCCCTGGAGCAGTACCTCCGGCAGATGGAGCCGATTCTGCGGGAGCTGTACCGGGTGCTCGCGCCCGAGGGCAGCCTCTGCTGGGAGACGGGGAACTACATCGACGCCGCCACCAGCGAGGTGTTTCCACTGGATATCTACTACTATCCGCTGTTCCGGGAGCTGGGGCTGCAGCTCCGCAACCGGATTATCTGGCACTTTGGCCATGGGCTCCAGTGTGAGAAGCGGTTTTCCGGCCGGTATGAGACCATCCTCTGGTTCACCAAGTCCGACCGGTACGTCTTCAACCTGGACGCCGTGCGGATCCCGGCCAAGTATCCGGGCAAGCGGGCCTACAAGGGGAAGAACAAGGGACAGCTGTCCGGCAACCCCAAGGGGAAGAACCCGGAGGATCTGTGGGAGGCCACGGTGGAGCGGCTCTACGACGACTGGGACTGCGGCATCTGGGACGTGCCCAACGTCAAGTCCAAGCACCCGGAGAAGACGGTCCACCCGTGCCAGTTCCCGGTGGAGCTGGTGGAGCGGTGCGTCCTCGCCCTGACGAACGAGGGGGACGTGGTCTACGACCCCTTCGCCGGGGTGGGGAGCACCCTGATTGCGGCCTTGAAGAACGGCCGGCAGGCCTACGGCACGGAGCTCATGGAGGACTATGTGGCCATTGGCCTGGAGCGCATCGGGAAGCTGGCGCGGGACGATTTGAAGACCCGGCCCATCTACCAGCGGATTTATCAGCCGACGGGGAAGGATAAGATTTCCAGCTACCCCGCGGAGTGGCTGGAGAACCGGCTGGCTGAGCTGGACCGGATGCTGTTGGACCTCCAGAGCGAGCGGGCCGAAGTGGAAAGGGACCTGGCAGAGCGGGACGGGGAGACACGGAAGGCTCCGTGACGGGCTATGTACCGCCGCCCGGGCGGGCGGCGGCCGGGGGCAAGGGCCTTACAGGGTCAAGGCGGATTCGCAGCAGCGGTAGTCGGTGTCCACGTTGTGGGCGATGAAGCGGGCTTTGAAGTTCCGCTGCCGGCAGGGTTTTCCGGAGGCGCTGCCGGATGCGTCCAGGTCGTCCGGGACCACGAATTTGATGCACTTGACCAGCACGTCGCGGCAGGTGGCATGGCTGTGTGCGGGGATGGTCATGGCCTTCATGCCGCGCTGGTATTCCATGCCGTTCTCATCCACCTCGGTCAGAATGGCCGCCAGGGCGACGCGCTTGCCGGGGCAGCCGGATACGGACAGGTCCACCGGAACGGGACAGGGCTCCGGGTTCACCACGACGTCGCACTCCACCGAGACCACCGGGTCGGGGAACGTCACGGTGTTGGACTCCGCGTCCGAATAGGTGATGGAGCTGGTGATGATGAAATCGGAGTTGACCACCTCGTCGATGACGACGTTGGTGGCGCCGGGCTTGGAGATGTTGGCGGCCAGTTCGGCGAACAGGGCCTCCAGCTCCGCGGCATCGGGGGTGACGGCCACGTGGGACGCGTCGGGATCCGTCGCCCACAGGTTCAGGGTGTCCACGTCCACGCCGTCGGAGCCCACCAGGCCGATGCAGTAGATGATGATGCCCTGGGCCCTGGCCGCGGCGGCCACCGGAACGCGTCCGCGGGAGCCGCCTTGAGGTGGCTCCCGCGGTACTGGTCTCCGCGCTACGGCGCGGTGGAGAAGGCGTACGTCGTCACGGAGTGATAGTGCTCGCCCGGCCGCAAAATGGGGCTGGGGAAGGCGTCGTGGTGGACCGCGTCGGGGAAGCACTGGGTTTCCAGACAGATGCCGCTGTGGGCGCCCAGCGCCGCGTTCCCTTTGCCGGTCCGCGGCGTGATGGAGTTGCCGCTGTACATCTGGACGCCGGGCGCCGTGGTCTCCACGGTCATGACGATGCCGGTTTCGGGGCCGTACAGCCGTGCGGCGGGGGCGGCGCCGTGGAGCACATAGTTGTGGTCGTACCCGCCGGCCAGGCGCAGCTGGGCGAAGTCGGCGTCCAGATCCCGCCCGACGGCCTTGCTCCGACGGAAGTCCAGGGGCGTCCCGGCGACCGGAAGGAGCCGCCCGGTGGGGATCCACGCCGCGTCAATCTCCGTATAGGCCTCGGCGTTCAGCTGCAGTTCGTGGCTCAGAATGTCGCCGCCGCCGTGGAGATTCCAGTAGCTGTGGTTCGTCAGGCTCACCGGCGTAGCGCGGTCCGTCTCGGCGTCATAGGTGATTCGCAGCGCGTTGCCGTCCAAAAGCTCGTAGGCAATCCGAACCGTCAGGTTTCCCGGATACCCCTCCTCGCCGTCGGCGGAAATCCGCGTGAAGACCATCCGCTCTCCCTCCGGTTCCGCCCGCCACATTCTGCGGTGGAACCCGTCGGGCCCGCCGTGGAGCTGGTTGGGCCCCTCGTTGGCCGTCAGATGATACGGTTTCCCGTCCAAGACGAAGGCGCTTCCGGCAATCCGGTTGCCCACGCGGCCGATGGCCGCGCCGAAGAACCCGCCGTTCTCCTCGTATTCGGCCGCCGTGTCGTAGCCCAGCACCACGTCGGTCACGCCGCCGCGGCCGTTGGGAACGGTCAGCGACTGCACCGCCGCGCCGTAGTCCAGCAGAACCAAGCTGGCCCCGGTGCGGTTTCGCAGGCGCCAGGCGGTCACCGGCCGCCCGTCGGACAACGTGCCGAATTTGTAAGAATCCATTGGCTTGCTCCTTTCGATGCCCCGCCGCGCCGGCCGCCGTCGCCGTCGCCGGTTTCCTGGTGTTTCCAGCCTGCGGAACCGGCAAAGCCTTGCGGATGCAGGGCGGCTGTGGTACAATTCTCGAGAGGTGGTCGTATGACGATCAATGAAATTGCGCAGTTGGCCGGCGTCTCCCGCGGGACTGTGGACCGGGTTCTCCACAACCGCGGGAAGGTGAAGCCCGAAATTCAGGAACGGATTCAGCAGATTATCCGGGAGACCGGATTTTCGCCCAACATGGCGGCCTCGGCGCTGAAGCGCTCCTCCAACGGGCTGCGGCTGGGCGTCCTGCTGCCGCCGCTGAGCAATGCCTTTTACCGGGACATTCAAAGCGGCATCGTGCACGCGGCCAAGCACTATGCGCAGTACGGCGTGGCCGTCGATTTGCGGAGGCTGCCGGAACTGACGGAGGACACCCAGATCCGGACCATCGAGCAGCTGCTGGAGGACGGCCTGGACGGCCTGGCGCTGACGGCCATCGACACGCCCCGGATGACCGCGTATATCAACCGCCTCTCGGAGCAGCTGCCGGTTGTCACGTACAACACCGACTTCACCGCCTCTCAGCGG
Source organism: uncultured Oscillospiraceae bacterium (assembly GCA_904395905.1). Lineage (GTDB taxonomy): Bacteria > Bacillota > Clostridia > Oscillospirales > Oscillospiraceae > Avoscillospira_A. The sequence goes on along the minus strand of CAJFNZ010000109.1, from coordinate 11,311 downwards.
ATTTGCTTTGTGGGGCAGGAGCACCTCAGCGCCGGACGCACGGCCGGGAATTTGCTCTGCAAGAGCCTGCGGAAGCCAGGGGCCATTGTCCCGCTCATCAGCTATGCCAGCATCCTGGCGCACACGCAGCGGGTGGACGGGCTGCGCTCCGTGCTGGGGAACTGCCCTGTGCCCGTCACGCTGGAGCCGGCGCTGGAGACCGCGGAGTCCGACGAGCAGGCGTTCCGCGTGGTGGCCGGATTGCTGCAAAAGCGGACCGACATCGCCTGCATCTACGTGGCCGGCGGCGGCCAGGTGGGCGCTGCCGACGCGCTGTGCGCCTCGGGGCGCGGCGCGGACATCATGATGATTTGCTACGACCTCCTGCCGGGGACCATCCGGCACCTCAAATCCGGCGTCGTGGATTACACCATCGGCCAGCAGCCGTTTTTGCAGGGCTATCTGCCCGTTTCCATCCTCTATGAATACCTGGCGCTGGGGAGGACGCCGAAAAAGGAGTTCTACTACACCAGCATCGACGTCCGTCTGCGGGAAAATGCCGATTTCAACGGCATCAGCGCCATGACGGGAATCATTTAGGTGAGGCGGAGAATCCGCCTCACCTGATTTTTTATGCTGACGTGAAGTTTTATGTCAGACCGTTATTCCAAGGTCCGCAGGGCCGGATAGAGCTTGCGGAACCGTTGGTACTGCGCTTCATACCTGGCTGTCAGCTCCGCGTCCGGCTCCACCGTGCCGGTGACGCGGACGACGTTCTTCGCCAGCTGCTCCACGCTCTCATAGGCGCCGCAGCCCACGGCGGCCAGCATGGCCGCGCCCATGGCCGGGCCCTCCTCCGTCTCGATGGAGTCCACCGGGATGCCCAGGACGTTGGCGAAGATGGTCCTCCACAGGCGGCTTTTCGCGCCGCCGCCGCAGATGCGGCAGCGGGGGATGGGAATCCCCGCCGCTTTGGCCAGTTCCACGCCGTCCCGCATGGCGAAGGCCACGCCCTCCAGAACGGCCTGGCTCATCTGCTCCCGCGTGGTGTCCAGGCTCAGGCCGGTGAAGGCGCCGCGGAGGGCCGGGTCGTTGTGGGGCGTCCGTTCGCCCATGCAGTACGGGGCGAACAGCACCGGGTTCTCCCCGAGCTTCTCGATGCCCGTCTGGGCGGCGGCGTAGTCCGTCTCCCGGAGCACCCGCTCCACCCACCACTGGTTGCAGGACGCCGCGCTGAGCATACAGCCCAGCAGATGGAACTTGCCGTTGGCGTGGGCAAAGGCGTGAATGGCGTGGTTTTCCAGCCGGGGGAAGCGGTCGCAGGCCACGAACACCGTGCCGGACGTGCCCACCGACAGGTTGCACGCGCCGTCGGCCAGGGCGCCGGTGCCGATGGCAGCCGCCGCGTTGTCGCCCGCGCCGGCGCAGACTTTGACGGCCGGGGGCAGGCCCAGCGCTTCCGCGGCCCGGGGCGTCAGCGTGCCCACCACCTGCCAGCTCTCAAACAGCTGGGGGATCTGGCTGCGGCCCAGGCCGCAGCGCTCCAGCATGGGCTCCGACCAGCAGCGGTGCTCCACGTCCAGCAGCAGCGTGCCGGAGGCGTCGGAGCAGTCGGTGCTGTGGACGCCGGTCATCCGGTAGGCCAGATAGTCCTTGGGGAGCATGACCTTGTCGATGCGTGCAAACAGCTCCGGCTCGTGGGATTGCATCCACAGGAGCTTCGGCGCGGTGAAGCCCGCAAAGGCGATGTTGCCGGTCCAACGGGCCAGCTGCGCCTCGCCGACCTCGCGGTTGAGGCGGGAGGTTTCCTCGGCCGTGCGGCTGTCGTTCCACAGGATGGCCGGACGCAGCACCCGGTCGTCCTTGTCCAGGACCACCAGGCCGTGCATCTGCCCGCCGAAGCTGAGGCCCGCCACGGAGGAGGGGGATTCCCCCTCCAGCAGCTGCCGTACCCCGGCGCAGGTCTCCTGCCACCAGTCCTCCGGGTCCTGCTCCGACCAGCCGCTGCGCGGCATGGACAGCGGATAGCTTCTGGACACGGTGCGGAGGATGGTCCCGTCCCCGTCCATCAGCAGCAGCTTCACCGACGAGGTGCCGAGGTCGATGCCGATATACCGCATGGGATGCGCGCCTCAGTTGCCGAAGAGCACGTCGTTGACGACGGACTCCAGGTACTCCTGCCGGCCGGACAGATTGGTGGACACGTCGCCCATCCGGAGCGCGTACTGCTCCAGCTCCTCCATGGTGGCCTCGCCGTCGATGACCCGTTTGCCGATGCCGGTCGTCCAGCTGGCGTACCGCTCGGCGATGAACTGGTCGATGCGCCCGTCCTCCACCAGGGCCAGCGCCTTCCGCAGGCCCAGGGCGAAGGTGTCCATGCCGGCGATGAAGGAGTAGAACAGATCCTCCGGGGTGTTGCTGCCGCGGCGGGTCTTGGCGTCGAAGTTGAGGCCGCCGTTGGTGAAGCCGCCGGCCTTCAGGACCTCATACATGCAGTAGGTGGCGTTGTAGACGTCGGTGGGGAACTGGTCCGTATCCCAGCCCAGGAGCATATCGCCCTGGTTGGCATCGACGGAGCCGAAGAACCCGTTGACGGCCGAATACCGCAGCTCGTGCTGGAAGGTGTGGCCGGCCAGCGTGGCGTGGTTGGCCTCGATGTTCATCTTCATGTCCCGGTCCAGGCCGTACTTGCGCAGGAAGGCGATGGCGTTGGCGGCGTCGAAGTCGTACTGGTGCTTCGTGGGCTCCTTCGGCTTCGGCTCGATGTAGAAGTCGCCGGTGAAGCCCAGGCTCCGGGCGTAGTCGATGCTCAGCCGCAGGAAACGGGCCAGGTTGTCCAGCTCCAGGCCCATGTCGGTGTTGAGGAGGGTCTCGTAGCCCTCCCGGCCGCCCCAGAACACGATGCCGGAGGCCCCCAGCTTGACGGAGATTTCGATGTTCTTCTTGGTCTGGGCCGCGGCGTAGGCAAAGACGTCGGCGTTGGGGGCCGTGCCTGCGCCGTGCATATAGCGCTTGTTGCCGAACAGCTTCTGAGTGCCCCAGAGGCACTTCTTGCCGGTGGCCTTCATCTTCTCGAGGATGTAGTCGGAGATCTCGTCCAGCCGGGCGTTGGTCTCGGCGAGGGTATCGGCCTCGTCCACCAGGTCGTAGTCGTGGAAGCAGAAGTAGTCGATGGACAGCTTCTCCATGAGCTCGAAGGCCGCGTCGGCCTTTTTCTTGGCCAGGTCCATGCCGCTGGTGCCGAAGGACTTATCCATGGTGTCGCCGCCGAACATATCGGTGCCGCAGGCGCACAGGGTGTGCCACCAGGCCAGGGCAAAGCGCAGATGCTCCCGCATGGGCTTGCCGGCCAGGATTTCGTCGGGATTGTACCAGCGGAAGGCCAGGGGGTTCTTCGACTTGGGGCCCTCGTAGGGGATGGTCCGGATTTCAGGGAATAGCTGGTTCATGTTGGTTCCTCCGTTTCTTACTGGGCGTTCAATTCCAATTTCTGTCCTGCCATCAGGGTGACAATGTTGTGTTCGGTTGCGTCTTTATGATAGAGCTCGCCGGCAATTTCCCCCTCGTACATGACGAGGATGCGGTCGCAGAGGCTGATGGTCTCCGTCATTTCGCTGGAGACCATGATGACGCTGGCCCCCTGCTTGACCATACCGTCGATAATCTCATAGATTTCGTTTTTCGCGCCGATGTCGATGCCCTGGGTGGGTTCGTCCAGGAAGAGAATCTTGGGCTTGTTCAGAAGCCACCGGGCAATGACGGTTTTCTGCTGGTTGCCGCCGGAGAGGTTGACAATTTTCTGGTCGAGGCTGGGCGTTTTCACCCGCAGCTTTTCCGAGTACTCGCCGGCCAGGGCATACTCCTTCTTGCGGCGAATCAGCTTCAGTTTGCTGAGGACCTGCTTCATGCTGACGATGGTGATGTTCTCTTTCACCGTAAATTGCAGGAACAGGCTCTGGGCCTTCCGGCCCTCCGGCACCAGGGCGAGGCCCTTGGCGATGGCGTCGGCCGGATGGCCGATTTTGCACGGCTGACCTTCCACCGTGATGTCGCCGCTCTGGCGCTTGTCGGCGCCGAAGACCGCCTGGAGCACCTCGCTGCGCCCCGCGCCCACCAGGCCAGTGATGCCCAGCAGTTCGCCCTCGTAGAGCTTGAAGCTGACGTCTTTGACTTTTTTTCCTACGCTCAGATGCTCGACCTCCAGAATGGGCCGGGCGGTGGCGTAGTCGTCTTTGTAATGGGCCCGGGCATAGCCGGCCGAGTACTCCCGTCCGACCATGTTGGTCACCATGTCGTTAATCTGTGTCTGGGCCGTCTCCATGGTGGTAATCAGGCGGCCGTCCCGGAAAACGACAATCCGGTCGCTGATGGCCAGGATCTCGTCGAGCTTGTGGGAGATGTAGAGCATGGTGATGCCCTTGCGCTTCAGGCGGCGCATGATTTCATGGAGATATTCCGCCTCGTTGACGGTCAGGGACGAAGTCGGTTCGTCCAGAATCAAAAACTTTGCGTTCAGGGAAAGCGCCTTGGCGATTTCCACCATCTGCTGCTGGGACACGTTGATGTCCCGCACCAGGGTCCTGGGGTTCAGGTGGGGGAGGCCCACCTCCTCCAGCAGCTGCTTGCTCTGGCTGTAAAGCTGCCGCTTATCCACCAGCCCCATTTTTTTCGGGAGCCGGCCCTCGAAGATGTTTTCCGCCACGCTCAGCGCGTTGGACAGGGACAGCTCCTGATGAATCATGGCGATGCCCAGCTTCTGGGCGGCATCCGGCGTCAGCGAGGTAAGCTCCTGGCCTTCATAGATGATTTTCCCGCTGGTCGGCCCGTAGGCGCCGGAGAGGATGTTCATCAGCGTGGACTTGCCCGCGCCGTTTTCGCCCACCAGGGCCAGAATCTCTCCGCGGCGCACGTCGATGGAGATGTCGCTGAGGGCCTTGACGCCGGGGAACTCCTTTGTCACATGCTGAATGCTGTAAATAATCTGCTGTTCCATGGTCGGTTACCTCGCATTCCTGATAGGACGCCGCGCCGCAGGGCGCGGCGTCCTTTGTGGTTGCCCGCTGAGATGGGTTACTCGGGGAAATACTCGTTGATGTTGTCAGGGGTGTACTCGGTCATCTCGGTGAACGCGTCGCCGGTGACGGTCGCCTCGCCGGTCACAACCTCGTTGTAGGCGAGAATCACGGGGTCGGAGCCCTGGCCGTAGGGGTCCTGGCCCAGGGTGCACTTGATGACGCCGGAGCGGATGTAGGGCAGCATTTCAGCGGTGGTGTCGAAGCAGACCAGGCTGATTTGATCCTGCAGGCCGGCCTCTTCGATGGCGCGGGCAGCGCCCTCGGGGCCGCCGGCGGTCACCAGGATGCCGTTCAGGTCGGGATTGGCGGTGATGAAGTCCTTGGTCAGGGAGTAGGCCTCGTCGGAGGAGTCGTGGTTCTCGGCGGTGCCGACGATTTCCACGCCGGCATCGGTCAGCGCCTTCTCGGCGCCGGTGCGGCGGAGCTCATGGGCGTTGACGGAATACAGACCGGTGATGATGCCGACCTTGCCGCCCTCGCCGACCATGTCGGCCAGGATGCCGCCCAGCTTCTCGCCGGCGCCGTACAGGTCCTGCCCGACGAACGCGGTGGCCTCATTCTCCACGCCGGTGTTGGAGTTGAAGAGGTAGACGGGGATCCCCGCGGCGACGGCGTTGCTGATGGAGTTGGCGATGGAGTCCGCCACACCGACGGTGCAGATGGCGTCGTACTCCATGGTGATGCAGGTCTCGATGGCCTCGGAGACCGCCTGGCCGTCGAAGTTGTCGAAGGTCTGCACGTCCACGGTGCAGTTGTACTTGGGCTGGGCCAGGAAGGCCTTGACGTCCTCGGTGCCCTGGCCGACGTCAACCCAGAAGGCGTTGGTCTGCGTGGTCAGGACGGCGATGCGGATCTCCTCGCCGGTGGTGTTCTCAACGGCTTCATAGTTGAAGGTGTTGGGAATCTCGTCGGCGGTGTCCGTGCTCGTGTCCGTGGTGTCCGCAGGCTCCGTGGTGTCCGTTTCTCCGGAGGTGTCGGCCGGCTGGTCCGTCGTGCCGGTGGTGTCTGTTCCCGTGTCCGACGGGGCGCTCTCGCTGGAGCAGCCCGCCATGGCGCCCAGCATCATGGCCAGGGCAAGAAGCAGTGCCAACAGTTTTTTCATTTTGAATTTCTCCTTTTCTTTTATTTACTGCCGATGGCAGCAGTTTACTTTGCCTTGCGGATGGTGCGGATGCGGTCGATGGTCACAGCGGCGATGATGACGACGCCGATGACCACGGACTGCCAGTAAGAGGAGACTCTCAACAGGATAAATGCGTTTTTCAGGATGCCGATAATCATGGCGCCAATCAGCGTGCCCCAGATGCTGCCCTCGCCGCCGTTCATGGAGACGCCTCCGATGACCACGGCCGCGATGACGTCGGTCTCATATCCTGCGCCCAGGCTGGCGTCGGCCGAGTGGAGGTTGCCGGCCACCACGATGCCGCAGAAAGCGCACAGGGTGCCGCAGATGACGTAGACCAGCGCCTTGGTGTTCTCCACCCGGATGCCGGACAGGGCCGCCGCGCGCTCGTTGTTGCCGATGGCGTAGATATTGCGGCCGACCTGCGTCATGGAGGCGAAGATGGTACCGGCGATGATAATCAGGAACATCATGATGACGGCAACCGGAACGGGGCCCACATAGCCGCTGCCCAGCACGCAGAGCGGCGATTCAATGTGGATGGGCATGCCGCTGGTCAGCAGCAGCACGCAGCCGGATACAATCTTGGATGTTGCCAGGGTGACGATGAACGGCCACAGTTTGACGCGCGTCACCAGCAGGCCGTTGACCAAGCCAATCAGCGCACCGAGCGCCAGCACAATCACCAGCACCGCCGGCCAGGCCATTCCCACATTGGTGGTCAGATGCGCGGACATACACGCGCACAGCGCCACGATGTAGCCCACCGAGAGGTCGATGCCGCCGGTAATCATCACCAGCGCCATACCCACGGAAATGATGCCGTACCGGGATATCTGCTGCAGCACGTTCATCAGGTTGTTGAGTTTGAGGAAAAACGGACTGGCAAAGCTCATGATGACGAAGATGGCCACCAGTCCAATCAGGACGCTGAACTCGCTGCGTTTCGTAAAGGACCGCAGACCGCCGAGTGATTGGTTGCTTTTCATAGCTTGATTGTCCCCCATTATGCTCTCGCGTTACCGTTTGGCGTTGAAATCCTCCACCGCTTTGAAGAAGGCCAGGATGTTCTCCGCGCTGACCTGCGTCTGGATGTTGTGAATCGGATTGAAGATGTAGCCGCCGCCCTTGGAGAAAATCTCCAGACGCTCCGTGGCCTCCTGGTAGACCTCCTCCGGCGTGCCGAAGGGCAGCGTCTTCTGGGTGTTGATGCCGCCGCCCCAGAAGGTGAACTTGTCGCCCCACTGCTCCTTGAGCATCTTGGGATCCATGCCGGCCGCGGAGCACTGCACCGGGTTGAGGATGTCGATGCCGGCCTCGTAAAAGTCCTGCAGGAAGGCGATGATGGAGCCGCAGCAGTGGTAGAAGGTCTTCCACTTGGTGTGGGTGTGAATCCAGTCGTTGACTTTCTTGTGGTAGGGCTTGTAGAACTCCCGGTATGCGTCGGGCGCCATGTAGGGGCCGGTCTGGATGCCGAAGTCGGTGCCGGAGATGTATACGGCCTGGACCTTGTCGCCCACCGCCTGGTAGACCAGCTCGGCGTTCTTCAGGCCCACTTCCAGCTGCATCTCGTAGATCTCGTGGATGTAGTCGGGGAAGGTGTAGTGGGCCATCATGTACTGGGCCAAATCGCGGATACCCTTGGGGTGCTTGACGCTGGGGCCGGGCACCGTGGCGAAGTCGCCGAAGCCGGCCAGGGCGCCGTCACAGAAGATGCCGTACTCGGAGTTGTTGTACCAGTGGTTCACATTGTCCTGGAGGCGGCGCAGCTCTTCGTCGGTGTACACGCCGAAGTCGTCGCAGTAGTCGGCCCGGCCGGAGGGCTCGTCGTCGTCGTCATACTCCACGTTGCCGCGGATGATGTTGTCAAAGAAGAAGCCGTTCTTCGGCATCATACCGGAAGGGGGGACGCTGGTGTCGCCCTGGGGATAGAGGTAGGTGCGGCCGTTCTCGTCCACGGTGGTGTTGAACATCTTCGGGACCAGGACCTCCAGGCCCGACTGCATGGTCCAGGGCTTCCAGCCCTCGTTGAAGAAGCCGAACAGGGTCTTGCCGGTGGACACGCCCACCACGTCCACATGGAGGGCCTGCCGCACATCCTCTTCCACCTCGCCCAGGAGCTGCAGCGGCTCGTTGATTTTGATTTTCCGCTCCTCCAGGCCCAGCTTGGTGCGCAGGCGCGCCAGCGCGTTGGCGTTGATGCCGGTGACGGAATTGGAGCCCAAATCGACCACAACTTTGCCGGGATCCTTGTGGTCCAACGTCAGCTGCAGGCGTTCTCTCGATGTCGTTGCCATAACCATTTCCTCCTATTTTTGCGTTAAAATCGTTTTGTGCTCGTGCACAATTTTATGTAAAATCAAAGCCAGCTGCCTGGCTCGTGATTTCGATATGAGAACGGGCCGCCGCGCTACCTGCCGTGCTCTGCGCGGGAGAGGGCGATGCCCTGGAACGCTACATTTTCCTTGATGCGGATATCGACTGTGGTGTACATTTTTTCCGATTCCGGCTCCCGTCGGAACAGCAGGTATTCCGCCAGAATTTCCACCGGCAGATACCCCTGGACGTAGGGGCCCTGGGCGATGGTGCAGTTGACCACGCCGGCGTTGAGGTATTCCACGGTCTTCGGCAGCAGGTCGTGGCCAATCATGATGACTTCCCGGGCCCGCTCCGAGTCGGCCAGGGCCGCGGCGATGCCCTTTTGGCCGCCGCCGGCGGCGTAGATCCCGGTCAGGTCCGGCCGGTCCCGGAGCAGCTTCCGGGTGGTGTCGTAGGCGACGGAGTCGCTTTCCCGGATTTCCACCGGCCCGAGGAATTCGCTCACCAGGGAGCTCGTCTTCATGACGCTGTCAAACCCCTGCACCCGCTCCATCTGATGGGTCAGGGCCGACCGGCCGATAATCACCGCCACGGCGCCGCGGCGGCGCAGATACAGCCGCATCATGCGCCCGGCCACCTTGCCGGCGGCAAAGGCGTCCTGCCCCACGAAACAAATGCGGTGGCTGTCGGCCAAGTCGCTGTTGAACGTCACCAGCGGGATGTCCGGCAGGGCCGCCAGCCGGTTCCGGACAAGGGGGACGTCGATGGCCTGCAGGGCCAGGGCGTCAATCCCTTTCTCCATCAGCGTGTCGATGCCGCGGACCAGCTCCGCGCCGGTGCTGTCTTCCATCCGGTATTCCTCCACCATGACGCCGTAGCCTCGGTAGCGGTGACTCGCCTCCTGGATGCCCTCATACACGCTGCAAAAAAACTCGTTGCGCAGGTCCGGGATGATGACGCCGATGGTGAGATTCCGAACCGTGCTTTTCAAGGCCACCGCCGCGGTGTTGGGCTCGTACTTGGCCTCCCGCAGGATCTGCTGGACCTGTTCTCGAATCTTCGGCGAGACGCCCGGCCGGTTGTGAATCACGCGGTCCACCGTCCCGCGGGATACGCCTGCCAGCTTTGCAATTTCCTTAATCGTAGATCCCAATTGTATCACGCCTATCGTTTTCCGCTGTTGTCTCTATCTTAAATCGGCGCCTGTGCAAAGTCAATCCGCTGAGTTCGCCAAAGTTCCACGGCAAAACTTATGCAATATTTACAGCTTCCGTGCTCGTGCACTTTCAAGAATTACGGATTTTGCTCGAGCACATTACGGACATTTGTGTGAGGAGACTGGAGGATTCCGGCGGAGCGCACACGGGAGGAAGCCGGGAGAAAAACCACGGAAGCCGGTGGGGAAATGGGGGAGGCGTCCGGGCTGCGCGCACGCTGCGAGAGGGAGCGGGCTGTTTTTGGGACACATCCGGTTCTGACGATTCGGACGTCTTTTGGGCGATTTTGCCCGCCTGCGGGGCCGCTTGCCACCTGCGATGTGCAGAGAAGACAGCAACAGCCGCCGTCGGCCGTATCAAACGGCTGACAGCGGCTGTACCGGCTTTGGAGCTGCTGCGGAAACGTACAGAGTTCCGATGGGGGAGTGGGCGCAGCGCCTGCTGTTTGCGGGTATGTTTCCACCCACCGATTGCAGCAGCGGGCGGCGCTGCCTATCCGGACAGCGGCGCCGAGGAAGCGCGTTTCCCGTCATGGTCCCGGCGCTTCCACGCCCAGAAGGAACACGGCGGCGGCAGCCAGAATCCAGGGCAGGACCATCACCGGAAACAGAAGCAGTCCCTTGTGATTCTCGTAGTGGTACTCCTCACAGGAAAACAGCTTGCCGGGATTGTCGAGGTAGTAGAGATATAAAAACAGGGGCGGCGTCGCCGGGTGTTTGAAATAGGCGGTGTACTGCCGCGCCTCTCCTTGAACGGTGTAGCGGTAGGTGGCACGCCAGTTGTACCGAGAGACGTTGCCGGACGGGTGCCGATTGACCAGAGACGCTTTGATGACGTGATTCCTGCTCTTTGCGATGTCCCGCTTCCGCTCCCAGCTCAGACCGGCGGCAATCTTCCGATAGAGAGGGATTACAACAACGTATCCCCCTATCAGGACAGCGAATACAATGCCCCATTTCACCCAGTTGCGGGGATCCTCTGTGAATAGACCGACCAGTGCCTCTCGGATGCTCATCCCTACGCCTCCTTTTGACGCGTTGTGCCCCGTCATTATCTCTATCATACGACATTCAGCGGCCTGCTGCAAGGCGGAATGATGGCTTCCTGTCTCAATATAAATCGGGGGGCGGCGGCAGACGGAGGCTTATCCCAGGAAAGAATACATCGGAGCAAGCCAAATGCAGCTTGCTCCGATATGGCACCCCCGGCGCGACTCGAACGCACTACGTTCCGCTTAGGAGGCGGACCCTCTATCCTGGTGAGGTACGGGGGCGTGAACAAGGAATATTCTAGCGCAAAGGGCGGCGGGATGTCAAGAATTCGATGGAACATTCCTGCGCGGCGGCATATACTGGAACGTGCTGCGCCAAAGGAGGTGAGTTGTCATGACCAAGCTGCTGCGCCGGCCGATGCGGCTGCTTCCCGTCCAGGGGGACGTGGATGAGTTGATTTTTGCGGAGGAGGACTACTCCGTCAGCTGCCGCTGACCGTTGGGGCCCGCTTCGGCGGGCGGCCTTCGGCCGCTTCAGCGCTTTTTCCGGGGCGGCGCCGCAAACAGGTAGGCGACCACCGCAAAAAACAGACCGTACAGGACGTAT
>CAJFNZ010000108.1 GCA_904395905.1 uncultured Oscillospiraceae bacterium | reverse complement strand
TGGTGCGAGAGAGGAGACTTGAACTCCCACGACTGTTGCCACACGCCCCTCAAACGTGCCTGTCTACCGATTCCAGCACTCTCGCAGCTGGTCGTCTCAGCGCACATTATTATAGCGGGTTTCCCCGGCTTTGTCAACCGATATTTTCCGAATTTCCGCGTCCGGGCGTTTTTCCGGTTGCGAAACGGGGATCCGTCTGCTATAATATGTCTTGTTTCATTTTCAGAAGAAGCGGAGGGCTCCCCTTGCCCAGATTTTTTCTCCCCGATGCGCCGGAACCCGGCGGCACGGTGGAGCTGACCGGCGAGGCCGCCGCCCACGCCCGGGTCCTGCGGCTACGCCCCGGCGACGGCGTGGTCCTCTGCGACGGCCGGGGCCGGGATTTCACCTGCGCGGTGGCCGGGGCCGACGGCGGCCGCCTCACCCTGACGGTGCTGGACGCCGCCCCCTCCCGGGGCGAGCCGGCGCTCCAGGCGACGGTCTATATGGCCTTCCCCAAGGCCGACAAGCTCGAGCACGTGCTGCAAAAGGCCACGGAGCTGGGTGCGGCGGAGATTGTCGCCTTCCCCTCGGTCCGGTGCGTTGCCCGGCCCGACGGCAAGAGCCTGCCGAAGAAGCTGGAGCGGTGGCAGCGGATTGCCGCCTCCGCCGCCGAGCAGAGCGGACGCGGGCGGATTCCGGCGGTGCGGGCCGCCGCCTCCTTCGCCCAGGCCATGGAGGAGGCCGCCCGCAAGGACCTGGCCGCCTTCCTCTACGAGGGCGAGCGGACCCGGACCTTCCGCAGCCTCATGACGGGCCCCCGGCCCGCCACGGCCGCCCTGGTCTCCGGCCCCGAGGGGGGCTTCGCCCCGGAGGAGGCCGAAGCCGCCGCGGCAGCAGGTCTGGTCCCCTGCACCCTGGGCCCCCGGATTCTCCGCTGCGAGACCGCGCCCCTGTGCGCCCTCTCGGCGCTGATGTTCGCCTGGGGCGAATTGGACTGAGAATTGCGAAAAAAGGATTGTTGAACGTATGGCTATGAAGAAGCGGGCGGTCCCGCAGAAGCAAACTTCCGGTGACGACTCGATTATCTACAAGATTATGATTGCCCTGGGGATGCTGTGCATCCTGCTGCTGGCGCTGAACCTGGTCAGCCGCAACTACCGTCTGGCCGGCCCGATGCTGACCATCCGCACCGGCCTCGGCTGGGCGGCTGTCCTGGGCGGGATTCTGGCCGTGGCCTTCCTGGCCGGGTGGCTGACCCAGCGGAAGGCGTCCGCCTTCTGGCGGCACGGCGGGCTCCCGCTGTTCCTGCTGTGCCTGGTGGTCGCCCTGAGCAGCTGGCTGCTCTACGCCACGTGGGTCTCCTATGTGGGCGTGCTCTACTTCCTCTATATCGCGGCGGCCGTCCTCTATATGATTTCCCTCCTCTACCAGCGGGAGTTTCTGCTGCTCTCGGCGGTCAACGCCTGCGCCGGCATCGTCTTCTTCGGCCTGAGCCACCAGTACGGCACGTCGGCCGTCCTCTCCCCTCTGGCGATTCTGCTGAACCTGCTGCTGCTGGTGGTCAGCCTCGGCGCGGCGCTCCTGGTCTGGTGGGTCCGCAAGCACCACCAGGGCATCCTGAAGCTCTTCGGCCGCTCCGTCCACCTGTCCCCGCCGGACGGTTCCCCGCTGCTGCTGTACGTCAGCTGCCTGGTCTGGATTGTCTGCCTGGTGGCCGCGGCGCTCCTGGGCTCGGTCTTCGCCTACTACTGCGTCTACGCCTGTGTGGCCTTCGAGCTGATTGCCGCCGTCTACTACACGGTCAAGCTGTCATAAGCGCCCCTTCTTCCCAGTCTATTTCCACCCCCTGTCCCATACCCTGGGACAGGGGGTGTTTTCCTTGCGGCGTCATTCTCTGTTGCGCGGCACGCTGCTGCTGACGGCGGCCAGCCTCGGCCTCCGGGGCAGCTCCATGTGTTTCCAAGTCTTCCTCTCCAACCGCATCGGCGCCGGGGGCGTGGGCCTTTTGCAGCTGATTTCCTCGGTCAGCGTCCTGGCCATGACCATCGGCACCGCCGGCGTCCGCGTGGCCTCCATGTACCTGACTGCCGAGGAATACGGCGCCCGCCGCCCCGGCGGGATGCGCAAGGCCCTCTTCTGCTGCCTGCTCTACGGCCTCGTGGCCAGCTCCCTCGGGGGCTTTCTGCTGCACCGGGCCTCGGACTGGATTGCCCTCCACTGGATTCAGGACATCCGGGCCGCCTCCAGCCTGCGGGTCATCGCCTGGGGGATGCCCGTCTCCTGCCTGTGGTCGGTGATGGCCGGCTACTTCACCGCCCGCTCCCAGCTGCGGCAGCTGGTCTGGGTCGAATTCGTGGACCAGGCCATCTCCATCGGCCTGACCGTGGTGCTGCTCCTGACCTGGGCCGGCGCCGACACCGAGCGGGCCTGCCTGAGCATCCACCTGGCCAACACCGCCGGCACGGCCGTGACGCTGGTGCTGCTCCTGCTCCAGGCCCTGGCCGCCCGGCGGGCCCCGATTCCCCAGGGGCTGCGGATGTGGCGGCGGCTCATCCGGCTCTGCCTGCCTCTGGCCGCCAACGACACCCTCCGCTCCGGCCTCTCCACCACGGAGCATCTGCTGATTCCCCGGGGCCTGGCCCGGGCCGGCGCCGGCGCCCAGGGGGCCATGGCCTCCTACGGCACCATCCACGGCATGGTCTTCCCGGTGATGATGTTTCCCTCGGTGCTGCTCTACTCCCTCTCGGACCTGCTGGTGCCGGAGCTGGCCCGCTGCCGGGCGGCTCGGGACCTGCGGCGGATCCGCAGCCTCTCGGACCGGTGCCTGCGGATGGGCCTCCTCTTCTCGGCCGCCGTGGCCGGCCTCTGCTACGCCGTCGCCGACCCGCTGGCCCAGCTGCTCTTCTCCAGCGCCGAGGCCGGGCTGTACCTGCGGCTCTTCGCCCCGCTGGTGGTGGTTCTCTACATGGACGCCATGGTGGACGGGATGCACAAGGGCATGGGCGAACAGGTCTACTGCGTCCGGGTCAACACGCTGACGAACCTCCTGGACGTGGCGCTGCTGTGGCTGCTGCTGCCCCGCTGGGGCATCGCCGGCTATTTCTTCACCTTCACCCTGACCCACTTTCTGAACTTCTACCTGAGCCTCTCCCGGCTCCTGACGGCCACCGGCTACACGCCGCCCCTGGGGTACGTCTGCAAAGTCCTCCTGAGCGCGGCCGCCGCGGCCTGGGCCGCCCGGCAGCTCTGCCGCCTGTGGGCCGCGCCGCTGACCGCCTGCCTCCTGGGGCTGGCCCTCTACGGCGCGCTCCTCTGGGCCCTGACGGCCCTGACGGCCGCCCTGAGCCGGGCCGACCTGCAGTGGCTCTCCGGCGCGCTGGGCGTCGGAAAATCCCATTGACGCCGGCCCCCCCGGGCCGTATAATGTCGGTACGCCAAGATACGACATGAGGGGGATATTATGTACTTCTTTCGCAACGACTACTCCGAGGGCGCGCTGCCCCAGGTGATGGAGGCCCTGGCCCGGACCAACGCCTGCTCCACCGTGGGCTACGGCGACGACCCGTACTGCCACGAGGCCGCCTCCAAGATCCGCCACCGGTTCGGCTGCCCCAACGCCGACGTCCACTTCCTGGTGGGCGGCACCCAGACGAACCTGACCTTCCTCAGCGCGGCCCTGCGGCCCTGGGAGGCGGTCATCGCCGCCGGCACGGCCCACATCGCCACCCACGAGACCGGCGCCATCGAGGCCTGCGGCCACAAGGTCTGCACCGTGCCCACGGCCGACGGCAAGCTGCGGCCCGAGCAGATCCGCCAGGTCTACGCCGACCACGGCGCCGGCCGCGACGAGCACATGGTTTTGCCGAAGCTGGTGTACCTCTCCAACGCCACGGAGCTGGGCACCGTCTACACCCGCGCCGAGCTGACGGCCATCTCCCAGACCTGCCGGGAGCTGGGCCTGTACCTCTACCTGGACGGGGCCCGGCTGGCCCAGGCCCTGACCAGCCCCGGCTGCCGCCTCCAGCCCGAGGACCTGGCCGACCTCTGCGACGCCTTCTACATCGGCGGCACGAAAAACGGCCTGCTCTTCGGCGAGGCCCTGGTCATCGCCCGGGACTGCCTGAAGCCCAATTTCCGCCACGCCATCAAGCAGCGGGGCGGGATGCTGGCCAAGGGGCGGCTGCTGGGCCTGCAGTTCTCCACCGTGTTTGACGACGACCTGTGGCTCCAGGCGGCCCGCCACGCCAATCAGCTGGCCGCCCGGCTGACCGAGGGCCTCCGGGCCGCCGGCTGGCCGCTGCTGGTGGACTCCCCCACCAACCAGGTCTTCCCCATCCTGCCCAACGACCGGGTGGTGCTGCTGGAGCAGGAATTCAGCTTCGAGCGCTGGGGCGCCGTGGACGACGGGCACACCGCCGTCCGCCTGGTCACCTCCTGGGCCACCGAGCCGGCGGCCGTGGACGCCCTGCTGGCGGCCCTGCGGCCGTGACGGTCCGCCACCCGATTCCGCCATTGTACGACAGTTCCTCCCGGGTGCTGATTCTCGGCAGCTTTCCCTCGGTCAAGTCCCGGGAGGGCCTGTTCTTCTATCACCACCCCCAGAACCGCTTCTGGAAGGTCCTGGCCGCCCTGTGGGACGCCCCGGTCCCGGCCACGGTGCCGGAGCGGCGGGCGTTCATTCTGGAGCACCACCTGGCCCTCTGGGACGTCATTGCCGCCTGCGACATCGAGGGCTCCAGCGACGCCTCCATCCGCGCCGTGGTGCCCAATGACCTGGGCCCCATCCTGGCGGAGGCTCCCATCGAGCGGATCTACTGCAACGGCGCGACATCGGCGACGCTGTACCGCCGCCACCAGCTGCCCCGGACGGGCATCCCGGCCGTGCAGCTGCCCTCCACGAGCCCGGCCAACGCCGCCTGGCGGCTGCCGGACCTGGTGGAGGCCTGGTCGGTCCTGCGGGAGGTGGTCTGAAATGGACGAGGAGCGGCTCTTCAGCGGCTGGTGCCGCCAGACGGACCGTGCCCGGCGGGTCCTGTTCACCTATGAACCCGCCGGCGGCCGACGGCGGATTGCCGACGCCGACTGCGGCTTTTTCCGCTGCCCCTTCGCCGCCGAATGCCCCATCGCCGCCGAGGCCCGGGCGGCTGCGGAGGGCGGCGGGGCGACTCCTACAAAGGGTTCTGTTTAGGCGGGCGGCCATGGGACGGATTGTAGAATTGCCAATCGTCTCCTTTTCATGGTATACTAGCCACAGGAAACTGGAGCATTTCAAAATGTTTTGTGGAAGTTTGCCAAAAAAGGAGGATATTCTGAGATGATGACGCCCAAGGAAAATCTGCTGGAACTGCTCAAGCGCGACGGCAAGCCCGACCGGCTGCTCAAACAGTATGAGGCCTTCGTGCCGGTGATGAACGACCCCCTGCAGAAGTACACCCGCGGCAACCGGAAGCGCGGCTGCACCAGCTACGACAAATGGGGCACGGAGATTCTCTTCCCCGAGGACGCCCCCGGCCCGATGCCCCACGTGACGGCGGACAACGCGGTCTGCCCCGACATCACCTGCTGGCGCGACACGGTGAAGGTGCCCGACCTGGTGGCCAACTGCTCCGAGGGCTGGGAAGAGTGCCAGGCCACGGCGGCCGCCGTGGACCACAGCCAGTTCCTGACCATGGGCTTCATGGGCACCGGCATCTTCGAGCAGTGCCACTACCTGATGGGCTTTGAGGACACCCTGGTGAACCTGCTGCTGGAGCCCGACGATATGCACGACCTGGTGGACGCCATCGCCGAGTACCGCTTCACCTACGCCAAGCTGCTGGTGGACAACCTGAAGCCCGACGCCATCCTCTCCCACGACGACTGGGGCTCCAAGACGAGCCTGTTCATGAAGCCCGAGGTCTGGCGTGAGTACTTCAAGGAGCACTACAAGCGGATCTACGGCTACATGAAGGACCACGGCGTCATCGTCATCCACCACGCCGACTCCTTCTGCGAGCCCATCGTCGAGGACATGGTGGACATCGGCGTGGACATCTGGCAGGGCGTGCTGCCCCAGAACGACATCGTCCGCCTCCAGAAGCAGCTGGACGGCCGGATGGTCCTGATGGGCGGCCTGGACGCCTCCATCGTGGACCGGTCGGACTCCACCGAGGAGGAAATCCGCACCGAAGTGCGCCGCGCCTGCAACGAGTACGGCCCCGGCGGCCACTTCATCCCCAGCATCACCTACGGCCTCAAGGGCTGCATCTACCCCCACGTGGACGCCTTCATCGACGACGAAATCGACCGCTACAACCAATCCCGCTAAACGCCATCCGCCGCCCCGGGCACCAGCCCGGGGCGGCTTCGTGTTGCAGACCGGATGAAAAATGGCGCGGGCGTCTGGGACGCCCGCGCCCTCCGTTGTGGGGAGGAAGCTCAGCCGTTTTTCTCGGCCAGTTCCATGTACTTGATGCGGCTGTACCGGTACAGCTCGTCGGCCAGGTTCACCTCGCGGTTGGGGTTCTCGTCCCGGAGGCGGCAGGCCCAGCGGCCGGTCATCGCCAGCTCGTCCACGCGCTTGTGGATGTCCGCCACGGCGTCCTCGGTGGACATATCCGCCGGGATGATGTACAGCGCCAGCTGCGCCAGGTCCTTGCCGTACTCCCGCATGATGGCGGCCTTGTCGTTGGCGCTGTCCTGGCCCTCCCAGGCGTCGAAGCCGGCCTCAATCATCAGCGGAATCAGGGTCTTGATGCAGCCGCAGGAGTGGCTGGCAATGAACATCCCCTCGTCGTGGGCGGCCTTCGTAATCTTCTTGTACTGGGGCAGGAACAGCTCCCGGTAGGTGGCCGGGGAGAAGAAGGTGTTAATCTGGGTGCCCATGTCGTCGTGGAAGAGAATCATGTCGGCATGGTAGTACTTCTTGGCAATCTTGATGAGCTCGATGTGCCACTCGGCCAGCTTGTCGTAGAAGGCCGTCAGCTCCTCCGGCTCCTCCAGCAGGTAGCAGAAGGCGTCCTCAAAGCTGGTCAGGTCGGCCAGCCGCTCAAAGAAGCCGTTGACGATGACGAAGTACGTCAGCCGGTCCTCGGCGATGCGGCCCTTGTAGTTCTCCTCATAGTCCTTCTGCCAGTCGATGGCGCTCAGGTCGGGGAACTGGATCTCCTCCCGCCAGTTGCACAGGTCCGACAGGGCCCGGGTGCCGGGCTTGACCATGGCGGCCTTCGTCAGGGGCTCATACTCCCACTGGATGCCGAACCAGTCAGTGCCGCCGTGGTTGCGGGCCTTGGCGTCCAGCATCACCTCGGGCTGGACCGCGTTGTTGTCGATGGTCTGGTTGGGCACCCACAGGGGCATCTCGCCGCGGAGCATCCGCAGCATGTTCTCCTTGGGCGTAATGGGGTAGTTGTGCTTGGGCACGATGCTGTCCGGCGCGCCGTAGATGCCGGGCATGCTGTACTGACCGACGATTTCCAGTTCCTTTTCGTTGAATGTTGCCATGTAGGTTCTCCTTCAAAGTCAGATATGGGCGGGCCCCTAGAAGCCCAGGAATCCCAGGGCGACCGGCAGCCAGAGGGCCAGGCAGACCGCCAGGAACAGCTGGGTCACCGCCGCGACCTTCGGCATATCGGTCATGCGATAGTAGCCGGTGCCGTACGTCAGCAGCGGCACGGTGTCCAGGGGCAGAAGATAGCAGTTGGATGCGCAGAGGGTCAGGGGCATAATCAGGTACACCGGCGAGAGGCCCCAGGTCTCGGCCAGGGTCAGGAACGGCGCGCCCAGCATGGAAATCAGCGCCGGCCCGATGGGGATGGGGAGCAACAGCAGGAAGACCACGATGCACAGGAGGAACACCAGGGCCACCACCGGCATCGATGCGGGCGCCGACTGGAACAGCAGCCCGACCACCCACTCGCTGACGCCGTTTTCCGCCAGGGCGTTGCCCAGGGTCATCATTGTGCCAATCAGGAAGTAGGACGACCAGCTGACCGTGCCGGTGAAGGTCTTCCAGGTGAGGATCTCCACCCTGGGCAGGAACAGGAAGGCGAAGCCCACCATGCCCACCACGGTGATGTTCAGTGCCGGGAACCAGGAGGAGAGGATCCACAGGACCAGCAGCACAAACAGCAGGCCCAGGACGTACTTCTCCCGGAACTCCATCTTCTTGGGCAGGGCCAGGTGGCGCAGATGGTTCTCCACCTGTTCTGCCGTCACCTCGGCCGGAGGGAACACCCGGCAGATGACGAACCAGACGAATATCAGCGTCAGCAGGGACACCGGGATGCCGATGACCATCCACTGCAGGAACGTCAGCTGGGTGCCCGCCGCCTGGAGGAAGTCCATCCCCAGGATGTTCAGAGGGCTGCCGGCGGGCGTTATCATCCCGCCAATCATGCTGGCCATCGGCAGGGCAATCATGAAGCAGCGGCCGCTGCGGCGGCGCTCATCGTCCTTCTGGTAGAGCTCCAGGAACCGCAGCACCACGCCCATCAGCATGGCCGTGGTGGCCACATTGGACATCACCGACGACAGCGTGGCCGCGCAGAGCATGATGGCCAGAAGGATCCGCCGGATCTTCGTGCCGAAGGCGCGAATCAGGAACACCAGCAGCCGCAGGGACAGCGGTACCCGGGCCACGGCCTCGGAGATGCCGAAGGACACCAGCACAAAGAACAGGATGTGGTTGGTGTAGCCGCTGAGGGCCTCGGTAATCGAACCGGACACGCCGAAGATGACGCAGAGGGGGATGCCCAGCAGGCAGACGACGCCCAGAGGCAGGGGCTCCGTAATCAGCGCCACAATCAGAGCCAGCAGCACGCCCAGGGTGTGGATGCCGGCCCGGGTGAGGCCGATGCTCTCGGGCACGAAGTTCATGCCCACCAGCAGCGCGACCGCCACCACAGCGCCGATACACTGTGATTTTTTCATGGGGGATACGCCTTTCTCTGTATGATTCTATTTCGCTAGGATATGCAGGGAATCAGGCGGGATCCAAAATGCAGTTACGCCGACTTGCGGGCGGCAATCTCATCCTGGTACCGGATGACCTTGTCCTTGGTCAGCCGGAAGCCGAACAGGAGCAGCAGGCCGGCGACGACCAGCGCAATGGCCGGGACAATCATGAAGGCCAGGCAGATGGCCCGCTCCAGCTCCACGGGGACGTTGTTGATGTCCACGGTCTCGGCGCTGAAGCTGGCGATGGCCAGGCAGGCGGGCACAACGATGCCGCGGGCCAGGACGCCCAGCTTCAGGGGCACGTTCTGGAGGCCGGAAATCCAGCCGGTGGCGTTCTTGCCGGTCTTCCACTCGGAGTAGATGATGGTGTCGGTGTAGAGGGCCGGGGTCAGGGAGTAGGCCACGCCGTAGCCCAGCTGGGCAATCGCCATGAGGGCGATGACCGCCGTCACGCTGGCATACAGGAAGTTGCACACCACCAGCACCACGGCCATGGCGAAGAACATGAGGATGGCGGTGTTCCGGGAGGACAGCTTCTTGGCGATGTTCTTGGCCAGGTAGGAGCCGATGACGCAGAAGATGTTGGTGATGAGGATGTACAGCGCGTTGAGGCTCTCATTCTTGGCGATGTAGGTGAAGTAGTACACCGCGGAGCCAGCCACGACGAAGTTGAAGAGGAACTTCGCCAGGTCCGCCAGCATCAGGGCAATCAGGGGCGGGTTCTGGACCAGAGAGCGGACCAGGTCGCCGGCGCTGGTGCGGTCCTTGCTCTTGACCTTCTTGGAGGCCGTCAGCTCGGCGGGATCGACCGTCTCATAGCCCTCGAACATCTTGAAGTGGGCATAGTAGAGGGCGGCCATGACGCAGCCGAGGATAAAGGCCGTGGCGGCGTACTGGTTGGTCTCGCCGACCAGGCTGGCGCCCAGGGTGGCGACGACCGGACAGACGTAGGAGAAAATCACCTTGGAGAAGTTGGCCCAGGCGCCGCGGGTGGAGGCCAGCTGGGCCCGCTCATCGGGGGTCTTGCCGGCCACGGCAATCATGGACACGTTGGCCACATACGGGAAGTTCCAGACGATGTGGCTGGAGATGAAGCCCAGGATGACAATCACGACGGACAGGGTGCCGGTGCCCACCTTCATGAACTGGAACGCGTACAGGAACGGAACAATCCACGGCAGCATCACCAGCCAGGAGCGATAGCGGCCCCACTTCTTGGGCTTGACGCTGTTGAGGATGGCGCCGTAGATCCAGGACAGGCAGGCGTCCACCGCGGTGGTGATGGTGCCAATCAGCGCGGCGGTACCGGTGCTGAAGCGAGCCAGGTTGGTCAGAAAGAACTGGAAGTAATAGCTTTCCACGTTGGTCATCAGCGTAAAGCCGCAGTCGCCGACGCCGTAGAAGTACTTCAGCGCTTTGCTGATTCCCTTTCTCTCTTTCGTTGGTTTGCTCATAACATACCTCCTCTTAATCCCGTGCAGCCCCCGGCGGGGCCGCGTATTGCACGGATTTATTATAGATTCGCAGCCGCCGACTGGCAATCCTACACCTGGGTGAAACGTCTCTTTCTGCAACTGAACGCTTTGTCGGAGTGCGCCGCCGTACAAATTTTCCCTGGCGGTGCAGCCCTCCGTTGCGCCGCACCGCCGCGCCGTGGTATACTGGGACAAACCGTATCCGGGAGGTGTCGCCCATGGAGAGCATCTATCTGAACCAGCCCCTCAAGCCCTATCGGCTGTCCATGCAGGTCCTGGCCGACGAGCTGGAGGCCCGGCAGCTGGACTTCCAGTTCTACAACCGGAACGACGAGCCGCAGCTGACCGGGATCCGCTTCTACCGCCCCGGCACCCTGCTCCAGCGGCAGTACGTGTACCTGCTGACCGACGCCGACGGCGGCGGCGACTTCCGCAGCCTGGAGAACATCCACTTCCTCATCCTCGGCGACGCGGAGCCGGAGCAGTTCTCGTTCTCCTCCTCCCTGCTCCTGGTGCACAGCTGCGACGCCCTGGCCCTGTACAACCTGGTACAGCAGCTCTTTGAGAAGTACGGCACCTGGGAGAAAGCGCTGCAGTGGGCCCTCCAGACGGAGAATCCCCTGGAGGCCATGCTCTCGGTCAGCCGGCCCATCCTGGGGAACCCCATGTTTCTCCACGACGCCGACTTCTATATCCTCGCCTGCCCCGACTGGGTCGAGGGGATGCTCCACTGGGAAAAGGATCCCCGGACCGGCCGGGAGATGGTGCCCATGGAGCTCATCAACGAGTTCCGGGTGGACTCCGAGTACCTGTCCACCCTGCCGGCCAAGTCCGTCACCATGTTCTCGGCGGCCCTGCGGGGGTACCGGATTCTCTTCGCCAACCTCTGGTACCAGGAGCGGTACGAGGGGCGGATCTGCGTGGACGAGCTGGAGCGGCCGCTGCGCCGCAGCGACTACCTGCACCTCGCCTACCTCACGGAGATGGTGACCCTCTGCCTGAGCCGCCAGAAGCTCTTCTGGCGCTCCCTGGGCAAGGACACCGACCGGTTCTTCACCGAGATGCTCGAGGGCGGCGCCCTGGACGGCCAGACCATTCTGGACAACCTCCGGTACCTGGGCTGGGGCCTCACCGACACGTACCTGATTCTAAAAATCGCCACCGAGCGGGAGGAGTCCGGCAACATCACCCCGGCCGGCCTCTTCGGGTACATCGAGGCCCAGATTGCCGAGGGCCGCGCCCTGCTGTTCCGCAAGGACATCGCGGTCATCGTCAACCTGACGGCCGCCGGCACCACCACCGCCGAGGTCCTCAGCAGCCTGGCCTATATCCTCCGGGAGGGCCTCTTCAAGATGGGCGTCAGCACGGAGCTGTCCCGGTTTACCGACCTGCGGGACGGCTACGCCCAGGCCAGCGTCGCCCTGGACTACGGCCGGAACAGCGGCAGTATGTTCTGGTCGTACCACTTTGAGGACTATGCCCTGCAGTTCATCCTGGACAGCGCCCGCCAGCAGATCCACCCGCGGCTGCTGGTCTCCGGAAAGCTGCGCCGCCTCCAGACCTACGACGCCGAGAACAACACCGAGCTGTACCACACCCTGGAGATCTACCTGCGCCTGGAGCGCAACGTGGTCCAGACCTCCAAGGCCCTGTTCATCCACCGCAGCACCCTCTTCTACCGGCTCGACCGGATCCGCAAGCTGGTGGACCTGGATCTGGACAGCGAGGAGGAGCGGCTGTACCTCCAGCTCTCCTTCCAGCTGGACCGGCTGCAGCCCTGAGGAGGCATGGCCCCGCCCGCCTTTCAATATATTGGAAGCAGGGAGCTGCACAAAGGTTTGACCGGCCCTTTACAATTCCGTGGTGGCAGCGGCCGCCCAGGTCCGGTAAACTGAAGGCAGACTTCCACTTCGGACGGAAAGGAGCGCGGCCCCATGGCATCCAGACAGCGGTTCTCCGGGCCTCTGGGTCCCTCCGTTCCTCCGAGTTTTCGGGCCCGAACCGGCCCGCGCTCCGGCGCGGCCCGGCGCGGGCCCCTTTTGCTGCGCTCCGGCGCGGCAGATGCCACCGCCGCCCGGCGGCCCCAATTCGGAAGGAGGATGTCCCCATGCTGCCCTGTCAAACCAGCTGCCCCCGGTACTGCGCCGGCTGCCACAAGACCTGCGCCCAGTGGCGGGCCTTCCAGGAGGACCAGCGCCTCCAGCGGGAGGCCAAAAAGCGCTATCTCCGCTACCACACGGAGCGGTGCCTGGAAGTGACCCGTCAATGCCTCTCCATGGAGGTGCGGCGCCACGCCTGGTAGCTTTCCAGCCGGAAGACAGGCCAAGCGCCCCGGGCCGGTTATCAAACCGGCCCGGGGCGCTTTTGCGCGCTTACCCCTGCTCCTCCCGGCGGGCGGCGCCGAGGCTGTCGATGATGGTGATGACCAGGCCGCGGATGCTGTTCTCCGTCGTCCGGTAGGGGGCGATGCGCAGGGTGTAGCAGCGGCCGTTCATGGCCGTCACCTCCCGGTCGATGGACTTCAGGTCCTTGAGGACCGCCCGGGCGTCGGCTTCAATCTCCTCGTCGGGGAAGCTGTGGGCGAAGATCTGGATGGGCCGGCCGATGTCGTGCTCCAT
>CAJFNZ010000107.1 GCA_904395905.1 uncultured Oscillospiraceae bacterium | reverse complement strand
AGCCTTCTGCGGGTTGCGGCCGGAAGCCTTCTGCGGGTTCTTGCTGATGTCGGCGCCGGCCTGCTTGACCTTGTTGTGCTTGACCGTACTCTTGACGTACACAAGGCCGCCCTTGGGGCCGGGAATCGCGCCGCGGACCACCAGCATCCCCAGCTCGCCGTCCACCTTCACCACGTCCAGGTTCTGGACGGTGACCTGCTCGACGCCCATCTGGCCGGCGCCGATGTGGCCCTTGAAGATTCTCGACGGCGTGGAGGTGGAGCCCATGGAGCCGGCGTGGCGGTGCACCGGGCCGCCGCCGTGGGTGGTCGGCGTCCGCTGAGCGCCGTGGCGCTTGATGGCGCCCTGGTAGCCGTGGCCCTTGGAGACGCCGGTCACGTCCACCTTGTCGCCCTCGGCGAAGGTGTCGGCCTTGACGACGTCGCCCACGTTCATGTCCGCGGCGCCGTCCAGCTGGAACTCCTTGAGGTACTTGACCAGGGGAACTTCCGCCTTCTTCAGGTGGCCGGCCTCCGGCCGGGTCAGCTTGGACTCCTTGACTTCCTCAAAGCCCAGCTGCACGGCGGTGTAGCCGTCCTTCTCCTCGGTCTTCTTCTGGGCGACGAAGCAGGGGCCGGCGGCGATAACCGTCACCGGGATGGCCTTGCCGCTCTCATCGAAGATCTGGGTCATGCCGACTTTCTTGCCGATGATTGCTTTTTGCATGGTTTGTTTCCTCCTATATTAGGTTATTGGTTGACCGGCGCGGCCATTGGGCTGCCGCAGCCCGGCCAACTTGACCCGTCCGTCCCTTTGACGGACCGTGGCGGGCAGCTGCAAGACCTGGCTTACAGCTTTATCTCAATCTCAACGCCGGCCGGGAGATCCAGGCTCATCAGAGCCTCGACGGTCTTCTGGTTGGGGTTGAGAATATCGATCAGTCTCTTGTGGGTGCGGCGCTCGAACTGCTCACGGCTGTCCTTGTACTTGTGGACGGCCCGGAGAATCGTGACGACCTCCTTCTTCGTGGGCAGGGGGATGGGGCCGGAGACGGAAGCGCCGTTGCGCTTGGCGGTCTCGACAATCTTCTCGGCGCTGGCATCAATCAGCTGATGGTCATAGGCCTTCAGACGGATCCGAATCATTTCCTGGTTAGCCATGTTCTCGTTTCCTCCTTGAGTCTCACGTACTCAGTTGTCAAAATGCTGGGTACAGTTGAAGAATCTCTTATACGCTATGCCGTGCGTATCATTCCAAGCGCATGAAAAAAGCCGACAGACGCCGGCTGTTCCTGTTCATGATTGGCGATATACGCTGTATCATGAGTTCTTCAGCCGCCCGATAACCGGACATACTCCGCGGAAGTTACCGTCCTGGACGCAATCTCCCGCTTCATCGCAGACTTCGCGCACATCTCTGCACGCGCTAGAATATAATACACCAATCTCCCCCGGTTGTCAAGGGAAGATTGGTGTATTTTGCAAACTTTATTTTTTAATACGCGACGCCCCAGTAAATCATCTTCTCGGCGGGGCGGCCGCAGCAGACGCAGGTCTCCCCCACCCGCTCCTGGGCGAAGGGCAGGCACCGGGACGAGACGCCGGCCTCCTCCTTCATCTTCAGCTCGCAGGCCAGGTCGCCGCACCACATGGTCCGGACGAAGCCGCCCTCGGTCTCCATGAAGGTCTTGACCTCCTCGAGCGTGCGGCAGGTGCGGGTGTGGTCGTCCAGGTTCTTCTTGGCCCGGGCGTAGAGGCCGTCGTGGACGGCGTCGAGCAGCTCGGCCGTCTTCGCCTCCAGCTCCGCCAGGGGCACGAGGACCTTCTCGCCGCTGTCGCGGCGGCAGATGCAGCACTGGTTCTGCTCCATGTCCCGGGGGCCGATTTCCACCCGCAGGGGCACGCCCTTCATCTCGTACTCCGAGGCCTTCCAGCCCACCGACTGGTCGGAGTCGTCCATCTTCACCCGGATGCCGGCGGCCTTGAGCCGGTCGTAGAGCCCCTGGGCGGCCTCGAGGACGCCGGGCTTGTGCTGGGCCACCGGGACGATGACCGCCTGGACCGGGGCAATCCGCGGCGGCAGCACCAGGCCGCTGTTGTCGCCGTGGGTCATGATGATGCCGCCGATAATCCGCGTGGAGAGGCCCCAGGAGGTCTGGAACGGATGGTGCAGCTGGTTGTCCTTGCCGGTGAACGTGATGTCAAAGGCCTTGGCGAAGCCGTCGCCGAAGTAGTGGCTGGTGCCCGACTGGAGGGCCTTGCGGTCGTGCATCATGCACTCAATCGTGTAGGT
>CAJFNZ010000106.1 GCA_904395905.1 uncultured Oscillospiraceae bacterium | reverse complement strand
CGATGAAGTCCAGGTCGTCCAGGTCATCAATGAGCCGATCCGCGTACTTGGTGATGGCCAGCATCCACTGGCTCTTCTCCTTGCGGACCACCGGCGCGCCGCACCGCTCGCAGACGCCCTCGACCACCTCTTCGTTGGCCAGGACGCACTTGCAGGAGGTGCACCAGTTGACCGGCATGGTGGCCTTGTAGGCCAGGCCGTGCTTGTAGAGCTGGAGGAAAATCCACTGGGTCCACTTGTAGTACTTCGGGTCGGTGGTGTCAATCTCCCGGTCCCAGTCGAAGCTGTACCCCAGCATCTGCAGCTGGCTGCGGAAGCGCTTGATGTTCTGCTCGGTGACAATCCGGGGATGGATGTGGTTCTTGATGGCGTAGTTTTCCGTGGGCAGACCGAAGGCGTCGTAGCCGATGGGGAACAGAACGTTGTAGCCCTCCATCCGCTTTTTCCGGCAGATGATGTCCATGGCCGTGAAGGGCCGCGGATGGCCCACGTGGAGTCCCTGGCCCGAAGGGTACGGGAACTCGATGAGGCCGTAGAACTTGGGCCGCTGGTCGCCGGTGACCGCAGCATAGGGCTTCGTCTCCATCCACCGGGCCTGCCACTTTTTCTCGATGGCGGTAAAATCGTACTTCATGTCTCTCTTCTTCCTTTTCCTTTACGAAATCACAGTCTCCAGCGCCACCGGCACGGCGTCGCTCCACAGCCGCTCCAGGTCATAGAACTTCCTGGTCTCGTCGGTGAACACGTGGAGGACCAGGCAGCCGAAGTCCAGCAGCACCCAGGTGCCGCTGCGGTGCCCCTCCCGCCGGAGGACCGGCTCGCCCAGGCTGTCCAGCGCCTCCTCCACGGCATCGCAGAGGGTCTTGACGTGGGTGTTGGACGTCCCGGTGCAGATGAGGAAGTAGTCCGCCAGGGTGGAAATGTCGGTGATGGCCAGCAGCTTGATGTCCAAGCCTTTCTTGTCGTCCAGGGCCCGGGCCGCAGCCAGAGCCACCTCTTTCGGTGTCAGCAAAGCAATCATCCTTCCGATGTAGTTATGCCGCAGATGGGTCGATGGCGCCGTTGGATTCCGCCGGGGCGGCGGTCGTCGTACCACCGGAATCCTCCGACGCTGCCGGCGTCTCCGACGAACCCGGATCCAGGCTCTCGATACCTGCCGCGCCGTCGTCGGAACCATTTTCCGCCGTACCGGGATCCGGGGTCGTGGGCGTCGTATCGGTCCCCTCCGATGTGTCGGAGCCGTCGGTGCCGAGATCCGTCGTGCCCGGATCTGTGGTGCCGGGATCCGTTGTACCGGGGTCTGTCGTCCCGGGATCCGTGGCGCCGGGGTCCGTCGTCCCCGTCCCGGGCGAGGTCGCCGTACTGGAGTCCGAGTTACCCGTCTCGCCGCTTCCGTCGGTCGTCTGGCCGCCGTCGCCGGTCGTCTGGTCGCCCTCCCCCGAATCTGTCGTCCCGCCGCCGGTGTCACCGGAATCGCCCTCGCCGGGGTTCTCCGGCTCCAATGCGCCGGAGCCGTTGGGATTATTGGGATCCGTCTCCGTGGGTTCCGACGGGGTTGTCGTCTCCCCGCCGTCCGTCGGCTCCTCCGGCACGGTCTCCGAGGGCGTTGTCGTGGAGTCGCCGGAGCTCCCACCGGAGCTGGAACTGCTGGAGCTGCCGGAACTGCCGGAACTGCTGGAGCTGCCGCTGGAACTGGAACTGCTGGCCGTCCGCAGGTGGAGGCTGGAGGCGGAGATGTCCGTGTCGTAGGGGTTGAAGTACTCGTTGACCATCTCCAACACCTGGTTGGGATAGGCCGAGTAGTAGGCGCCGCTGGAAAGCGTCACGCCGTTGCCCGGCAGGGTGAAGGACTCCATGGCCCCCAAATCGCATTTGAGCAGTTCCTGGGCAAAGTAGAGAATGTTGCCCAAGGTCAGGTCCGTCTTGACGTATTGAATACAGGTCTCCACAATGGATTGCAGCTGCGTGAGCGTCTTCAGGGACAGCAGCTGCTCCGCCGCCGCCTGGAGGAACTCCCGCTGGACCTCCACCCGGCGGATGTCCGCCGCCGCGTAGCCGGAGCGGTACCGGACCAGGCCCATGGCCTGCTCGCCGTTGAGGGTCTGGAGGCCGGCGCTCAGGTTGATGTAGAGGTCCTGGGTCGGGTCGCTGTAATACATATTCTGCGGGACGTCAAAGGTGATGCCGCCCACCAGGTCGATAATCTCCACGAAGGCCTGCAGGTCCACCAGCACGTAGCCGTCCACCTGGAAGCCGAGCATGGAGGCGAGGGTCTCCTTCAGCCGCTCGACGCCCTCTTCCCCATCGCCGCCGTAGACGGAGTTTATCTTGGGGACGGCGTAATTTCCGTAGATATAGGTGTCCCGGGGGATGCTCAGCAGCGCCACCGTGTGGTCGCGGGCGTCCAGGTGGGCAATCATGATGGTGTCGGTCCGGGTGCCGTCATCGTCCAGGCCCAGCAGCAGGATGTTGTACACACCGTCCACATAGCTGCCCGGGGCCTCAAACTGGGTTTCGACGGTATTGCCGTCGTCGTCCACATAGGTGATGGTGTGGTTGGGGCGGCTCGCACTGTCGTCTCCGGTGTCCGCGGAATCGTTGCGAATACTCTGACTGGGCCGTTCCATCGGCCGAACCAGGGCCTTATAGACGCCGAAAACCACCAGCGCCAGCACCGCCAGGGAGCCAATCAGCAGCAGGATTCCCCGCTGGACGCCGGTGAGCTTGCACTTTTTTCCTGCGCCGGATGCCGCACGGGGCGTCCGGCCGCCCGGCTTCCGGCTGCGGGCTGCGGAAGGTTCCGCCCGCTCCGACCCGGCGTGGCCGCCGGTCCGCTGGGTGTTGTGCTTACCGCCAAAGAGTTTCATGCCTTGTTCCTTTCGTGCAACAGATAATCCCGGGCTTCCACCGTATAGCGGTCGAGGGCCTTGCCCTCGCTCTCCAGCAAGTCGATGGACATTTGGAACCCGCACAGCAGCGCCCCGTCCAGATCTGTTTCCGCCAGATTCCGGAGCGTCTCCACGCCGTCAAAGGCTCGGTGAGGCTCCATATAGTCGGCCAGATACAGCAGCTTTTCCAGCAGGCCCATATCGGCCCTGCCGGTGGTGTGCCAGTAGATGGCCTGATAGACCGGCTCGCTCTCGCCGAAGATGTCCCGGGCCACAGCCGCCCCCGTTCGCGCGTGGAGCAGCTTGTAGTTCTCCCGTTCAAAGGTAGTAGTCATAATACCATACTTTTCGCACAATAGCAACTGGGCACTTTTGCTCAGGGCCTTGGTCACGTCGTGGAGGATGCCGGCCCGGGCCGCCAGCGCCTCGTCGGCCCCCCAGCGGCGGGCCAGCCGGGCCGCCGTCTCACAGCAGCCGATGACGTGGGGCACCCGCTTGGGGTCGTGGAGGGAGAGGCTGGCCTTCCGCAGCTGCGCAAACGGGAGGTTCTTCCAATCCTCCCCGACGCCGTAGAGATGGTGGGCCTCGATATAGGCCAGTACTTGGGGGGCCAGATACGTCTCGGCGCAGCGGAAACGGAGCATCCGCCGGGCTTCGGTGGAAGATGTGGCGAGAAAGCGGTTGTCCAAAATGGTCACCGAGGCGCCGTAGTCCCGGCGGAGGCGCTCGGCCTGCTCCGCCAGCTGCCGGCACACGGCGGCGCTGTCCTCCGAGCGGTGGACCGTCACCAGGGACACCCGGCGGCAGATCTCGTCCGGCGCATACCACTGGTCGAAGGCCAGAAACATATCGGTGCCCATGAGCAGGTACAGTTCATCGTTGGGGAAGCGCCGGCGCATCTCCCGGACCGTGTCCACCGTGTAGCTGGGCCCCTGACGCTGCAGCTCCAGGTCGTCCACCTCCACGCCGTCCACGTCCTGAAACATGAGCCGCAGCAGCTCCAGCCGGGTCCGGGCGTCCGGCGAACCGTCCGCCAGGGGCTTGTGGGGCGGCGTCGCCGCCGGAATCAATATCACCCGGTCCAGTCCCAGCTGCCGGCGCATCTCCTGCACCGCCAGGCCGTGACCCAGGTGGGGCGGGTTAAAACTGCCGCCGTATAAACCGATTTTACCCATCCGTAACGCCCCCAATTCGAAATTTTCCCGGTTCCGGTCCGTTTGCCAGCCCTCGGCCCGACGGATTGGCAAGCTGCAAACGGCCCCCAGCCCCCGGACGGCTAGGGCTTCCGCTGCCGGGCCGCCTCGATGGCCGCCTGGCGGAAATATTCGTTGCGCTTTTCCCGCGCCTCCTGGGCCCGCTTCCGGCGCGCCTGCACCCCGGCCCGGACGGGATTGACCTTCTTGGCCGCCTTGGCCCTGCGCGCAGCCTCCTGGCGCCGGGCCTCCAGCTTCGGCGAGCGCCGATACAGCACAAACGTGCCGCCCACGCACTGGACGCCGTCGGCGCCGGTGGCCGCGCACAGGGCGTCGGACGCCTCCCGCGCCGTCAGCAGGGCGCTCTCCAGCACCCGGCCCTTGATGAGCTCCCGGGCGTCCAGGACGGTGTTGGCCTCGGCAATGACCGCCTCGGTGACGCCGCCCTTGCCCACCGTCAACACCGTGTCCAGGCCGTTGGCCTGCGCCCGCAGTTCCGCCCGCTGTTTACTCGTCAGCATTTCCAAACTCCTCTATCCATTTTTGTGCAAACTGCCGCAGGGCTGCCGCCCGGTGGGACAGTCGATTCTTCTCGTCCGGGGCCATCTGGGCGAAGGTCCGCCCGCTGGAGGGCACCAGGAACACCGGGTCGTAGCCGAACCCGCCGTCGCCCAGGGGCGCCCGGGTGATGACGCCCTCGCAGGTCCCCCGGGCCTGGAGAATCCGGCCGTCGGGAAAGCAGGCGGTGACCACGCTGACGAACCGGGCCGTCCGGCCGCCGTCGGCCACCGGCTCCAGGTTCCGCAGGAGGAGGTCCGTTCGGGCCTCGTCGCTGTCCAACCCGCCGTACCGGGCCGAGTAGACCCCCGGCGCGCCCCCCAGGGCGTCCACCTCCAGGCCGCTGTCGTCGGCGATGGCCGGCAGACCGCTGGCCTCCATGACGGCCCGGGCCTTGATGAGGGAGTTCTCCTCAAAGGTGGTGCCGGTCTCCTCCACCTCCAGGTCCAGCCCCACCTGGGACTCCAGCAGCACCTGGACGCCCATGGCGCCCAGCAATGCCTCCAGCTCCCGGAGCTTCCCCTGGTTCCGGCTGGCCAATACCAACTGCATCGGCGTCTCCCCCCCTAAATCAGCGCATCCACAAAGGCCCGGGCGTCGAAGGGCATCAGGTCGTCCATCTGCTCGCCCACGCCGATATACTTCACGGGGATCTGCAGCGCGTCGGCCACGGCGATGACGATGCCGCCCTTGGCCGTGCCGTCCAGCTTCGTCAGGACCATGCCGGTGACGCCGGCAATCTCCCGGAACTGCTTGGCCTGCATCAGTCCGTTCTGGCCGGTGGTGCCGTCGAGAACCAGCAGCACCTCCTTGTCGGCCTGGGGCAGCTCCCGGTCGAGAATCCGGGCGATTTTCCCCAGCTCGTTCATCAGGTTCTGCTTGTTGTGGAGGCGGCCGGCCGTGTCGCAGAGAATGATGTCACTGCCCCGGGCCCTGGCGGCGGAGATGGCGTCAAAGACCACCGAGGCGGGGTCCGCTCCCTCGTGCTGGCGGACAATTTCCGTGCCGCTGCGGCCGGCCCAGATCTCCAGCTGGTCGGCGGCGGCGGCCCGGAAGGTGTCGGCGGCGCAGAGGAGAACCTTTTTCCCCTGGCTCCGGAGCAGGTTGGCCAGCTTGCCGATGGTCGTGGTCTTCCCCACGCCGTTGACACCGATGACCAGCACCACCGAGGGCTTCGTCCCGGCCCGCAGGGCCGTGTCGCCCACCTCCAGCATCTCCACGAGGATGTCCTTCAGCGCGGCCCGGGCCTCCTCCGGCTCCCGGAGCTTCTGCTCCTTCACCCGGCTCCGCAGGGCCTCCACGGCCTTGACCGCCGTGTCCACGCCCAGGTCCGCCAGAATCAGAGATTCCTCCAGCTCGTCGTAGAAGTCGTCGTCCAGGGCGGAAAAGCCTGTGAAAATGCCGCTCAGGGACGTCTCCATGGCCTTGCGGGTCTTGGAGAGGCCCGATTTCAGTTTGTCAAAAAATCCCATGTTCTGCTCCTTCTGTTGTCAGGTGATGCCCAGCTGCCGCTCCATCTGCCCCAGGTCGATGTGGAGAATCTTCGAGATTCCCTGCTCCTGCATGGTGACGCCGTAGAGAACGTCGGCCTCCTCCATGGTGCCGCGGCGGTGGGTGATGACGATGAACTGCGTTCTGCCGCAGAGGTTCCGAAGATACGCGGCGAAGCGGCGGACGTTGTTGTCGTCCAGCGCCGCGTCAATCTCGTCGAGCAGGCAGAAGGGCGTGGGCCGCACCTGGAGAATCGCGAAGTACAGGGCAATGGCCACAAAGGCCTTCTCGCCGCCGGAGAGGAGGGTGATGGTCTTCACCTGCTTGCCCGGCGGCTGGACGTGGATTTCAATGCCGCAGCCCAGCGGGTCGTTGGGGTCGTCCAGCACCACCGAGGCCTGGCCGCCGCCGAACATCTCCCGGAAGGTGCGGCCGAAGCACTCGTTGATTCGCCCGAACTCCCGGGTGAAGATCTCGGTCATTTCCCGGGTGATGGACCGGATAATCTCCTCCAGTTCCTCCTTGGACCCCAGGACGTCGTCCCGCTGGCCGCTCAGATACTCGTACCGCTCGTTGACCCGCGCGAACTGGTCGATGGCCCCCAAATTGGGGGTTCCCAGGGCGGCAATCTTCCGCTTCAGGCCGGCAATTTCCCGGTTGGCGGCGGCCGCCGAGTCCACCGGCACCCGCTCGGCGGCGGCGGTGGAGGGGGTCAGCTGGTACGTCTCCCACAGCTTGTCCAGCAGCTGCTTTTCCTCCAGCTGGGCCGTGGTCTTCTGCTGCTCCAGCCGGGCGCTCTCCCGCTCCATCAGGAGCAGGTCCTTGTTCTTGTCCTGGGCCTCTTTTTCGGTCCGGGTCTTCCGGGTCTCCACCTGGGCCCGCCGGTCCATGGCCTCGCGGAGGGAACCCCGGGTCTCCTCCAGCCGGCCGGCGGCCTCCTCCCGGGCCCTGGCCGTCTCGGCCAGCTGCATCCGGCAGGCCTCCCCGGCCGCCTGATACTGATTGCCCAGGGCCTCCTTGGCGGCCCGGTCCCCCTCCATGGCCTGGCGGAGCGCCTCCAGCTGCTCCATGGCCTGGCGGACCGTCACCGCCTCGGCCTCGCAGGCCGCCGACTCCATCCGGGCGGCGGTGGACTGCTCCTGAAGCCGAGCCAGCTGCCCGCTCCAGCGGTCGCAGTCGGCCTGGGCCGCGGCGATGTCCGCCTCCCGCGCCCGGGCCTC
Organism: uncultured Oscillospiraceae bacterium; assembly: GCA_904395905.1. Taxonomy (GTDB): domain Bacteria; phylum Bacillota; class Clostridia; order Oscillospirales; family Oscillospiraceae; genus Avoscillospira_A. Next base: position 10,225 of record CAJFNZ010000106.1, on the reverse strand, counting down.
CTGGTCCAGCCGCGCCAGCTCCTCCTCCAGGGCCTGCCGCCGCTGGGCGGCCTCGGCGCTGCTGGCCTCCATGGCCGCCAGCTCCCGGCGGACCGTATCCACCTGGCCGGCGGCGGCCTCCACCAGCAGCTCCTGCTGCTTTTCGGTGCCCTCCAGCCGCAGGACCTCGTCCTCCGCCTGGCGCTGCTGGCCCTCGGCGGCCGACAGCTGGAACTCCACTTCCGCCGCCGCCCGGCCGGCCTCTGCCAGCTGGCCCTCCAGGGCCTCCCGCCGGCCGGCCAGGGCCTTCTGCCGGTCCTCCAGCTGGGAAAGCTGGCTGGCCCGGGAGAGGATGCCCGCCGTGCGCGCCGCCGAGCCGCCGGTCATGGAGCCGCCGGCATTGACCACCTGACCGTCCAGGGTCACGATGCGGAAGCGGTTGGCGTACTTCCGGGCCATGGTGATGGCCGCGTCCAGCGTCTCCACCACCACGGTCCGGCCCAGTAAGTTTTGAAAAATGGCGTCATAGGGATCGTCGTAGGCGATGAGATCCGAGGCGATGCCCACAAAGCCGGCCGTCCGGTCCACGCCGCTCTCCTGGAGCCGCCGGCCCCGGATGGTGCGGATGGGCAGGAACGTCGCCCGGCCGCCGTCGCGGCGCTTGAGCAGCTCAATGGCCGCCTTGGCGTCCTCCTCGGCCGAGACCACAATCTGCTGCATGGCGGCCCCCAGGGCCGTCTCGATGGCCACGGTGTACCGCTCCTCCGTCTTCAGCAGCTGGGAGACGGGCCCGTGGACATTCCGGAGGATCCCCTTGGCCGCCGCCTGCATCACCAGCCGGACGGCCTTGGAATAGCCCTCATAGTCCCGCTCCATCTCCCGGAGCATCCGGGCCTTGGCGGCCACGGTGTCCAGTTCCACCCCCAGGGCGGTGAACTGCTTTTGCAGCTCGTCCCGCCTGGCCGCCCGGGCCTCCAGCCGCAGCCGGTAGCCGGAGACGGTGTTCTGGGCGGAGACGACCGCCTCCCGGGCCTCGGCCAGCTGCCGGGCGGCAGCCTCCCGGCCGGCCACGGCCTCCGTCAGCCGCCGGGCCGCCGCGGCCTTCTGGGCCGTGAGGGTCTGCCGGCGCTGGGCCTGCTCCTCCTGGGTCAGGTTCCAGGTCTCCAGTTCCCCCTGGCGGCTCTCCCGCCGGGCCCGGATTCCTGAAGCGGCCATCTGCGCCTGGGCCAGCGCCTGGGCGGCCGCCTGGGATTGGCCGCTGTCCTGCCGGAAGGCTTCCTCCAGGGCGGTCAGCTGGGCGGCGGCCTTCTCCCGCCGCTCGTCCAGCTCCGCCAGCTGCCGCCGCTGCTGCTCCACCTGGCCGGCGATGCCGCTGCGCCGCTGGTCCTGGTCCTCCAGCTCCTGGCGCACCTGGCGCCAGTTCTCCTCGCTGTTCTCCAGGTTGGCCTGGAGGACGGCCGCCTCCCCGTCCAGGGACCGGACCCGGTCCTCCAGGGCGGCAATCTCCTCCCGGAGCCGGTCGGTCTCCCGGTCCTGGCGGCGCAGCTCCTCGGCCAGGGCGTCGGCGGCCCGGTACAAATCGTCCAGGCTGCTGTGGGCCTGTTCGAGGATGAAGGCGGCAGCCCGCCAGTCCTCCTGGGCCTTCTGGACAGCCTGGGCCAGGGACTCCAGGCTGTCCAGCCAGACGGTGACCTCCAGCCGCCGCAGCTCCCCCTGGAGGGCCAGATACTGCTGGGCCTTCTCGGCCTGCTCCCGGAGGGGCTCCACCTGCATCTCCAGCTCGGCAATCTTGTCGCCGATGCGCACCAGGTTCTCCTGGGTGCCGGCCAGGCGGCGCTCGGTCTCCTCCTTCCGGTGGCGGAATTTGGAGATGCCGGCGGCCTCCTCAAAGACCTCCCGGCGGTCGCCGCTCTTGAGGGAGAGAATCTCGTCGATGCGGCCCTGGCCGATGTTGGAGTAGCCCTCCCGGCCCAGGCCCGTGTCCATGAACAGCTCGTTGATGTCCCGAAGCCGGGCCGACTGCTGGTTGATGTAGTATTCGCTCTCGCCGCTGCGGTAATACCGGCGGGTCACCATGACCTCGGCGGTCTCCAGGGCCAGGGCCCCGTCGCTGTTGTCGAGAATCAGCGAGGCCTCGGCGAACCCCACCTGGGGCCGCTTGGCCGTGCCGCCGAAGATGACGTCCTCCATCCGCGCGCCCCGCAGGGCCCGGGAGCTCTGCTCCCCCATGACCCAGCTGATGGCGTCGGAGATGTTGGACTTGCCGCTGCCGTTGGGGCCCACGATGGCGGTGATGTCGCTGCCGAAGTGAATCACCGTCTTGTCGGGAAAGGATTTGAAGCCCTGAATCTCCAGTGATTTTAAGTACAAGTTCCCAACCCACTCCCCGTCATGTTTCTGATTTCACTATTCTACCAATAAAGCGGGACTTTTGCAAGCCAATTCGCCGCCTTTCCCGCCGCTGACAGACCACAAGGCGCAGAGACAGGATCTCTGCGCCTTGTGTCACGGCTGGGGGAACAGCCGCTCGATGGCCTCCTCGGCCGCGGCCTGCTCGGCCCGCTTCTTGCTCGAGCCGCTCCCGACGCCCACCACCTGGCCGTTGAGGGTCACCTCCACCCGGAAGGTCTTGTCGTGGTCGGGGCCGGACTCCTCCAGCAGCTGGTAGCTGAGGACCTGGTTTTTCTTCCGCTGGACCAACTCCTGGAGGGCCGTCTTGAAGTCGGCATTCCGGGGCTGGCCCGTGGCGGCGTCGGCCAGAATCAGCCGGTCCACGATGCCCTTGGCCGCCTGGAAGCCGCCGTCCAGATAGGCCGCGGCAATCAGTGACTCCACAGCGTCGGCGTTGATGCTGTTCCGGGTGCGGCCGCCGCCCTGCTCCTCGCCGTGGCCCAGCAGCAGGAACCGGCCCAGATGCAGCCCCTCGGCCACCTGGGCCAGGCTGGTCTCGCAGACCAGGTCCGCCCGCATCCGGGTCAGATCCCCCTCGGGGTGGTCGGGGTAGCGGCGGTACAGGTACTCGGCCACCACGAAGCCCAGGATGGAATCCCCCAGGAACTCCAGCCGCTCGTTGCTGGCCAGGCTGTTTTTCCACTTCTCATTGGCGTAGGAGCTGTGGGTCAGGGCGTTCTCCAGCAGCTTCCGGTTGCGGAAGCGGTAGCCCAGCTCCTTTTCCAGTTCATGCACCATGGTCCGACTCCTTTGGAACGGTGATTTCGTCCAGATGGGCCTCGATGGCCGCGGCCAGGTCTCCCCGGACGGCCTCGGCCGCCTGCCGGATGGCGTTGCAGACGGCCACCGCGTCGGAGGAGCCGTGGGCCTTGATGACCGGCTTCGTGATGCCCAGGAACGGGGTGCCGCCCACCTGGCGGTAGTCCATCTTGGCCTTCAGCGCGCCGATGCCCTTGCGGCAGAAGAGGGCGCCCAGCTTCGTCAGGGGGCTCTGGAGGAAGACGCCCTTGAGCTCCTGGGTCAGGAACTTGGCCGTGCCCTCCATGGTCTTGAGCAGCACGTTGCCGGAGAAGCCGTCGGCCACCACCACGTCGGCCCCGCCCAGGGGCACGTCCCGGGCCTCGATGTTGCCGCCGAAGCGGATGACGCCCTTCTCCCCCAGGCCCTGGAGCAGCCGGTAGGTCTGCCGCTGGAGGTCGGTGCCCTTGGTGTCCTCGGTCCCGATGTTCAGCAGGCACACCTTCGGGTCCTGGACGCCCAGGGCCCGCTTGGCGTAGAAGGCGCCCAGGCAGGCAAACTGCAGCAGGAACTCCGGCGTCACCTCGGCGTTGGCGCCGCAGTCGATGAGGACGCACCGGCCCGACGCCGTGGGCAGCACCGGCGCCATGGCCGCCCGGCGGATGCCCGGCAGCCGCTTGACAATCAGCGTGGCCGCCGCCAGCAGGGCGCCGGTGCTGCCGGCCGAGACGAAGGCGTCCCCCTTCTCCTCGGCCAGCATCCGCAGTCCCACCACCATGGAGGAGTCCCGCCGCTTCCGGACCACGGTGGCCGGGTCGTCGTGCATCTCCACCACGTCCTCGGCGTTGGCCACTTCCATGCCCTTGGGCAGCGTGGCCATCCCCTGGCGCTCCAGGGCCTGGAGGATTTCCGCGCCGCGGCCCACCAGGACCAGCTCGGCGTCCAGCTCCCGGGCCGCCAGAACGGCGCCGGAAATCATGGCGTCCGGGGCGTTGTCGCCGCCCATGGCATCGATGATGATTCTCATGACAGGGCTCCTTTCTCTCTTTGCCGCTGCGGTCTCAAAGGCTCGGCGTCAGGGCGTCGATGGCCGCCAGGGCCCGCTGGGCGATGGCCAGATTCTTCTGGGCCTTGCCGCGGATCCGGCGCTCCAGGGGCGGGAGGATGCCGAAGTTGACGTTCATCGGCTGGAAGCTCCCAACGCTCCCGCCGCTGACGTACCACGCCAGGGCCCCGATGGCCGTCTCCCGCGGGAAGTCCGGCAGGGGCCGCCCCTGGACCTTGGCCGCCATGGCCACGGCGCAGAGGTATCCCGAGGCCGTGGACTCCACGTAGCCCTCCACCCCCGTCAGCTGGCCGGCGAACGCCACCAGGGGATCCCGCCGGTCGGCGTAGTACCGGTCCAGCAGCTGGGGCGAATTCAAAAAGGTGTTCCGGTGCATGACCCCGTACCGGACGAACTCCGCCCGGGCCAGGGCGGGAATCATCGAAAACACCCGCTTCTGCTCCGGAAATTTCAGATGGGTCTGGAAGCCCACCAGGTTGTAGACGGTGCCGGCGGCGTTGTCCCGCCGCAGCTGGACCACGGCGTAGGGCTCCCGGCCGGTCTTCGGGTCCTTGAGGCCCACCGGCTTCAGGGGGCCGTACCGGAGGGTGTCCTCCCCCCGCCGGGCCATGACCTCCACGGGCATACAGCCCTCGAAGACCATGGAATCCTCGAACCCGTGGACCGGCGCTTCCTCCGCCGTTTTCAGGGCCTCGACAAAGGCCAGATACTGGTCGCGGTCCATGGCGCAGTTGACGTAATCCGCAGACCCCCGGTCGTACCGGGAGGCCAGCCACGCCTGGTCCATGTCCACGGAGTCGGCCGTCACCAGCGGGGCCGCCGCGTCGTAAAAGCTCAGGTATTCCGCCCCGCCGAAATACCGGCGGATGTCCTCGCTGAGGGCCTCGCTGGTCAACGGGCCCGTGGCCACGATGACCGGCCCCGGCGGCACCTGGGTCACCTCCCGGGAGACCACCCGGACATTGGGGCAGCTGCGGAGCCGCTCGGTCACCAGCCGGGAAAACCCGTGGCGGTCCACCGCCAGGGCCCCGCCGGCCTCCACCCGCGTCTCGTCGGCGCAGGCGAGAATCAGGCTGCCGCACCGGCGCAGCTCCTCCTTCAGAAGGCCCACGGCGTTTTCCAGCCGGTCGCCGCGGAAGGAATTGGAGCAGACCAGCTCGGCAAAGTCCTCGCTGTGGTGGGCCGGGGACATCTTGGCCGGCTTCATCTCCACCAGCTCCACGTCGATGCCCCGCCGGGCCAGCTGCCAGGCGGCCTCGGAGCCGGCCAGCCCCGCGCCGATAACCTGCACGGTGCTCACTGGGCCGCCCCCTTTTCCTCGGTCTCGGCGGCTTTCTTCCGCGACGCAGTCTTTTTGGCGGCCGGCTTTTTGGCCGCGGTCTTTTTGGCGGCCGGCTTCTTCGCCGGCGCCTCCTCGGCCGCCGGTTCCCCGGCCTCGGCGGCCTTGGCCGCTTCGGCAGGCTTCCGGCGGTAGCCCCGCTGGTCCTCCGGCAGGAAGTTGGGGCAGGCCTCGTTGATGCAGAAGGGCTTCATCTGCCCCCGGCCGGACTTTTTGAACATCGTCTGGCCGCAGGAGGGGCAGTCGAACTCCGTGGGGACGTCCCAGGTCATAAACCCGCACTCGGCGCCCCGCTCGCAGGCGTAGTAGGCGTAGCCCTTCTTGGACTTGCGCTTAATCATCCCGCTGCCGCACTTGGGGCAGCGGCCGGGCATCCGCTCCATCAGGGGCTTGGTGTTTTTGCACTCCGGGTACCCGGGGCAGGCCAGGAAGCGGCCGAACCGCCCCGACTTGATGACCATCTTCCGCCCGCACAGCTCGCAGACCTCGTCGGTCTCCTCGTCGGGCACTTTCAGGCGGACGTCCTTGAGGGCCTCCTCGGCGTCGGCCAGCTCCTTGCTGAATTCGTTGTAGAACTCCCGGATGACCGTTTTCCAGGGGAGCTTGCCCTCCTCCACCTGGTCGAGCCGCTCCTCCATGCCGGCGGTGAACTCCACGTCCACAATGTCGTTGAACCGCTCCATCATCAGGCCGTTGACCACCTCCCCCAGAGGGGTGGGCGAGAGGCGCTTGTCCTGCTTGATGACGTACTCCCGGTCCTCGATGGTGGAGATGATGGCCGCGTAGGTGGAGGGGCGGCCGACGCCCTTCTCCTCCATGGCCCGGACCAGCGTGGCCTCGGTGTACCGGGCCGGGGGCTGGGTGAAGTGCTGCTCCTGCTGGCGGCCCGCCAGGCGCAGGGGCTCCCCCTCGTTGAGGTCGGGCAGCGGCGACTGGACCTCCTCGGTCTCGTCGTCCTTGCCCTCCTCGTAGACGGCGGTGAAGCCGGCAAATTTCAAACTCTGGTGGTTGGCCCGGAAGACGTTGTCGCCGCAGACCGCCTCGATGGCGATGGCGTCGTAGAGGGCGTTGGCCATCTGGCAGGCCACGAACCGGCTCCAAATCAGCTTGTAGAGCCGGTACTGGTCCCGGGTCAGGTCCCCGGCGATGGTCTCTGGATCCAGATGCACATTGCTGGGCCGGATGGCCTCGTGGGCGTCCTGGGCGCCGCCCTTGGTCTTGAACTGCCGGTGGGCGCCGTTGTAGTAGGAAGCGCCGTACCGCTGGGTGATAAAGGCCTTGGCGGCCTCCAGGGCGTCCTCGGAGAGCCGGGTGGAGTCGGTACGCATATAGGTGATGAGGCCCAGGGTTCCCTCGCCGGTGATGTCCACGCCCTCATAGAGCTGCTGGGCCACGGCCATGGTCCGCCGGGGCGTCATGTTCAGCTTCCGGGAGGCCTCCTGCTGGAGGGTGGAGGTGATGAAGGGCGGCGCGGGGGAGCGGCGCTTTTCGGTCCGCTTGACGCTCTGCACCGTGAAGGGCCGGCCCTCCAGAGATTGGACCACCGCCTGAACGTCCTCCTCGCTCTTGAGCTCCCGCTTCTTGGGGTCGCCGTAGAACCGGGCCCGGAAGCGGCCGGCCTTGCCCACCCGCTCCAGGTCCACGTCCAGGGACCAGTACTCCTGGGGGACGAAGGCGCGGATTTCATTTTCCCGGTCCACCACCATCCGGGTGGCCACCGACTGGACCCGCCCGGCCGAGAGGCCCCGGCGGATCTTCTTCCACAGCAGGGGGCTCAGCTCGTAGCCGACAATCCGGTCCAGCACCCGCCGGGCCTGCTGGGCGTCCACCAGGTCGTAGTCGATGCCCCGGGGGGACTGGATGGACTTGGTGACGACGTTTTTCGTGATTTCGTTGAACGTCACCCGGAGGGTCTTCTCGTCGGGGATGTTCAGCAGCACCTTCAGGTGCCAGGAGATGGCCTCCCCTTCCCGGTCCGGGTCGGTGGCCAGATAGATGTTGTCGCTTTCCTTGGCGGCCTTCTTCAAATCGGCGATGACCGACTCCTTGCCCTTCATGGGGATGTAGTGGGGCTCAAAGTCGTTGTCAAAGTCGATACCCATTTTGCTTTTGGGCAGGTCCCGCAGGTGTCCCATGGACGCCTTGACCTGGTACCCCGGCCCCAGATACTTGCCGATGGTCTTGGCCTTGGACGGCGACTCCACAATTACGAGATTCGTCTGTTCATTGGACATGCTGCTTCCTCCAGCCCGCGGCGTCACGCCGGCGGTTATTTGCTGTCTCGGCGCCTCAGCTGATACCGGTTCCCCGGCAGGCGCGTGATGTATTGCTTAATCTCCAGCAGCGTCAGCGACGCCAGCACCCGGCCGGCGGTCATGGCGCAGGCCTCCGCCAGTTGGTCCACGTGGCGCGGCGTCTCCAGCTGGAGCAAAATTGCCCGCTCGTCCGGGGACACGGTGTCCAGGACGGCTTGTACGTCAATATAGCCCCCCGGCGCGGGATTGTCAACGGATTTTTTGTCGGCCGATGCCGGTTTCTCTGCCGGCTCCGGCCCCTCGGGCGGCGGCTCGGCCACCAGCTGCGGCGCCGCTTCCGGGGCGCGCCCGTAGGTCCGCAGCTCTCCGGGGGACGCCTCCAGCCGCTGCCCCTCCCGGTATTCGGTCACCCGGCCGGGGTAGAGCGCCTGGTACATCTGCATGACGTCCCAGCCGCTCTCCACCAGGTATGCGCCCTCCTTCAGAAGGCGGTTGCTGCCGGCACAGGCCGGGACGCCGATGTTCCCCGGCACGGCGAACAGGTCGCGGCCCTGCTCCAGGGCCTGGCTGGCCGTAATCAGCGCCCCGCTCTTGGCCGGCGCCTCCACCACCACGACGCCCACCGAGAGGCCGCTGAGGATCCGGTTCCGGGCCGGGAAGTGGCCCTTCCGCGGCGGCGTCCCCGGCGGATACTCGCTAATCAGGCAGCCGACCCGCCGGACGTCCTCGTAGAGGTGGCGGTTCTGCCGGGGATAGACCACGTCCACCCCGCAGCCCAGGACGCCGACCACCGGCTTCCGGGCCGACACGGCCCCCACCATGGCCATGGCGTCGCCGCCCAGGGCCAGGCCCGACACGACGATGCCGCCGCACATGGCAATCTGGAACCCCAGGCGCTTGGCGCAGCTGAGGCCGTAGGCCGAGGAGCGGCGGGAGCCGACCACGGCCACCAGGGGCGCGTCGTCCACCGGCGGCAGGACGCCGGTATAGTAAAGAAGAACCGGCGGATCCGGGATATTCCGCAGCCGGTTGGGATACTGCGCGTCCCGGCAGGAGGCCACGTGGATGTCCGCTTCGCCGCACCGCCGGAGAATCTCCCGGGCCTCCTCCAGGTCCTTTTGGGCCAGGGCCTGCCGCTCGGCCTCCCCGACGCCGGCCAGGCGGTACTCCCCGTCCCCGGCAAAGTAGATGTCCTCGGCCGTCTCGAAGTACTCCAGCAGCTGCCGGACAGTGCTGCGGCGGAGGCCCTTCCGCGTCGTCAGCCAGATCCAGTAGACCAACTCCACCGCTCCTTTCCGGCGGCCTCAGCGCCGCATCTGCCAGAGAAGAATGGCCGCCGCCACGGCGGCGTTGAGGGATTCACACCGGGGGCTCATGGGGATGACCACCGTCCCGTCGGCCAGGTCCAGCAGTTCCCGGCTGACGCCGCGGCCCTCGCTCCCCACGACCACCGCCGCCCGGTCCAGGGGGACCTGGCGGATGTCCGCGGCGTCCGGGGTCAGGGCCGCCGCCAGCAGGGGGATTCCCCGCTGCCGGCACTGTGCGGCCACCGCCGCCCGGCCGGCCTGCTGGGGCGGCGAGCGGAACAGGGCGCCCATGGCGGCCCGGACGGTCTTGGGGTTGTAGGGGTCGGCGCAGCCCTCGGCCAGGACAACCGGCGCCTCCAGGGCGTCGGCCGTCCGGAGGATGGTCCCCAGGTTGCCCGGATCCTGCAGGCCCTCCACCACCAGGGCCCCCGGGCGCAGGTCCAGGGGCCGGGGCGCGGGCAAATCGCAGGCGAACAGCACCCCCTGGGGGGCCTGCATCTGGGAGAGGCTCGCCAGCACATCCGCCGGCACCCGCACCAGCCGCGCCCCGGGGGGCAGCGGCCTCACCGGCACGCCGTCGGCGGCCGCCACCAGGCGGAGGCCCGCCTCCCAGCGGACGGCCTCCTCCAGCAGCTTCGTGCCCTCGCCGGCAAACTGCCTCTGCTCCTCCCGATAAGCTCGGGAGGTCAGCAGCTTTTTCAAATGGCGCAGCAGCGGGTTCTGGCGGCTGGTAATCCGCTGGCACACCGGCCCCTCCGACACAGGCAATCCCCCTTCTCCGCAACGCGCGGAAATACCAATTCGCTTATACCATACGCCCAAAGCCGCCGCAAGTCAACTGGACATCGGAAAAAAGTCGTAAAAATCCTGTAGGATTACAATACATCTTGGATAAGTGAAGAAAAAGGATGAAGGATAAGGCCTCATCGGTTATAGTTGAGTTGCTACACAACAACTGTACGAGAGGAGACCATATCCTTCATGAGAAAGAGTATAACACAGGACATGGCATATCGGCAATCCCTAATGCAGTACGCAGAAAAATATGGCGTCAGCCAAGCCAGCCGGAAATATAACAAAAGCCGGTCAT
>CAJFNZ010000105.1 GCA_904395905.1 uncultured Oscillospiraceae bacterium | reverse complement strand
GGGCGGCAGCGCAAATGCGCTGCCGCCCCCCGCGGCGTTGTAGATGGGTTATGCGGACGGATGGCCCGCAATCAGCGCCAGCTTCTCCGGCCGGCTCAGGCGTTTGATGGCCGCCTCCCGCACCATGGCGGCCGACCGGCTCTCAAAGGCCTCCCAGTACACCAGCTCCACCGGCCGCCGGGACGCCGTGTACTTGGCGCCCCGGCCGGCGTTGTGGGCCGCCAGGCGGCGGTCCAAGTCCGTCGTCCAGCCGGTGTAGAGGCTCCCGTCGGCGCAGCGGACCATGTAGGCGTAGCAGCTCACCGGGCCTCGGCCACGACGATGCGGATCTGCCCGCCCGCCGGGTAACTGAGGCTGTCGTACCAGCCGGTCAGCCGGTAGACACTGGTGTCGCTGACGGCGCTGACGGTGGCGGCGACGTAGTTTGCGCCGTCCTTCAGGTACACCTGCACCCCCGCGGGTACGCCGTACGTCCGGTTGCCGGCGGCGGCCGACGTGGTGCTGAGGCTGTCCAGCTCCAGCTGCTCCAGGTTCCGCATCGACGAGATCTCGCCGTCCTGGTAGTAGAAGATGGCGCCGCCCTCATCGGCGCTGAAGATGCGGCCCTGCTCGCTGATGACCGACTGCTGGCCGTTGATGAGGCAGGTGTAGCTGCTGGAAATCTGGTTGTCGGCGCTGGTCTTGACGGCCGACGTCACCAGGGCGTACGTCTCGGCGTCGCCGGTCACGTCCCGGAGAATCAGGCGGCTGATTTCCCCGGCGCTGTTCAGCTCGTAGTACAGCACGTCGCCCGAGGTCAGCCGGGCCCCGCCCAGGCGGCTGGGGTAGATCCGCACCACGCCGCCCTGGCTGTTGCTGTCGAGGATCTCCACGTCCTCGGCCAGGTTGTAGTCGCCAATCCGGGTGCCGGCGGCGCTGAAGGTGCCGGTCAGGGACCGGGCCGAAGCGCGGCTGACGAGACGGTTGGCGCCGTAGTCCACCACCACAGCCGTGCCGACGCCCATGCGGTAGCCGGCCTCAAAGCTCCGCGTCACGCCGTCGGTGCAGTAGACCTCCACCACATCCCGGAGGGTCATGGCGCCGTCGGCGCCGGTGACCGAGGTGGTGCTGTTGCCCACCACCACGCCGCAGTAGCGGCCCGTGGCGGCTTCGGCGTCCACGACGTCGGCCACGCCGCCGTCCATCCCCAGCAGCAGCGTCACCGTGTCGCCGATGGCGTACTGGCCCTGGGTGGACAGCTTGTAGGCCGCGGCCGAGGTCTCAATGGGGTAGGACACGCCGGCCACGGTCACCGACGTGGGGGCCGCCGTGGAGGGTGAGGCCGCCGTATAGGTGCCGGTGACGCGGTTGGAGTAGAGCCAGACCGTCTTGAGGTTGGCGTTGTAGTAGTAAATATCGTACTCCCCGGCGCTGTCCAAGCTGGAGAGGGCGCCGTTGCGGTAGACAGTCTCCGCGGCGAAGGGCAGCTGGAGCGCCCCGGTGACCGTGAAGGGCCCCTCGGTGTCCGAGGTGACGAGGCCGGCATAGTCCACGTGGCCCGTGGAGTCCAGGGTGTAGCCCAGCGTCTGGGCGTAGACCTGGCCGTCCTTCGTCTGGGCGGCCATGAGGTTGTAGAACAGCCAGGCGCAGTCCCGGCGGGTCATGGTCTCCCCCTGGCCGGTGGTGAAGCCGGTGTGGAGGCCCAGGGCGTTGAACTTGGAGAGCTGCGCCGTGGGATAGGAGCCGGCCAGGTCCTCCGAGGTGTAGCCCAGCAGGCGCAGGGCCACCGTGGCGGCCTCCTCCAGGGTGATGGTGTTTCCGGGCCGGAAGGTGCCGTCCAGATAGCCGACGAACCAGCCGTTCTCCACGCAGACCTTGATGTACTCCACGGCCCAGTGGTCGCTCTTGACGTCCCGGAACAGGGAGTAGCCGGTGGAGCCGCCGACCGTGTCCTTGTAGGTGGACGCGGCCACCAGCATCTTGCAGAACTCCGCCCGGGTGACGTTCCGGTCCAGATTCATGTTGCCGGCGCCGTCGCCGGTCATGATGCCCAGGGCCTGGACCATGGCCACCGCGTCGCCGGCGGTGTCCGCCGCCGCGGCCGGCACCGCCAGGAATCCGGCCGTCAGGCACACGGCCAGAAGCAGGGCCAACAGTTTCTTCATCATTCCAATACCTCCCGCAGGTTTATTCATAGCGCAGGGCGTCGATGGGATTCAGCAGCGCCGCCTTTTTGGCCGGCAGATAGCCGAAGAGGATGCCGATGCCGATGGAGATGCCGGTGGCCATCAGGATGGACGCCGCCGAAGGCGCCACGGCCATCTGCACCTGGAGCAGCGTCGTCACCAGCACCGTGGCCAGCGAGGAGAGGCCCTCTCCCAGGAGAATTCCCAGGGCGCCGCCCAGGGCGCTGGTGGTGGCCGCCTCGATGACGAACTGGGACATGATGAACCGCTCCTTGGCGCCCAGGGCCTTGCGGATGCCGATTTCCCGGGTCCGCTCCGACACGGACACCAGCATGATGTTCATGATGCCGATGCCGCCCACCACCAGGGAGATGCCGGCGATGACGGCCAGGATGGTAATCATCGCGTTGAGCATATCCGACATGACGTCCAGCATCTCCGCCATGGAGACGACCATATAGGCGCTGTCGTCGTCGAAGATGTCAAACAGGGCGTCCTCCAGGACCTCCTTGCTGGCCGTGGCGTTGTTCACGTCGGTCACCGTAACGGTGTAGCTGGTGATATTGCCCATGTAGCTGAGCCGGGCCGCCGTGGAATAGGGCACGTAGACGCAGTCGTCCGAGCTGGCCTCGGTGCTGTCGGAGATCTCGTCGAGGACGCCGACGATGGTGAAGTTGTTGCCCCCCAGCTTGATGGTCTGCCCCACGGCCTGGCCGGCGTAGTACGTCCGGTTCAGGAAGCTGCCAATTACGCAGACCTTGTTCCGGTTCAGCATGTCCACGTACTGGAGCCCGCGGCCCTGGGCCACGTCGTAATCGCGGATTTGGAAATAGTCCTCGCTGACGCCGGTGATGGAGGTATAGCTGGCGGTGTCCGTCCCGATTTTGACCGACGCCTGCATGGTGACCTGGGGGGAGAGCAGGTCCAGATACTCGGGGTTTTCGTCCACAATCTCATACATCTGGTCCACCGACACGCTGCGGCCGCTGCCGCGGCCCATGATGCTCACCGACAGGGTGTTGGTGCCCATGCTCTCGAACTGCTCGGTCATGTAGATCTGCATCCCGTTGCCCAGGCCCACGATGACAATGACCGAGGCCACGCCGATGATGATGCCCAGCATGGTCAGGAACGAGCGCATCTTGCTGGCCCGGATGTTGGAGAGGGCCATCTTGAAGGATTCCAGGAAATTCATTGGACGGCACCTCCCGTCTCGCCGGCGGCCATGCCGCCGCGGACGAAGGCCCGCGGGTCCGAGGCCGGCCCGTCATAGACGACGCAGCCGTCCTCCAGCCGGATAATCCGCTTGGCCGTGGCGGCGATGGAGTTGTCGTGGGTGATGAGGACCACGGTGTTCCCCTGGTTGTTGAGGCCCTGAAGGATGTTCAGCACCTCCCGGCCGGTCTTGGAGTCCAGCGCGCCGGTGGGCTCGTCGGCCAGGATGACCGAGGGCATCCCCACCAGCGCCCGGGCGATGGAGACCCGCTGCTGCTGGCCGCCGGAGAGCTGGTTGGGCCGGTGCTTGTACTTGTCCTTGAGGCCCACGCTCTCCAGGGCGTCCATGGCCCGCTGCCGCCGCTCCCGCAGGGGGACGCCGGCGTACATCAGCGGCACCATGACGTTCTCCAGCAGCGTCAGCTTCGGCAGGAGGTTGTACTGCTGGAAGATGAAGCCCAGCTTCTTGTTGCGGATCTCCGCCAGCTGGTTCTTGTTCATCTTCCCCACGTCGTGGCCGTCGAGCAGGTACTGGCCCTCGCTGGGCACGTCCAGGCAGCCGATGATGTTCATGCACGTGGACTTGCCGGAGCCCGACTGGCCCACAATGGCCACAAACTCCCCCTGATAGATGGACATGGAAATCTTGTTGGCGGCGATGACGACGCTGTCGCCCATGTGGTAGATCTTGGAGACCTCCCGGAACTCAATCAGCGGCGTATCCATTTAGTAGCCTCCGGTCGTCACCATGACGGCCTCGCCTCCGCCGCCCATCGGCATCCCGCCGAAGAAGAAGCCGCCGCCCTCGCTCGTCTGGATGTAGGCAATCTGGTCGCCCTCCTCCAGGCCGGAGGTGATTTCGATGTAGTCGTCGTTGCTGGTCCCCAGGGTCACCTCCACGTACTCGTAGCCCACGGGCAGGCCCTCGGCGTTGCCCTCCTGGGCGGAGGTGGCGCTGTCGGTCTTGACCAGCACCAGGTTGCCGCGGCTGACGGCCGACACCGGCACCGACAGCACGCCGCGGCTCTCGGAGACGACCACCGTCGCGTCCACGTTCATGCCCGGCAGCAGGCCGTTCGTCTCGTCAATCTGCACCGTCACCGGGTAGGAGGTGACGCCGCCGGTGGTGGTGCCGTTGATGCTGACCTTCGTCACGACGCCCTCAAAGGTCTGGCCCTCCAGGGCGTCGGCGGTAATCTGCACCTTCTGGCCCACGGCCACCTGGGCGATGTCCAGCTCGTCCACCTGCATCGTAAAGCTCAGGTAGCTCAAGTCAAAAATCGTGCACAGTTGGCTGCCGGACTCCATGTTGTCGCCGGCCTTGTACATCTTGTCCACGATGGTCCCGTCGATGGGCGACTGGAGGGCGTAATTCTCCAGCGTGTCCTGCTGGTTGTCCAGGCTCAGCTGGGCGTCCTCCACGGCGTCGGCCGCGTTCTCCAGCTGGTCCTCCAGCGTGTCGCTGCTCAGGCGGAGAATCGTGCCGCCGGCGGCCACGGTGTCGCCCTCGTCCACGTTCAGGGAGGCCACGGTGCCGGCCACGTCGGCGGTGACGCTCCGCTCCTCCTGGTAGGCGAAGGTACCGCTCTGGGCGCAGGCCGACGTGCCCACGGTGGCCGTAGCCTGGCTGCTGCTGGTGATGGCGCCCGGGTTGGTGACGGTGATTTCCACCATCCGGACAATCCGGTTGCCCGAGAGCACCGTCTCGGCGGCGCTGACGGCGGTGACCGTGCCGGGAATCGTCTCAAAGGAGCCGTCCACCGTCACCTGGGCCGCCTGGCCCACGGTGAAGGCCGCCGCCTCGTCGGTGGGGAACGGCAGCTCGATGGTCATGGTGGCGCTGTCGCGGATGGTGGCCACCACCTGGCCCATGGTCACGTCGTCGCCCACCTCCACAGCCAGGTCCACCACCTGGCCGGCCGCCGGGGCCCGGACGTTCAAATCGTCCAGGCTCTCCTGGGCCTGCTGGTAGGCCCGCTGGGCCTGGGAGAGGGTGTTCCGGGCCCGCTCCAGCCCGGTGGTGACGTCGGAACTGTCGATGGTGTAGAGGACGTCGTCCTTGTGAACCGTGTCGCCCTCCTCAAAATCCGCCGCGAGGATCTCGCCGCTGACCAGGCTGGTCACCGTGTAGGAATCGGCCGGCTCCAGCGTTCCGGAGTAGGAGAGCTCCGTGACGATGTCCCGGACCTGGACCGTGTCCTCCGTGTAGAGGCTGGTGGAGGTCTGCTCCTGGCCGCCGCCGGAAAACAGGGCCACGGCCGCGACGATTCCCACAATCACCACGGCCGCCAGCACAATCCATTTGCCCCGCTTCTTCTTGGGCTTCGGCGGCTGCTGCACGGCGACGCCGCCCTCCGCCTGCTGTTTTTTGCGTAAACCCATCGGTTTTCGTCCTTTCTCGGCGGCCGCCTTCCGGGCAGCCGCCACCCTGAAGTAAAATCGCTGTCCCTACTATACCGCCATTCCCACAGAACTGTGTCAACAAATTGTGAACAATGTATAAATTTTGCCGGCCAATTTTGTGCGCTTAGCGGCGGAACCCGGCGCCGATTCCCACAAATCGCGTTCGCCATCTGCGGGCAGCTCTGCGCAGCCGAGGCGGGCATCCGGCTGATTCAGATGCTCCTCGACAGGATACCTAATTAACCGGATATTTCAAGGGGTTTCTCTGAATAAACCGGACGGAAGTGCGGGGAATCTATTGTACAATTATATAAGAAGAAGCGGAGGCGTGCCGATTTGGAACAGTCTGACTTTATCCGGCGATTGGTGGCGCTGCGGATGCGCAAGGGCGTCTCGGCCCGGGACATGAGCCTCTCCATCGGCCAGAGCGCCGGCTATATCAACAACATTGAAAACGGGGTCAACTACCCGTCCATGGCGGCGTTTTTCTACATCTGCGACTATCTGGGCGTCACGCCCCGGGAGTTTTTCGACACCGGGACGGAGGACCCCGCCCAGATTCGGGAACTGCTGGAGGCCGTCCAGGGCCTCCGCAGCGAGCAGCTGGAACATCTCATCGCCATCGCCAAGAACCTGCGCCGCTGAGCGCCCATGCAAACAGCGTGTCGAGAAACTCGACACGCTGTCGCCAAAATGCAAGCATTTTGGCTAGGGGCCGCAGGCTCCTGCGCAGCCGTTGGCGGCTTTGCCGCCTTACGGATGCGGCGTGCCCCTTGCGGGTGCCACGCGCACGGCCCTGTGGGCCGCACACTCGGAGCCTGAGATGTGTTTTTTCCGAGGCGCATGTCCCCGGAAAAAACGGATTGAGACTTTCTTTCGCCGCCTGCGGGCGGCGAAACTCTGCCGAGGGCTTTTCTTCGTGCAAAACACACGCTTTCTTCTTGCACGGTATTACGGTTTTTGACAATCTGAACCCCCGGAGCGGATACACCGCTCCGGGGGTTCTCTTGCGTCTGGGGGCGGGAACGCCTCCGGCGGCCTAGGCCGTCCGCAGGTAGTCCCGGAGGACCGAGAGGGTCCGGTCCAGCTCCCCGTCGGTGTGGGCCACCGAGAGGAACATGGCCTCGAACTGGCTGGGCGCCACGTAGATGCCGTGGGCAAAGCAGTGCCGGGCCCAGGCGGCGAACCGGGCCGTGTCGGCCGTCTTGGCCGAGGCGTAGTCCCGTACCGGTTCCCCGGTGCAGAACAGGCTGCCCAGGGAGCCCACATGGTTCACCTGCCACGGCCGGCCGGCCTCCCGGACCAGGGCCTGCATCTCCCCGAAGAACCGGTCGCCGGCCTCGGACAGCTGCCGGTACCACTGGGGGTGGTCCGCCAGGAGCCGCAGCTGGGCCAGGCCCGCGGCCATGGCCACGGGGTTCCCGCTGAGGGTGCCCGCCTGGTACACGGCCCCCAGGGGCGCGACCACCGACATCACATCCCGCCGGCCGCCGTAGGCCCCCACCGGCATCCCGCCGCCGATGATTTTGCCGAAGGTGCTCAGGTCCGGCCGCACGCCGTAGAACTCCTGGGCGCCGCCCAGGGCCAGGCGGAAGCCGGTAATCACCTCGTCGAAGATGAGCAGCGCGCCGTGGTCGTCGCACAGCCGCCGCAGGCCCGCGAGGAAGCCCGCCTCGGGCAGCACCACGCCCATGTTGGCCGCCACCGGCTCCACAATCACCGCCGCAATCTCCCCGGGGTTGGCCGCGAACAGCGCCTCCACCGCCGGGAGGCAGTTGTACGGGGCGGTCAGGGTGTCCTTCGTGCAGCCGGCCGGCACGCCGGCGCTGTCCGGGACGCCGGCCGTCATGACGCCGGAGCCGGCCTGGACCAGCAGGCAGTCGCTGTGGCCGTGGTAGCAGCCGTCAAACTTGACAATCTTGTCCCGGCCCGTGAAGCCCCGGGCCGCCCGGATGGCGCTCATGACGGCCTCGGTGCCGGAGTTGACCATCCGCACCATCTCCACCGACGGGACAATCCGGCAGAGGAGCTCGGCCATCTCCACCTCCCGCTCGGTGGCCGCGCCGAAGCTGAGGCCCTCCCGGGCCGCCTCGGCCACGGCCGCCTCCACCGCCGGATGGGCGTGGCCGAGAATCATCGGGCCCCAGGAGCCCACAAAGTCGATGTAGTCGTTGCCGTCGGCGTCGGTCATGTGGCTGCCCTTGGCCGAGGCGATGAACCTCGGTCCCATGCCGATGGACCCGAAGGCCCGGACGGGGCTGTTGACGCCGCCGGGAATCACCGCCTGGGCCCGGGCGAACAGCTGCTCGGAACGGGTCATCATCCCAGCCTCCCCTCTTCCATGGCCCGGGCCAGCTCCTTGGCGAAGTACGTCAGGTAGACGTCCGCGCCGGCCCGGAAGGCCGCGCCGGCCACCTCGCACATAATGGCCGTCTCGTCCACGTAGCCGTGGGCGGCGCAGGTCTTGATCATGCTGTACTCGCCGCTGACGCTGTACGCGCCCACGGGCACGTCGGTGACGGCCTTCACCTCGGAAATGATGTCGCCGTAGGCCAGGGCCGGCTTGACCATCAGCAGATCCGCTCCCTCGGCCACGTCGGCCAGGGCCTCCTTGACGGCCTCGCGGCGGTTGTGCCAGTCCATCTGGTAGGCCTTCCGGTCACCGAAGGCCGGGGCCGAGTCGGCCGCCTCGCGGAACGGGCCGTAGAAGGCCGAGGCGTACTTGACGGCGTAGGAGAAGATGGGCGTCTTCACGAAGCCGGCCTCGTCCAGGGCCGCCCGGATGGCCGCCACCCGGCCGTCCATCATGTCCGACGGGGCCACCATGTCCGCGCCGGCCGCCGCCTGGGAGGCGGCGATGCGGGCGATGTACGGCAGGGTCTTGTCGTTGTCCACGTAGTCCCCCTCCAGGATGCCGCAGTGGCCGTGGGAGGTGTACTCGCACATACACACGTCGCCAATCAGGTACAGCTCCGGGAAGCGGGCCTTCAGCGCCGCCATGGCCTGCTGGACCACGCCGTGCTCGGCGTAGGCCTCGGAGCCGCACGCGTCCTTGTGGTCGGGGATGCCGAAAATCATCATCTTGTCAATCCCGGCCTCGAGCATCTCCTCCGCCTTGTAGAGGAGCTTGTCCACGCTGTACCGGTACTGGCCGGCCATGGAGGGGATCTCCTCCTGCCGCCCCTGGCCCTCCACCACGAAGGTGGGGTAAATCAGCGCGCTCTTGCTGACCCGGGTCTCCCGGACCATCCGCCGCAGCGTCTCGCTGGTCCGCAGGCGGCGGGGTCTCATTGCCATATCCATGTTATGCTTCCTCCTTTGCGCATTGGAGCGCCAACTCCACGAGGCCGTCGATGGTGGCGGCCTTCGCCACGCGGATTTCCATCCCGTACCGCCGGGCCTGGTCGGCCGTCTGCCGGCCGATGCACAGCGCCCGGACGCCCGTCAGCTCCCCGGTGCCCGCCGCGGCCGCAAAGCCCCGGACCGTGGAGGCGCTGGTAAACACCGCCCAGGCGTCCCCCTCCAGCAGGGCCAGGGGCTCCAGGACCGGCGGCCGGGTCAACTCCG
The DNA here is from genome assembly GCA_904395905.1 of uncultured Oscillospiraceae bacterium. Classification (GTDB taxonomy): domain Bacteria; phylum Bacillota; class Clostridia; order Oscillospirales; family Oscillospiraceae; genus Avoscillospira_A. Next base: position 6,101 of record CAJFNZ010000105.1, on the reverse strand, counting down.
TCTCATAGATGGCCGTGTCGGTCACCTGCACGCCTCCCAGGGCGGCCAGGGGCTCCAGCAGCTCCGGGCTCCCCTGGCGGGCCCGGGCGATGAAAACCCGGTCCCCGGGGGCAAGCCGGGCCGCCAGGGCCTCGCCCAGGCTCCGGGCGTTGTAGGTGGGCGGCACCAAATCGGCCGTGATGCCCCGCTGGGCCAGGGCCGCCGCCGTGCCGGCCCCCAGGGCGGCAATCCGGATGCCGGCCAGGCACCGGACGTCCCGGCCCTGCGCCAGCAGCAGCCGGAAGAAGATTTCCACCCCCGACGGGCTGGTCAGCACCAGCCACCGGCAGCCGTCCAGGCCGTCGAGGCGGGCGTCCTCCAGGGGCCGCAGGCAGATGGTGGGCAGTTCCACCACCTCGCCGCCCAGCTCCCGCAGCCGCCGGCTCAGGGCCAAAGCCCGCTCCCGGGGCCGGGTCACCACGTACCGCCGGCCGAAGAGGGGCCGCTTCTCGGCCCAGGCGAAGGTCTCGGCCAGGGCGCAGACCGGGCCCACGACGATAATCGACGGGGCCTCCATCGCGGCGGCGTCGGCCGGCAGCCGGGCCAGGGTGGAGACGACCCGCTTCTGCCGGGCCGAGGTCCCCCGGTGGAGGACGGCGGCCGGGGTCTCCGGGGCCATGCCGGCCGCCAGCAGGCCGCCGCAGACGTCCCCCAGGGCCGAGACGCCCATCAGGAACACCAGCGTGCCGCCGGTCCGGCAGAGGGCGTCGAAGTCGATGTCCAGCGGGCCGTCTCCCCGGCGGTGGGCCGTGACGATGTGGACCGAGGAGCAGAAGTCCCGGTGGGTCACCGGGATGCCGTTGTATGCCGGCACGGCAATGGCCGAGGTGATGCCCGGCACAATCTCAAAGGGGACGCCGTGCTGGGCCAGCAGCTCCAGCTCCTCGCCGCCCCGGCCGAAGAGGAAGGGGTCGCCGCCCTTGAGCCGCACCACGCGGCGGCCGGCCAGGGCCTCCTCCAGGAGAATCTCATTGATTTCCGCCTGGGTCTTCTTGTGGTGTTTCGAGCGCTTGCCCACGTCGATGCACCGGGCCTCCGGGGGAATCAGGGCCAGGACGGCCTCCCCCACCAGGGCGTCGTAGACCACGGTCTCGGCCCGGGCCAGCAGCTCTCGCCCGCGGCAGGTGAGCAGGCCCGCGTCTCCGGGCCCGGCCCCCACCAGGTAGACTGTTCCAATCATGCTCCCACTCCTCCGTCCAAATCGTCGCGCAGCTGCCGGGCCAAGGCGGCGCCCAGGGCCTCCGGCTCCGCGGCCGGCCCCGTCAGGACGCCCACCCGGTGGCGGCCGGTCTGCTCACTGTAATAGAGGCCCCGCAGCCGGAGGGCCTCCCCCTCCAGCCGGGCAAAGGCCGCGATGGGGCTGGAGCAGCCCCCGTCCAGCTCCCGCACGAAGGCCCGTTCTGCTCGGGCGCAGGCGGCGGCCGCGGCGTCCAGGAACCCCTCCAGGGCCGAATAGTCCTCCCCGGCCCGGCCCTGGAGCGCCAGGATGCCCTGGCCGGCGGCGGGAATCATCTCCTCGGGCGCAAAGTAGCGGCTGATGCGCCCCTCGAGCCCCAGGCGCTTGAGGCCCGCAGCCGCGAGAATCAGCGCCCCGTACTCCCCCCGGTCCAGCTTGTCCAGCCGGGTCAGCACGTTGCCCCGGACGCCCCGGAAGGTCACCTCCGGGCAGAGGTCCCGGAGCTGGAGCATCCGGCGGCGGCTGGAGCAGCCCACGGGCTTCGACCGGTCCCAGACCGTCGTCCCGGCCGGCAGCACCAGCACGTCCCGGGGGTCCTCCCGTTGGGAGAAGCCGATGAGGGGCAGGTCCTCCGGCACCTCCATCGGCAGGTCCTTGCAGGAGTGGACCGACAAGTCGCTGCGGCCGTCCCGCAGCGCCCGGTCCAGCTCCTTGACGAACAGGCCCTTCCCGCCAATCTGGTCCAGGCTCCGGTCCAGGATCTTGTCGCCGGTGGTCTTCATGGTCACCAGTGGGGCCTCGCAGCCCCGCTCCCGCAGGTATGCGGCCACCAGCTCCGATTGTATCACGGCCAGCCGGCTCTCCCGGCTGCCGATGCGCAGAGTGTTCATGGCAATTCCTCCAATGCCTTGCGGATTGCTGCGGCCGCCCGGCGGACCAGGCCGTGGTCGGTGCCGCCGCCGGTGACGCCGACCACCAGCCCCGGCCGCCGCGCGATGGCCGGAAAGTGAAAGTCGCACCGGCGCTGGTCCGAGGCGTCGTTGACCGGGATCCGCCGCGCGCGGGCGGCGGCGGCCACGGCGCCGTTGACCGCCGGGTCGTCGGTGGCCGCCAGGGCCAGCGCGGCCTCCTCCAGCAGCGCCGGCTCCCAGGGCATTTCCCGGCAGCAGACGCCCGGCAGGGCGCGGATGGCCGGGGCAATCTCCGGCGCGGCCACGGTCAGCGCCGCACCGAAGGCCGCCAGCACCGCGGCCCGCCGCGCGGCGATGGCCCCGCCGCCCACCAGCAGCACCGGCCGGCCCCGGAGGTCGCAAAACAGCGGGAAGCGGCGGCGGCTCCCGTCGCCCGGCTCCCCGTCCTGGGCCGCCAGGACCAGGGCCAGGCGGTCCATCAGGCCGTCCGGCGGAGCCACGGCGGCCGCCGTCAAATCCCCCCGCCAGGCCACGGCCGGAAACGGGAACCGAGGGCCCAGGGCCCGGAGCCCCGGCTCGGCGGCCGGCGCCTCCAGCCAGCCGTCCCCGGAGAGCGTCCAGGGGGCCTCCCCGCCCTCCGCCGCGCCGAAGGCCGCCAGCAGCTGCCGGCGGGCCGGCGGGGTATCCGGCGGCACGGCCACGGCCCGCCCCCGGAGGGAGACGAACAGCGGGAAATCAGTCATAGAGCTTTTCCACCGCCCCGAGGCACTGGCGAAAGGTGGCCGCCCCGGCCTCGTCGCGGACGGCGAAGACCAGGCGGCGGAACTGCTTGCGGGCAATCTCCTCCAGCTGCTGCCGGAAACCGGCGGCGGTGTCCTCGTCCAGGTGCAGCCGGCGGAGGGAGCCCTCCACCCGGGTCACGGCGTCCACAGCAAACTTCTCCGACAGTTCCTCGGTCAGGGGAATCATGTCCCGGCAGTCGTACCAGGTGCCAAACTCCTGGATCTGCTGCTCGAGGATCTCCTCGGCCGCCTCCCGCAGCCGCTGGAGCTCGGCCGACTGGGGCACCCGGAAGCTGTCGATGTCCAGCAGGCGCACCCCCGGCAGCTGCGCCACCTGGGGGTCGATGTCCCGCGGCACGGCCAGGTCGATGCACAGCAGGGCGTCCTTCCGGGGGCACGCCGCCAGCTGCTCGTACTTCACCGTGACGTTGGGGCTGGTGGTGGCGCTGACGACGATGTCGCACTGGGGCAGCAGCTCCATGCGCCGGCCGTAGTCGATGCGGCTGCACCCCTGGGGGATCTCCACCACGCCGCTGCGGTACTGGCGGACCGTGACGGTCACGTCGGCGCCGGCCTCCCGGAGGGCCGTGGCGGCCAGCTTGCCCATGCGGCCGTTGCCGATGACGAGACATTGCCGCCCCCGGAAGTCGTACCCCTCCCCCCGGAGCATCTCCATGCTGAAGGCCACCGAGTCGGTGTTGGCCGTGGAGGTCTGCATCCCCGTCTTGACCTTTTTGGCCGCGGTGACGGCCATGCGGAACAGCACCTCCAGCACCGTGTCGGTGCACAGGGCCGCCCGGGCCCGGTCCAATGCCTCCTTGACCTGGGTGAGGATCTGGTCGTCGCCGAAGATCTGGGACTGGAGGCCGCTGGCCATGTGGAAGAGATACGCCACGGCCTCCCGCCCCTCCCGGCGGCGGAACCGGTCCCGGTAGGCGGCGGCGTCGGCCCCGGCGGCGGCGCAGAGGCAGGCAACCAGATCCGGCGCGACGCCGGGGCGGCAGTGGACCCACAGCTCCGTCCGGTTGCAGGTGGACAGCAGCAGCGCCCCCAGGACGCCGGGCAGCGCCTTGGTCTCGGCCATGATGCGGGCCTGGACGGTGGTGGTGAAGGAGAACTTCTCCCGGACGTCCACGGCGGCGGTGGTGTGGTCGATGCCAATCATCTGGATGTTCATGGGGCAATGTCACCAAATTCCTTTGAGAGTTCCCCGCAGGCGAAAAAAGCGGCCATGCCGCAGACGCCAGGGGCGCAGGGCATAGCCGGCGGCCACCGGCGGCCGTGACTCGCGGCGCGGGGCAATGGCAGACGGCTGGCGTTCTGGCTCCGGCGCGGCGCGCCGATACAGTAGCGGCACTGCACAGGCCTCTCACCTGTTTCTCCCGCCGGCTGCCCTGAAACTATATCTACATTAGAATACTCCGTTCTCCCGCCCCCGTCAAGGGGCAAATCCGGCGGTTTCCGCCGCCCTTCCCCCGGAAACGACCGGCCGCAGCGGCCGTCGAAAGTCCTTGACAAAGGCGGCGGCAGCCGGTATACTAGGATTGTCATGTGATATGAGTTTCGGACAGAGTATCCATGCAAATATTTCTTCGACCACCCGTTCGGGGGAAGGCCATACGGACAGCCGGGTCAACTGCCGATTGGCGGCGCTGCGCCGCCGTTATTGATTGCGTTCAGAGCGCAATTTTATGAGTTGGTTCCTTAAAACCACAGTGTGGACTCCTACATCAACTTGTAAAACGGTCAATAAAGAGTAGTAAAAGTAAGTATTTGCTATATAGACTCTGTGATGAAGCTGCAAGGGCCGGTTCTGCCGGCTCCGGCCGTCCTGCCCGGCACGGGAGGGCGCCGCCTGCAACGTATGAAGGTTTTACAGACAGTGTGCGGAGGAAGCATACTGTCTCTTTTTTTCGATTTCACCGCGACGCGCGGAGAGAGGAGGACGCCCATGGCCGAAAAGCTCCGGCTCTACGGATTCAACAACCTGACGAAGTCCCTGAGCTTCAACATCTACGACGTCTGCTATGCCAAGACCCCCCAGGAGCAGCAGGAGTACATCGCCTACATCGACGAACAGTACAACTCCGAGCGGCTGACCGGGATCCTCACCACCCTGACGGACATGATTGGGGCCAAAATCCTCCACATCGCCAAGCAGGACTACGACCCCCAGGGGGCCTCGGTGACCATCCTCATCGCCGAGGGCTCCATGGTCCCCGCCGGGGACACGCTGCTGGCCCACCTGGACAAGAGCCACGTGACCGTCCACACCTACCCCGAGTTCCATCCGGAGACGAGCCTGGCCACCTTCCGGGTGGACATCGACGTGTCCACCTGCGGGGAAATCACCCCGCTCTCCACGCTGGACTACCTGATTGGCTCCTTCGACTCGGACATCATCACCATGGACTACCGCGTCCGGGGCTTCACCCGGGACCTCCACGGCCGCAAGCTCTTCCTGGACCACAAGATGGTCTCCATCCAGGACTACATCAGCGAGGAGATCCTCCACCGGTACGACGCCGTGGACATGAACGTGTACAGCGCCAACCTCTTCCACACCCGGATGATGCTCCGGGACATCGATTTGCAGAACTACCTCTTCAAGACCGACGTGCGCGATTTGCCGCCGGCCGTGCGGATGGAAATCACCCACAACCTCAGCCGGGAGATGATTGAGATCTTCTCCGGCCAGAACATCTACGGTTAAAGGAGGGACCCCCATGGAAACCCTGGCCCAGACCCGGGCCCCCATCTACGAGGCCCTGGAGCGGTTCCGCCGGATGCGGGTGGTGCCCTTCGACGTCCCCGGCCACAAGCGCGGCCGGGGCAACCCCGAGCTGGTGCAGCTGCTGGGGGAGAAGTGCGTGTCCATGGACGTCAACTCCATGAAGCCCCTGGACAACCTCTGCCACCCGGTGTCGGTCATCCGCGACGCCGAGGCCCTGGCCGCCGAGGCCTTCGGCGCGGCCCACGCCTTTCTGATGGTGGGCGGCACCACCAGCGCCGTGCAGAGCATGGTTCTCTCCACGGTCCAGCGGGGCGATGAAATCATCCTCCCCCGGAACGTCCACCGGAGCGTCATGGGGGCCCTGGTCCTCTGCGGCGCGGTGCCGGTGTACGTGGACCCCCAGTGCGACGACCGCCTGGGCATCCCCCTGGGGATGAAGGTGGAGGAGGTGGAGCGGG
>CAJFNZ010000104.1 GCA_904395905.1 uncultured Oscillospiraceae bacterium | reverse complement strand
TCGGCAGAGTTTCGCCGCCATCTCCGCGCTAAGAGCCGCCCTCCGGGCGGTTGCGCTCCGAAACGCGCCTGCGGGCGCAGCGCAGGCCGCGAAAAAAGTTTCAATCCGTTTTTTCCGGGGACACAAGGTGAATTGCCCCGGAGGGGCAAGAGAAGGTCCCCTGGGGGATGTGCCTCGGAAAAAACACGTTACAGGCTCCAAGTGTGCGGCCCAATGGGCCGTGCGCGCAGGAGACTGCATCCCCTCGCCAAAATGCTTGCATTTTGGCGACAGCGTGTCGAGTTTCTCGACACGCTGAGCGCGCCGGCAGGCATCTGCCGGCGCGCTTTGCGGTTTTCAGGCGTCCGCCCGGCGGACCTCCAGGTAGTAGCGGGGGACCGCCTCGTCCAGGGCGACCCGAGTGACGCCGGCGGCCAGGTCGAAGCCGAAGTTCTGCCGGACCACGGCAATCTGGCCCCGGTCCTCCAGCACCGCCGTCTGGGACGTGAGGGCCAGGCGGTGGGCGGCGGTCAGCAGGTCGTAGCCCCGGACGCCCTCGTTCTCCGTGTGGACGCAGCTGAAGTCGTAGCTGGCGCCCTTGCGGAACGACGCCGTGACGGTGACGGATCCGCCGGCGGGAACTGTGACCTCTGCCGCCAGGTAGAAAATCCGGTCGGCGTTGGCCACGTCCAGGTTCTCCAACATCCCGTCCGAGTACCGGGCCGGGGCGTCCTCGCCCAGGACGTAGGCCGCCAGATGTCCCCGGTACAGCCGGTCGAACAGAGCCTCGTCCTCCATGGGCGAGCCCTCGGGATGGGGCAGGGCTCCATACAGGCCATCCAGGATGGGCTCCAGGGCCGCGCCCAGGGTCGTCTCGGTCCGGGTGACGGTGGCGCCGCCCTCCACGGCGGGGGCGGTGTCCCAGCCGCCGGTGCCGTGGCAGGAGAGGGTCAGCCCGGTGATGTCGTCGCCCAGGACGATGAGGTAGAAGCGGCGGCCGGCGTCCAGGGCGTCCGGCCGGGGGATGGAGAAGCTGCGGGCCTGGAGGCCGGCCTCGCGGTCGTAGGAGCCGCCATCGAAGCCGTAGGACAGGGTGACGGTGCGCCCGTAGTCCATGGCGTAGGAGGCGCGGATGGTCGGGTTGGGCGCGTCGTCGCACACCGCAGGGCCCCAGGGGTCGGAGAAGGTGTAGAGGACGGCCGGAATCTGGGAGAGGTCCGGCGCCTCCCCCAGGGCCGACGCCAGATAGCCGCTGCTGGCCAGGAGCGCCTGGTAGTCCTCCCAGCTGGCGGGGGAGAGGTTCCAGAGGCCGCCGTCTTCGGCGCCGTACACCGGGGCGAATCCCCCGCTGTACCCACCGGCCAGGAGAGCCGTCTCCAGGGGGCTGCCTTCGGCCGCCAGGGTGGGGACGTACGGGGCGCCCATGGTCAGGGAGCCGGCGAAGGGGTAGAGGAGCGTCAGCGTCTCGTCGGCGCCGGCGGGGTTGGTGAGGACGTACTCGTCGGTGACGAGGAGGTCGTCGGAGGCGACGAACCGCCCGCCCTCCGGGTAGTGTTCCTCCAGCAGCGCCAGGTACTCGGCGTCGCCGCCGGCCTCCGTTTCGTTGTCGCGCCACTGGGGCGTCCACGGGGCGAAGTCCAGGGTGACGGTGCGCGCGGCGGTGACAGCGGTGTCTTCGGCGGCCGTCAGCGGCAGGATGGGGCCGGCGTAGTGCAGGAATTCGCTGGCTTCGTCGTGGCCGGCCCCGGCGGCGGATTGGCTGCCCCCCAGCCGGGGCAGCAGCCAGGCGCCGAAGCCGACCGCCAGGCAGAGGCATGCGGCCGCGGCGGCCCAGCGGAGATGCGGCCGCCGCCGGGGACGGTAGTCCAGGGCCTCGTCCAGGGCCCGGTCGGGCAGATGGGTGAGGGCGTCCAGAAGACGCCGGCTCTTCTCGCTCATAGAACCACTCCTTCCGATTCCAGGAATGTCCGCAGGCTCTCCCGCAGGCGGCGGAGCCGCTGGGAGACGGCGTTGGGCCGGAGGCCCCAGGCCCGGGCCAGCTGAGCCACCGGTTCGCCGAACCAGTACCGCCGCAGGAACAGCGCCCGCTCGCCGTCCGTCCGGCCCGCCAGCCAGCGGTCCAGAGCGGCGGCCAGTTCCCGCTGCTCCCAGGCGGCCTCGGCGCTGGGGGCCGGCGGGATGCAGGATTCCAGCTCCAGGGAGAGGGCCTCGGCCCCGTCGCCCCGCTTTTGGCTCCGGCGGGCCCGCCAGCGGTCGATGGAGACGTTCCGTACAATCCGCAGCAGGTATGCCCGCAGGGAGGCCGGCCGCTGGGGCGGCATGGTGGTCCAGGCCCGGCCCCAGGTGTCGTTGACGCACTCCTCGGCGTCCTCGGGGCTGGCGAGGATCTGCCGGGACAGCTGGCGGCAGAGGCCGCCGTACTTCTCGTCGGAGGCGGCGATGGCCGCCTCGTCCCGGGCCCAGTACAGCGCGACGATGGCGCAGTCGTCCATGGGGAGCCCTCCTTTCCTTTCTCTACTGATTCAGACGGATTTCCGGTCCGGATGTGACGAAAATACCCGCCCGGCATACCGGGCGGGCGAACTCCGTCGCTTCACTGGATGTGGGCGTGGTTGTTGATGTGGTCGATGCAGTAGCAGTGGTAGCCCTTGCAGCGGCTGCAATAGCGGAACTCCAGGTCGGGGTAGTCGGTGTCGGTGCGGCCGCAGACGGTGCACTTGTGCCGGTAGGGCTTTTTCCCCTCCTGGCTCCGGTAGCCGTCGGCCCAGTGGGGGTTGGGCTTCGGCCGGGAAGCGCCGGGGAACGTGGGCTTGGGCCGCCGGTGCTGCCAGCTGGTGGGCAGCAGGTAGCGGATGTCCCGGTGGCAGAAGAGGAAGTAGTTGAGCAGGGCGAACAGGGGGAACAGCTTCACCGGGAAGGGGGAGAAGAGGACCGTATAGGCCACGGTGGCGAAATAGAACCACGCCAGCCACTTCATCTTCAGCGGGATGATGAAGAACAGCAGCACCTGGTCCTCGGGGCAGGTGGAGGCGAAGGCCAGAATCAGCGACAGATTCAGGTACGAGGCGGAGGCCCGCACGTTCAGCAGCAGGGCGGCGAGGTCGGTAATCAGGATGCCGCAGAGATAGTAGGCGTTGAACCGGGCCACACCCCAGCGGGCCTCGAGAATCCGGCCAATCTGGAAGTAGAAGAACATCATGATGAGGATGGTCAGGGGATAGCCGCCCGAGGGGATGAAAATGTAGGTGAACAGCCGCCAGACCTGCCCCTCCAAGATCCGCTGCCGGCTGAAGGAGAGGGCGCTCAGCAGGGCGCCGCTGGGATCCATATTGGCAAACAGATAGACCAGGACGTTGCCGATGGCCACAAAGAGCATCAGGTTGCGGATGCCGCGGTTCCGGTTGTTGAAGAAAAACTGCGAGATTTTGCGGGAAAGGTTGTTCAAGGCGGGGGACCTCCTTTGTCTGCCGGGAAATCTGCGGGGGTTGCAGAGCCGCCGCGGGATAGTATGGTAAGTATAAAACAGATTCCCCCGGCTGTCCAGAGAAAAAAGAAGCTCCGCGGGAAACTCCCGCGGAGAGGATGCCCAAACGGGGCGGGCGTCAGTCCTGGTTCTGGGCTGTTTTCTGGCGCCGGGCCTCGACGGCCTGCAAAAATTCCGCCTCCAGGCGCTTGACGGACTTCTTGACCGACCGGCGGATGAAGAAGCCGACCACGCCCAGGGCCAGGCACACGACGAAGTTGGTGTAGTGGAAGCTGCCGTCGGTAAAGGCCTCCGGCCGGTCCACGCCGATGACAATCAGGGCGATGATGGAGAAAATCCCCAGGGCAAAGAGCACCGTCCCCAGCAGGTTCAAGAGGGTCTTGCCGACCATCGTCTTGCCCGAGGCCGGGTCGGTAATCAGTTCGATGCGTACGCGCGTGACAGCCATTGTGAATTCCTCCCAGAGACATGGTTTCCCGCAGTGCGGTTTAGGGACAAAATACAGAATTCCGGACCGGTGCGCAAGGGGGAAGGCAAAATTCATCGGCTCGCCGGCGGAATTCGTCGGGGCGCTGTGCCATTGCCTTTTTCCCGGTTTTCTGCTATGATGGGACGAGAATTCAACTTGGAGGGATGTGCCCCATGAGCATTGTTCGCGATATGTCCCTGGCCGAGCACGGCCGCATGAAAATCACCTGGGTCCAGGATTTTATGCCCGCCCTTTCGGCCATCCGCGCCCGGTTTGAGAAGGAGAAGCCCTTCGCCGGCAAGCGCATCACCATGTCCATCCACATGGAGGCCAAGACGGCCTATCTGGCGCTCTGCCTGGCAGCCGGCGGGGCCGAGGTGCACGCCACCGGCTGCAACCCGCTCTCCACCCAGGACGACGTGGCCGCGGGCCTGGCGTCGATGGGCGTGAACGTCTACTGCTGGCACGGGGCCACGGAGGAGGAGTACAAGTCCCACCTGGCGGCGGCGCTGGCCTGCAAGCCGCATCTCATCATCGACGACGGCGGCGACCTCCTGGAGCTGCTCAGCGGCCCCTGCCAGGACCTGGCCGAGCACCTCATCGGCGGCTGCGAGGAGACGACCACCGGCATCCACCGGCTCAAGGCCCGGGCGGCGGCGGGGAAGCTGCCCTTCCCGATGATGAACGTCAACGACGCCAAGTGCAAGCACTACTACGACAACAAGTACGGCACCGGCCAGTCGGTCTGGGACGCCATC
>CAJFNZ010000103.1 GCA_904395905.1 uncultured Oscillospiraceae bacterium | reverse complement strand
GAACCGGCCCGGCACCAGATTAAACAGGTCGTGGATATGGCCCAGCACGTTGTAGCAATCGGGGATGGTGTCCACGATGATGCGGAAGGCGTAGAGGTCGTACAGCTCGTCGATGGTCTTGTGCTGGGACTTCATCTTGCGGAAGATGGAGTAGACATGCTTGATACGGCCGTAGATTTTGCCGTGGATGCCCACGCTGGAAAGACGCGTGGTGATCTTGGACTGGACGCCCCGCATAAACTGGTTGGCCTGTTCCTCATGGGCGTCCAGATAGGCCATGATCTCGTTGTAGGCCTCCGGCTCCAGATACTTGAGGGACTCGTCCTCCAGCTCCCACTTGATTTTCTGCATGCCCAGCCGGTGGGCCAGGGGGGCGTAGATCTCCATGGTCTCCATGGACTTGCTGATTTGCTTGGCCGGCGTCTGGTACTGGAGGGTGCGGGTGTTGTGGAGCCGGTCGGCAATCTTGATGAGGATGACCCGGATGTCCTTGCTCATGGCCATGAACATCTTGCGCAGATTCTCCATCTGCTGCTCCTCGGTGGTGGAGTACTGGACCCGGGTCAGCTTGGTGACGCCCTCGACCAGCTCGGCCACGGTCTTGCCGAACCGCTTTTCGATGTCGTCAAAGGAGGAGTCGGTGTCCTCGATGCAGTCGTGAAGCAGCGCGCCCACCACCGCGTCGGTGTCCAGGCCGATTTCGGCGACAATCTCCGCCACGGCCAGGGGGTGGATGATATACGGCGAGCCGTCCTTCCGCTTCTGGTCGGCGTGCTTGGCCTCGGCGTAGTGGAACGCCGCGTCCACCTTCTCCAGGTCCACGTAGGGCGCGTAGCGCCGGATGGCCACCATCATAGAGGTGTAATGGTCTTGTACAGATTCCATACCGTCAGTCACCTGCCTTGAGCTGTTTGAGCCGCATGATGATGCGGCTGTCGTCCAGGTCCACCTTCCGCTTGCCGGCGGTCAGGGTAATCTGGACCGTCCGGCCCGTCTGCCGCAGGCGGATGAGCCCCTGCTCGGCGAAGACGTCCAGACAGATTTTCGTGCGGACGAAGCTGGCCGGGATCCCGGCGTAGCGGGAGATCTTCCGGCTCATGCAGCAGCAGTCGTCCTCGATGCCGCCGTCGCGGCAGTTGGCCGCCAGATACCGCCAGACGGCCACAAACTCCGGCCGCTGGGGCAGCAGAAGCCCCGCCTCGGCGGCCGTCAGCCGGCCCTCGCGGCAGCGGGCGTACAGCTCCCGCTCCCGGACGTACTCGCCCGTCTCGGCCGCCGCGCGGATGTCCACCACGTTCAGCTGGACCGAGCGGGTCCCCCGGAACTCGTTGACCTGGGGGGTAAAGGCCACCTCCACCTGGTCCCCCAGCCCGATGCCGGCCCGGAGGATGGTCGTGGAGAAGAAAATCGCGCCGATGCAGTGCCCGCCCCGCCGGAGCCGGAGCCGCAGGTGGCGGCCGCCGCCCACCTCGCTCATCTGGTCCACCACCAGGCCGCTCATGAGGAACACCGGCCTGGGGCAGCCGGCCCCGCAGGGCTCCAGCTGGTCCAGGGCCTCCACGTTGGCCAGCGTCAGCTGCCGCGGCTCCACCTGGCAGTCAATCTCCAGCGCACAGCGGCAGTCGCCGGAGCGGCGGAAGGCCTCGGCCTGCTCCACAATGGCCGCCCGGAACCGGTCCACCCGGTCCCGCCGGATGGTGAAGCCGGCCGCCAGCTCGTGGCCGCCGTAGCTCTCGAGCAGGCCGTCCAGGGACTCCAGGGCGGCAAAGAGGTTGAAGCCGCCGTAGGACCGGGACGAGGCCTTGCCGTGGTCCCCGTCCAGGCAGATGAGGAACGTCGGGCAGCGGTACTCCTCGGCCAGGCGCGAGGCCACGATGCCCACGACCCCCTGGTGCCAGCGCCCGCTGGCCAGGACGATGGCCGCCGGCTCCTCCTGGCCCCGGAGCATGGCCACGGCCTCGTCGTAGATCTCGGCCTCCACCGCCTGGCGCTGGCGGTTGAGCTGGTAGAGCGCCTCAGCCAGCTGAGCCGCCCGGCGGCGGTCCCGGGTCAGGAACAGCTCCACGGCCAGCTCCACCTGGCCCATGCGGCCGGCGGCGTTGATGCGCGGCGCCAGCACGTAGCCGACCGTCGCGGCCGTGACGGGCTGGCGCTCGCAGCCGCACTCGTGCATCAGCGCCGCCAGGCCCGGCCGGGGCGCGGCGTTCAGCCGCTCCAGCCCCCGGGCCACGAAGGTCCGGTTCTCCCCCAGCAGGGGCATCACGTCGGCCACGGTGCCCAGGGCCACCAGGTCGCAGTACCGCTCCAGCACCGCCTGCTGGTCGCCGCAGATGGCCGCGGCCAGCTTGAAGGCCACGCCCACGCCGGCCAGGTCCCGGTGGGGATAGCCGTCGCCGGGCTGGTGGGGATCCACCATGGCCACGGCGTCGGGGAGGCTGCCCTTGCACTCGTGGTGGTCGGTGACGACCAGGTCCACCCCCAGCTGCCGGCAGTAGGCGGCCTCCTCCAGGGCGGTGATGCCGCAGTCCACGGTGATAATCAGGCGGACCCCCTGGCCGGCCAGCAGGTCGATGGCCGGCCGGTTGAGGCCGTAGCCCTCCTCCAGCCGGCCGGGGATGTAGGAGAGGCAGTCGGCCCCCTGGGACTGGAGGAACTCCGTCATCAGGCAGGTGGCGGTGATGCCGTCCACGTCATAGTCGCCGAACACAGCCATCCGCTCGCCCCGGTCCAGGGCCTGCCGGACGCGCCGGGCCGCCTCGGCCATGCCGTTCATGGCCAGCGGGTCCGGCAGGGGGCCCTCCGCCCCCAGGAAGGCGGCAGCCTCGGCCGGATCCCGGTGGCCGCGGCTGCACAGCGTCGCGGCGGTCAGCGCCGAGAAGCCGGCGCGGCGCAGCCGCTCGGCGTCCTCCGGGTCGTATCCCGCCACATTCCACGTTCCGTACTTCAAAACACATACACATCCAAAAGCTTTTTCTTCACATTATAGCAAACGCGCCGGGAATACTCAACAAAAAATATGTAAACGGTGGGGAATCCCGCCGTTCTGACCTGTCGCGCACGACAAAACGCCCGGCGGCACGTGTGAACCGCCGGGCGTTTTGGGGATTCTTTCGTTTCAAATCAGCAGGTACGCGGCCCCGCCCAGGACGCCGGCCCCCAGCATCACCCAGATGGGGCTCCAGCGGAACCGCCGCAGGGCGAGCAGCGCCGCCAGGAACAGCCCCGCGGCAATCCAGTTGACGCCGCCGGAAGCCGCCCCGGCCTCCCCCCAGAGGGCCAGCACCAGAATCGAGAGGCCCGCCGAGGCAATCAGCGCCACCACCGCCGGGCGGAGGCCGTCCAAAACGCTCTGGACCAGACGCAGGCTCCGGTAGCGGAAGTAGACCCAGGCCAGCAGCGCCACCACGGCACAGCCGGGCAGCACGGCGCCGGCCGTGGCCACCAGGGCCCCGGGGATGCCCGCCAGGCGGATGCCCACAAAGGTGGCGGCGTTGATGGCGATGGGGCCGGGGGTCATCTCGGAAATCGTGGCCAGGTCCGTGAACTCGGCCATGGTCAGCCAGCCGTTGCGGGCGACCACCTGCTCCTGGACCAGGGGCAGGGCTGCGGTGCCGCCGACGCTGAACAGGCCCACCTGGAAAAAGCTCCAAAAGAGATGCAGCAGAATCACGGCCGCGCGCCCCCCTTCCGCCGGGCCAGCAGGGCCCGGATTGCCCCCACGGCGCCGCAGGCCAGGAGGCTCCAGACCGGGTTCAGGCCCCCGAAATATGTGACCAGGAAGGCCGCCGCCATCAGGCCCAGGGAGAGCAGGTCCCGCCGGGCCGCCACGTCCCGGCCCAGGGTCAGGACCACGTCGCAGATGACGGCCGCCACGCCGGCCTGCATCCCCCGGAGGACGGCGCTGACCACGGGGTTGTCCCGGAAGGCGCTGTAACACGCCGAGACCACCGAGAGAATCAGCAGCGGCGGCAGGACGGTGCCCAGCACCGCCAGCGCCGCCCCGGGGATCCCGGCCACCCGGTAGCCCACGAGAATCGAGGCGTCCACGGCCACGGCGCCGGGCGCCGACTGGGCGATGGCGGCGTAGTCGAGCATCTCCCGCTCGTCGAGCCAGGCCAGCTGGTCCACAAATTTCTTCTGCATCAGCGGAAGCATCACGTAGCCGCCGCCGAAGGTGAAGGCGCTCAGATAGAAAAACGAGAAAAACAGGGTGCGGTAGACGCGCCGGGGTCGCTGGTTCACAGATGATGGCCTCCTTATGCCGCCGTTTCCTCCAGTATACGCCGGCAGCGGGCCCAGGGGAAATACGAGAATCGTTTCAGGGTGATAGGCCGCACCCTATGGAACGCGCTCCCGGCTAGAACGCCCAGCCGCCCCGGCGGAAGATGGGAACCGTCCGGCCGTCGAAGGTCTCGGCGTCGATGTCCAAATCGGCGGTGCCAATCATGAAGTCCTCGTGGAGGATGGAGTCGTTGACGCCCAGAGCGCGGCACTCCTCCAGCGTCCGGCCCTCGAAGCCCTCGACCGTGTCGCAGAAGCCGGCCCCCAGGGCCAGGTGGCAGGCGGCGTTCTCGTCGAAGAGGGTGTTGTAGAACAGGATGCCGGTCTTCCGAATCGGGGAGTCGTAGGGCACCAGGGCGCACTCGCCCAGATAGGCCGCCCCCTCGTCCATGGCCACCAGCTCCTCGAGCAGGGCCTGGTTCTCCCGGGCGCGGACCTCGACGACGCGCCCCTCCTGGAAGCGGAGAGAAAAGCCGTCAATCAGCTGGCCCTGGTAGGAGAGCGGCATCGAGCTGTACACAATCCCCTCGGCCAGCCCCCGGCGGGGCGAGACGTAGACCTCCTCGGAGGGGATGTTCGGGTTGAACGCCACCCCCTGGCGGGTCCGGTCGGCCCCGCCGTGGAAGCGGCCCTCGGCCATCATGCCCACGGTCAAGTCGGTGCCGTTGCCGGCCCGGTAGTGCAGGGAGCGGATGTGCAGCCCGTTCAGGTGGTCGCACCGGGCGCGGAGGTCCGCATTGTGGGCGCGCCAGGCGGCCTCGGCGTCGCCTTCGGCCCGGGAGGCCGTGAGAATGGCCTCCCACAGCCGCGCCACGGCCTGCTCCGCCGGCAGCTCCGGAAAGAGCTTGGCCGCCCAGGCCGCGCCGGGCACCGCGGCGATGCACCACTGGTAGCGGTTCTCCATCCGGTCCCGGTAGGGCTTGGCCACCTGGCGCTTGTGCCGGGCGGCGGCGGCCAGCTTGGCGCCGTCCACTCCCCGGAGGCCGTCGGGATCCTCGCTGAGGAGGTAGATCCGGCACGGCAGGGTCTCGGCGTAGTCCGCCAGGCGCGCCTCCTCCCAGGGGCGTACCTCTCCCAGGGCCTCCTCGGTCCGGTAGCGGGTGTGGAGCCGCTCCAGGGGCTGGTGGCGCCAGTCCACCCGCACCGTCCGGGCCCCGGCCTCGTAGCAGGCCTCGACCACCCGCTCCACGAAGGCCGGCTGGTCCAGCTGGGCCTCGACGACGACGTCCTGCCCCGGCTGGACATGGACGCCCATCCGGGCAATCAGGCGGGCATAGGCTTGCAGAATGGTATCGTTCACGGTATCTCGTCCTTTCTTCTCGGCGTATCCCTAGGGTGCCCCATTTCGCGGGGATCCACCCAACGCGTCCAGTATACTCCCCCAAGGGGGAGATGACAACCGCCCCGCCGCAGCGAAACCCGCCCATCCCACGCACGGAACCGCCCCGCGCCGCGCACGCGCGGCGGTACGGCTCTCCGCGGGCCACCGCAGTTGTGTATTGCCCCGCGAGGGCCCAAACCCGCCGTGCGGCGAACCAGCCTCCGTGCCGCGCACGCGCGGCGGTACGGCTCTCCGCGGGCCACCGCAGTTGTGTATTGCCCCGTAAGGGCTCCATCACCTCCGTGCGGCGAACCAGTTCCTGTGCCGCGCACGCGCGGCGGTACGGCTTTTTGCGGGCAACGGCAGTCGTGTATTGCAATCTAAAAATGTTTACAAATTGTGCCTTGAATGGGTTGGGAAGCCTGTGGTAGACTGGGAGGCCGAATGATTAGGATTGGAGATGATCGTCCCGTGACTTTTGGAAATACGCCGCCCGGCGAACCGGCCCCGGCAAAGCGGTTCCGCCTCCGGCTGCCCCAGGGCCGCGCCCGGCGAATCGCGCTGGCGGCCGCCGGCCTGGCCGCGGCCGCTGCCGTCGCCGTGGGCATCGGCCTGGCCGTGCGGGAGCGCCCCGTCACCGCCGAGGATATGGCCCGGACGGTGGTCGTCTGCGACGACTACGCGCTGCAAAACACCGGGCTCAACTACTACTTCTGGAGCGAATACTACTACCTGCTGGAGAACGGCAGCCTGCCCGACAGCCTGGACGCCTCCCGCCCCCTGGACGAGCAGGCCTACGACGGCGAGACCAGCTGGCAGGACTATATCCTCGACCAGGCCCTGGCCACGGTCCGCAGCACGATGTCCATGGTCTTTGAGGCGGAGGCCGCCGGCTTCTCCCTGCCGGAGACGTATCAGGCGAGCATGGAGCGGGTCCTCTCCACCCTGGCCGACAACGCCGCCGGACAGGGCTATACCGCCGAGGACGGCAGCGCCGACGTGGACGGCTACCTGGCCGCCTCCTTCGGCCCCGGCGCCACGGAGGCCTCGTTCGCCGAATACCTGGCCGACTCCTACCTCGGGGCGGCCTACGCCGACTCGCTCTATGAGTCGCCGACCTTCACCGAGGCGGAGCTGTCGGCCTACTACGACCAGTACGCCGCCGACTACGAGGCCATGGGCGTCACCAAGGACGAGACGGCCCTGCGGACCGTCCGGCTGGTGCTGCTGGCCCCCGACGGAGACAGCGACGAGGCCTGGGCCGCGGCCCAGTCCAAGGCCGAAACGCTCCTGGCCACCTGGCAGGCCGAATCCGGCAGCGAGGCCGACTTCGCCGCCCTGGCCCAGGCCCACTCCGCCGACGAGACGGCCGCCGACGGCGGCCTCCTGGAGCACCTCGCCCCCTCGGACCTGACGGGCCGCCTGGGCGACTGGGTCTTCGACGAGGCGCGCGAGGCCGGCGACGCCGCCGCCATCCGCACCGACGAGGGCTGGGCCCTGGTCTACTACGTGGGCCAGGAGGCGGCGACCGTCTGGCAGAAGACGGCCGAGGCCGATTTGCGCCGGGAGACGTATCAAAACGCCTTCCTCGCCGCCTGCGACCGCTACACGTTCCTGGTGGACTACGACGCCATCCGCATCGCCACGCCGTCCGTCCTCTACGGCGGCAGCCCCGTGCCGTCGGAAAGTTTGCCGGCCGGAGATTGAAACCCGGCCTCCCTTGTGGTACTATATGCAAAAATACCGCCCACGCGGCGGAAAGTGAAGGTGACAGCCCATGACCTGCAAACTCTGCGGCGCCCATCTGGAGGACGACATGGCCGTGTGCCCCCTGTGCGGCGCCCCCAGGGATCCGGACGAACATCCGCAGCCGGCAGCCCCCGCGGCCCCGAGCCCGGCGGACGCCGCGCCGGAACCGCCGAGCGCCGCTCCGGAGCCGGAAGCCCCCGCCCCGGACTCCCCCGCGCCCGCCGCCGACGCATCGGAACCCGCCCCGAGCACGGACGAGCCCGCTCCGGAGGCCCCCGCTTCGGATCCGGACGAGCCCGCCCCCGCGGAGGCGGAAGCTCCGGCCCCCGAGGCCTCTGACACGCCGGACGGCAGCCCGGACACGCCCGCTCCCCCGCCGCCGGAGGCCGCCGCGCCGGCCGAGGCGCCCCGGGAAAAGCGCCGCACCCGCCCGGTCGTGTTCCTGGTCGCGGCCCTGGCGGCCGTAGCCGTGCTGGTGCTCGCCTGCGTGGCCCTGCTGGGCGGCCGCAGCGACGCCGGAGACGGCGCGGACACCGCCGACACCGCGCTCAGCAGCACCGACGACGAAACCGACGTCCAGGAACCCGGCGACACCGCCTCGGACCCGGCCGGCGACAGCGAGACGGAAGCGCCGGAGGACGACCCGGTGGCCGTCCTCCACGTGGACGAGAGCGGCGCCTTCGTCGCCCACGCCTACGCCAAGCCCGCCGAAGAGGTGACGGCCGAGGAGGTTGCCGCGGTCGTGGCCACCTGCGGCGATCAGGAGCTGACCAACGGCCAGCTGTCGTTCTACTTCTGGCAGCAGTATTTCAGCTTTTTGAACACCTACGGCTCCTACGCCGCCTTCTTCGGCCTGGACAGCTCCCAGCCCCTCTCGGAGCAGATGTACAGCGAGACCCAGACCTGGGAGGACTTCTTCCTCCAGGAGGCCGTGCGGACCTTCTGGCAGGTGGCGGCCGTCGGCCGCGACGCCGACGAGGCCGGCTACCAGCTGGACGAGGCCACGACGGCGTATCTGGAGACCCTCCGCAGCGGCATGGAGCAGGAGGCCGAGGCCAACGGCTACACCGTGGACGAATACGTCCAGACGGTCTACGGCCCCCACGTGACGCTGGAGGACTACATGGCCTTCGGCGAGGGCCTGATGCGGGCCTCCGGCTACCTGAGCCAGCTGTTCGGCAGCATCGAGTACACCGACGAGGACGTGGAATCCTATCTGGCGGACCACGCCGGCGACTATGCCGCCCAGGGCGCCGCCGTGGACGACCCCAACCTGGTGGACGTCCGCCACATCCTGATTATGCCCCAGGCCGACGAGGACGCCGAGCTGGACGAGAACGGCAACCCCGTGCTGACCGAGCAGAACTGGACCGACGCCCGGGTCAAGGCCGAGGAGATCTACGACATCTGGCAGTCCGGCGAGGCCACGGAGGAGAGCTTCGCCGAGCTGGCCCGGGAGTACAGCGAGGACGGCTCGGCCTCCAACGGCGGCCTGATTGAGGAGATCCGTCCCGGCCAGATGGTGGAGACCTTCAACGACTGGTGCTTCGACGAGAGCCGCCAGCCCGGCGACCACGGCATCGTCGAGAGCCCCTACGGCTACCACATCATGTATTTCTCCGCCACGCGGGACTACAACTACGCCCGCAGCCTGGCCGAGCAGGACTATGTGTCCGCCCGGCAGGAGGCGCTTCTGAACGGCATCCTGGACGGAACGCCCATCACCGTGGATTACTCCGTGGTGGTCCTCCCCGAGACCGTCCAGTGACGGCTGACGGGAAGGAGGATGCCCCATGCAGAAGCGGATGCTCTTCTTCGTCAACCCCAACGCCGGCCACGCGGAAATCCGCACGCATCTGATGGACGTCCTGCGGATCTTCACCCTGGGCGGCTACGACGTGACCGTCCATCCCACCTCCCGGGCCCGGGAGATCCCCGACGTCATCCGCACCGACGGCGGGCAGTACGACATGATTGTGGCGGCCGGCGGCGACGGCACGCTCAACGAGGCCGTCTCCGGCCTGATGTGCCTGGAGGACCCGCCGCCCCTGGGGTACCTGCCCGGCGGCACGGTCAACGACGTGGCCTCCACGCTGCGCCTGCCCAAGGACTGCCTGGAGGCGGCGGCCATCGTCGTGGGCGGCCGGGAGGCCCGCATCGACCTGGGCAGCTTCAACGACCGGTGGTTCGCCTATGTGGCGGCCTTCGGGGCCTTCACGGGCGTGGCGTACCGCACGGCCCAGAACGACAAGCGGATCCTCGGCCGGATGGCCTATCTGCTCCGCGGCGTCCAGGCCCTGGGGGAGATCCGGCCCATCCCCGTCCGGGCCGTCACCGCCGACCGGGTCATCGAGGACCGCGTGATTCTCGGCCTGGTGGGCAGCACCACCAGCGTCGGCGGCTTCAAGGCCAAGCGGGACCTGGAGATCTCGCTGACCGACGGCCTCTCGGAGGTCATCCTCGTCCGGGACATCCGGAGCCTGCTGGACCTGAACAACGTGGCCGCCGCCATCCTCAAGCAGGATTTCACCCGGGAGGAGTACTTCTACTCCCTGAAGACCGGGCACATCGACTTCTACTTCGAGCAGGACGTGCCGTGGACGCTGGACGGCGAGTTCGGCGGCAGCCTCCGCCGGGCGGAGATCCACAACCACCGCCAGGCCCTGCGCATCATGGTCCCCGCCGACGCCGGCGTCCCGGCCCTCGGCGACGCGGACACCTGAATCCGTCCCCGCAGCCTGCGCCGCCCCGAGCATCCGCCCGGGGCGGCGATTTGTTTTCGCGCGGACATCCACCAAAAATATGGTGCGGCGGCGTAGTATTTGCCGATAAAAGCGTAGTATAGGGATGAGGACAGAAAGGGGGGCGAACAGATGGACGACGAAGCGATTTTAGACCTGTTCTTTCAGCGGTCCGAGCAGGGCATCCGGGAGCTGGACCGCCAGTACGGGGCGCTCTGCCGCACCCTCTCGTACAACATCGTGAACAACCGGCAGGACGCGGAGGAGTGCGTCAACGACGCCTACCTGGGCGCGTGGAACGCCATCCCCCCGGCGCGGCCGGCCCCCCTGCTGTCCTATCTCGTGAAAATCGTCCGGAACGTCTCGTTGAAACGCTACCGGAGGATTGAGGCCGCCAAGCGAGGCAGCCAGTACACCGTCGCCCTGGAGGAGCTTGCAGCCTGCATCCCGGACCGGAACACGGTGGAGGGTGCCCTGGAGGCTGGCGCGCTGACCCGCGCCCTGGAGGACTTTCTGGACACGCTGACCACGGAAAACCGCGTCATCTTCCTGCGCCGCCACTGGTTTTCCGACAGCTACCGGGCCATCGCCGCGCTGGTGGGGCTCCCGGAGAAGACGGTCTCCGTCCGGCTGACGCGCATCCGCAAACAGCTGAAACAATACCTGACGGAACAGGAGGTGTCAATATGACCGAGCAACAGCTCTCCGACGCCCTGGGCGAATTGGACAGCCGCTACATCGACGAGGCCCTTCGCTATCGGAAGCGGCGCAGGAGACGGTTCCTGCCGCTGATTGCCGCCTGCGCGTGCCTGCTGCTGGCCGTGCCGCTGACCGCGTTCGCCATAGACGCCATCGAGTATCACGCCGCAGCGGCGTATCTCCAATCCCTCGGCATCCCCGTCGCGGCGTTCCGCGACTACTCCCGCCGGGAAATCAAGGAGGCCGCCCAAACGATGGACGCGGGTGAAAGCAGCCCGCTGACCGAGGCGCTCCTCGCCCGGCGGCCGGGCGCCGAAACGCCGGCCCAGGTGACGTCCGCCCAGGTCCGAGCGTTGACGCCGGCCATGACGCGCGAGGAGGTGCTCACCCGCCTGGGGGACACCCAGGACATCGGCTCCGGCCTCTACGTGTACGTCTACGAGGTGGACCAGCGGTACTGGCTGCAGATCCCGTTCGCCGGCGACGAGGCGCAGCTGGGCGTCTCCGGGGACGAGCTGCTACAGGCGCTGATTCCCATCTCCGAGGGCGATATCCCGTGACCCGCGCGGCACCGCCGCAAAACACTGCGCCCGCCTGGAGCACCAGGCGGGCGCGCGCGTTGCGGGGACCTTCGGGGGCGTCCGGATGTACGGGCGGCCGCAGCCGCCCGGGCGTTTTAACGGCCTCCGCAGCGGCGACGGCGGCAGCAGCCGGTATTCCAGCCACCGGTGATGCCGATGCCGCCCCACACGAAGGGCCAGCCGTTCTGACGACACATGGACGCTCCCTCCCGGTCTTTGAGAATGGGAGCCGCGGCTCCAATCCAGTCTATGCGCCGGGCCGCGCCGCGGTCACAGCGACGCCTCGGGCCCCTGCTCCGGCTGGGGCAGCAGGCTGTCGCCCGCCTGGGCCGGCGCGTCCGACAGGTCCAGCGCCTGCCCGCAGACCGGCGTGTTCGGCGCCGGGTCGTGCAGCTCGCAGGGCAGCTTGTGGGGTTTCTTCTTCATGGCCTTCGCCCTCCTCTCGGGAGTATTGTAGCGAAGGGCCGGCAAAATTATACGCCCCGCCTACTCCTCCCGCCGCCGGGCCAGGCGGGCCACTTCCTCAAAGCGGCCGACGATGTAGCCGAAATTCTCCCGCTCGTGCGGGATGCGGCAGTGGGTGCAGTCCTTGTACCCCTTTTCGTTGTACCGGAAATTTCCGCCGCACGCCTCCCCCAGCGCGTAGAGCGGGCAGTAACAGAAGAGGCAGTTGAAGTCCTCGGGCCGGTCGGTCTTGTGGCAGGGAAAATACTCGCAGGCGGTGTTCTGAAAGAAGCTGTAATGCTTCCCGCGCCAGTGCTCGCTCATGGGCGGCCTCCTTCCCGGACCCGGAGCCGCTGGCACAGGTCCGCGTCCGGCGTCACGTAGACGGTGTTGTAGTGGTCATAAATCACCATGCCCGGCTTGCCGCCGGCCGGCTTGCGGACGTTGCGCACGGCCGTCATGTCCACGGGCACGTTCTGCCCCTCCCGGGCCTGGGAGTACCAGGCCGCCAGCATGGCCGCCTGGGTGACGGTGATTTCCCCGGGCGCCTCCCGCCCGGCGCAGGCGATGATGACGTGGCTGCCGTGGATCTTCTGGGTGTGGAGCCACAGGTCGTACCGGTTGGCCGTCTTCAGCGTCAGCTGGTCGTTCTGGCGGTTGTTCCGCCCCACGTAGATGGCGTACCCCTCGTCGGAGCGGAACTCCATCGGGCGGGCGGGCATCGTCTTCTGCACCTTTTTCCGGTCGGCGGCGCGGAGATAGCCCCCCTCGGTCAGCTCGGCGCGGATCTCGGTCAGGTCCTTCTCGCTCTCGGCCCGGCTCAGCTCGTCGAGGATGCTGTTCAGGTACTCCAGCTCCTGCTCGCCCTTGGCAATCAGGTCCGTGAGGACCTTCTCGGCGTGCTTGGCCTTGGCGTAGTCCTTGTAGAACCTCGCCGCGTTCTGCTGCGGGGAGAGCTGCGGGGAGAGGGGGATGTCAATCTCCGCCATCTCCGGGTCGTAGAAGTCCACGGCCGTCAGCCGCGGCTGGCCCCGACGGATGGCGTGGAGGTTGGCCGTGACGATGTCCCCCAGCTGCCGCAGCCGCTCCCGGTCCCGCGTGGCGGCCAGCTCCCGCCGCTGGTTCTCCAGCTTCCGGGCCGTGCGGTCCCGGAGGTTCCCCACCGTCCGGTGGATGGCCTGGCCCTTCTGGCGCAGCTGCTCGCTCCGCTCCCGCTGGCTGTAAAAGGCGTCCAGCAGCGCGGAAAAACTGGGGTACACCCGGGTTTCGCCGCCGTACTGGGCGATGGGCCGGTACGTGAAGTCCCGGGGCGCGCCGTTGACCAGCACCAGCACCGGCTCGAACGGCCCCGCCGTCAGCCGGGAGAAGGCGTCGGCCAGGTAGTCCGCCAGGGCGTCGCGGCCGCAGGCGGCGAGGTCCGCCTCGGTGTCGCCGGAAAAGCCGTACGACAGCTCCCGGCAAATCAGGGGCGGCAGCGCCGCAAAGGTGTCCAGCAGCCAGCCGTCCAGCCGCTTTGGGCCCTCCACCCGGTCCAGGAGGTCCCGCAGGGCCGCCCGGTCCGTCTTCGTCGGGTCCAGCCGCGGCTGGGCCGGCGGGTCCTGGTAGAAGAGCCCCGGCAGCACCTGGCGCTTCTCGGACATCTCGAAGTCCACCCGCCGCAGGCAGTCGAGGATCCGCCCGTCGCCGCCGCAGAGAATCAGGTTGGAGTTGCGGCCCATCAGCTCCGCAACCAGGCGCCGCCGGACCGGCTCGCCCAGCTCGTCGGTGCAGTCGAACGAGAGCTCCAGCACCCGCTCCAGCGGCTTCTGGACCACCTCGGCCACCCGGCCGCCCACCAGGTGCTTCCGCAGGAGCATACAGAACATCGGCGGCTGGGCGGGGTTCTCATAGGGCTCGGCGGTGAAGTGGGCCCGGGCGCGGCCGGGGTTGGCGCACAGCAGCAGCCGCAGCGTCCCCTCCCGGCCCCGCAGCTGCAGGACCACCTCGTCCCGGGCCGGCTGGTGGATCCGGTCCACCCGGCAGCCCACGGCCCGGCCGCGCAGCTCCGCCGCCAGGGCCGAGAGAAATACGGCGTCAAGAGGCATGGTCTTCCTCCTCCATGGTCTGCACGAACAGCTCGTTGATGCGGTCCCGCCGGCCCAGCAGGTACAGCGCGCCGAAGAGCGTCTCCAGGCCCGTGGCCTTGGCGTACTCCTCGCAGCTGGCGTGCTTGGGCGCGCCGTGGCGGGCGTGGGCGTTGCGGCCCCGCTTGAAAAAGGCCAGTTCCTCCTCGGTCAGCAGCGGCAGCATCCGCTCGGCCCGCCGGGCCTGGGCCGGGGCGCTGACCCGCCGGACCGTGGCCCGGTGCAAATCGGCCGGCAGCAGCTTCCCGCCGTGGCACAGCTGCACGCGCACCAGCAGCTCGAACACCCCGTCGCCCACGTGGGCCAGGCCCAGGGCGCTGACGGCGTTGACCGCCCGCTTGTCCATGCGGACGTGAAAATAATTTTCCAAAGGGGTTCCTCCCAAATTTCAGACAGTCTTCCCGCCCGGGGGCGGCGTCTTTCGTACAGTATACTACAAAATCGGACGAAAGGGAAACAAAACCTTGTCGTTGCCCGGAATGAATGACAAATCGGAAACAAAATCCTTGACATTTGGGTTACAAAATGTTACTATCGTGTTGTTACATTGTTACAAACCCAGGAAGGGATGACCGATTTGACCTGCAGAAGCATGAGAAGATGGCAGCGTCTGCTGGCGGCCATGGGCTGTCTGACCCTGCTGCCGGCGCTGGCGGTGCCCGCCGCCGCGGCCGAGACGACCCTGGATTGCACCTACGTGACCATCACCGGCGACGGCTTCGTGGCCGACACCATGAACGGCGTGGACGCCCTCTACAACCTGAACGGCCCCACGCTCTACTGCGTGGACCTGGTGCTGCGCTACTACGAGGAGGTCTACGGCCTGGAGCTGCGCTGCACCGACGGCGCGCCGGTGGTGCTGAACAACGACGACCTCTACTTTGCCGAGACCGACAGCCCGAAGCCCGGCGACGTCCTCTACGGCTCGGCCGCCGCCCGGGACAAGAGCTACAACCACTGGGCCCTGGTCAAGAGCTGTGACGGCGAGACCATGACCCTCTTCGAGCAGAACTGGCGGTGGAACGGCCAGGCCGGCGTGGACCGGGAGATTGCCTTCCCCAACGACTGCTACGTGGCCTACACCCTCTGCTCCCGCTCCGGCGCGGAGATTACGCCGGTGGAGGGCTCCGTGGCAATCGCCAGCGAGTGGGCCGCCACGTACCTGGCCCAGGCCGAGGAGAACGGCATCGCCACGCTGGAGACCGACTTCCAGTCGTCCGTGACCCGCGCAGACTTCTGCCAGATGGCCCTCAACGTCCTGGCGGCCTACGGCGTCGAGGCCGAGGGCGAGACCGTCCTGGAGCAGGCCGCAGACGCGGGCCTGGTGGACGCGGACGCCGAGGACAAGGTCCTCAACCGCCAGGAGGTGGCCGTCATCTCCAGCCGCCTGCTGGAGGCCCTGGGCCAGACGCCCGAGGGAGAGGAAGCCGTCCTGGACGGCTATACCGACAGCGGCGACATCGCCGACTGGGCCCGGGAGGCCGTCGCGCAGATGGTGGCCTGCGGCCTGATGAGCGGCAGCGAGGGCCGCTTCGACCCGCTGGGCGCCATGACCAATGAGCAGGCCGTGGCCCTGATGGTCCGCATCTACGACAACCCGTCCCCCTCCCTGCTCTACCAGAGCGGGAAGGCCGATTCCCGCCGGGCTGCTGCGATTTCGACCGTTGCCCGCTGTGCCGGGCTGGACGTGGTCGCCCTGGGCGCCGGCGACATGATGCTCTCGCGCGCCCTGCGGCCTCTGCGCTGAACCGGGCAGCAGAAAGGCACGCCTGCCACAGGCGTGCCTCTTTTCATATGGCCGGTGTCGAGTCCTGTCGCAGTTTACTCCTCCAGCAGCTGCCAGGCGTTGATGCCGGTCCAGAGGCCCAGGCCGCCCACCAGGAGGCCGCGGCCCAGGGTGCCGTCGGTCAGGGAGATTGCCGAGAAAATCACGCAGGCCAGGCACCAGAAGGTGGCCAGCCGGCGCCGGCCATAGCCGACGCAGAAGCCCCCCAGGTGGAACACGGCGCACATGGCGGCGATGGCGGCGAACAGGTCGTAGCAGTAGTCCTGAATGGCCGGGTCCACGCTCCACTGTTTGAAGTCCACAATCAGCTGCAGCACCAGGTAGACGCACGGCAGCAGGTGGATAGCCGGCCGGGGTATCGTGCCGTTGTACCGCTGCATGGCCGTCACGGCGAAGCAGAGGCCCGAGGCAATGCCCAGGAAGCCCACCAGCAGCCGCACCGCCGTCGGCCCGCGCATCAGCTCCAGGCCGCAGCCCAGCACCACCAGCACGGCCGCGGCCACGGAAATCACCATCTCCAGCCGCCCGGAGGAAAAGCACTCCTCGTACTCCCCCCGTTTGGGCAGCCGCAGCACGCCGATGGCCAGGGCGGCGGCCGCCGCGGCCGAGAAGATGCTCACCACCCAGGTGCTGACGCTGCCGGGCAGAATCATCCCCGCCTCGTCGTAGGCCGCCGCCAGCTGCCAGCGGCGCAGAATCAGCCCCACGGCCGCGCCCAGCAGCACCAGGACCAAAATCCGCGTTCGGTTCGTCTTCGCTCTCATAGCCGCCTCCCAGTTGTGCTTTGCGATGTCTGCCGCCGCGCATTGCGCGGCTCCGGGCTTATTATAGCACAAAGACCCACCGTTGGAAACTGCGGATTTCCAGGTTTTTTCCCCGGCGAGCCCCTGGACGGCCGTCGGAAAATGTGATATGCTCCACGTAATGACGCCCCGCAAACCATCCAGGAAGGAATTGCCATGAAACGACTTGCCGCTTTCCTATTCCCGCTGCTCCTGCTCGCGCTGCTGGCCGTGCCGGCTCTGGCGGCCGAGCCGGTCCACGCCACCCTGGACATCCAGGACGCCGCCGGCCAGTATACGGCCCGGCAGGTGCGCACCGTCACCCTGACCCTGGACGGCCAGGTCCTGGAGACCGACATCCCGGCCTTCCTCCTGGACGGCCGGACCCTGGTGCCGGTGCGGGTGGTCTCGGAGAACCTGGGGGCCCAGGTGACCTGGAAGCAGGACACCCGCCAGGTGCAGATTGAGACGGGGCAGGTCTCCATCACCCTGACCGTCGGCTCGGCCGAGGCCCTGGTCAACGGGGAGACGGTGCCCCTCTACGACGGCGTCCCGGCCACCATGGCCGCCCTGGACGGCCTGACCCGCACCATGGTGCCCCTGCGCTTCGTCTCCGAGCAGCTGGGCGCCCAGGTCGCCTTCGACAACGAGACCTCCACCGTGGCCATCACCTCGGCTCCCGAGGTCACGTACCACCTGACCGCGCCGGTGCTGGCCGACGGCGTCCTCACCGTCTCGGCCGACCCGACGGCCCAGCCCAACATCTTCACCCTCGACGACCCCAGCCGCGTGGTCATCGACTTCCCCGGCGGCATCCTCACCGACAGCGGCTTCGGCCGGGTGGACGTCAACGGCACGGCCGTCACCGCCGTCCGCTACAACCAGTACGACCACGGCTACGACGTCTCCCGTGTGGCCCGCATCGTGCTGGACCTCCAGGACGGGGCCTCCCTCGAGGATTTGGAAATCACCTTCGCCGACGGCCTGCTGACCGTCCTCCAGCCGGCGACGGCACCGGAGCCGCCCGAGGAGCCGGAGACCCCCGACGCGCCGGCAGACGGCCCCCTGGTGGTGCTGGACGCCGGCCACGGGGGAACGGACGTGGGCGCGCCCTACTTTGACTACTATGAAAAAGACCTGGTGCTGCCCATCACCCTGGAGGTGGGGCGGCTGCTGGAGGCCGCCGGCGTCCGGGTCTCCTACACCCGCAGCGACGACAGCACCGTCTCACTGGCGGCCCGGGCCGAGCAGGCCAACACCCAGGGGTCGGCCATCTTTGTGAGCATCCACGCCAACGCCTTCCCCCAGAACCCGGCCATCGAGGGCGTGGAGACGTACCACCTCCCCGGCGGCGTCGGGGCCAAGGTGCTGGCAGAGAACATCCACGCGGCCGTCCTGGCGGCCACCGGCGCCAATGACCGCCAGGTCCGCACAGCCAACTACTACGTGCTGCGCCACACGGACATGCCGGCGGTCCTGGTCGAGACCGGCTACATGACCAACGAGGCCGAGTGCGAGAACCTGGCCTCGTGGGAGTACCAGCAGCTGCTGGCCCAGGGGATTGCCCAGGGGATCCTCACGTACCTCTCCGCGGAGACCGGCGGCTGAGGGCCCCTATTCGCAAGCTGTCAGGTCTTGGAGCCGCCCGGCCTGCAGATCTGCCAGGTGCGCCCGGATCCGCGCCTCGGGCCAGTCCCACCACCGGAGGCGCAGCAGGGCCGCGATGACGTCGTCGGGGAACCGGTAGCGGAGGATCCGCGCGGGGACGCCTCCGACGACGGCATAGGGCGGCACGTCCTTCGTCACGACGGCCCGGGCGCCGATGATGGCCCCGTCCCCGACGGTGACGCCGGAGAAGAGGACGGCCTCGTAGCCAATCCAGACGTCGTTTCCGATGACGAGGTCGCCCCGCCGGTCCCACGCCGCGGTGACGTCCTCGCCCCGCAGGCCCCATTCCTCAAAGAAGATGGGGAACGGATACGTGGACAGGGAGCCCAGCGCGTGGTGGGCGGCGGTGAACAGGAACCGCACCCCGGAGGCAATCGAGCAGAACTTGCCAATCACCAGCCGGTCCCGGTTGACGGGGTAGCGGTAGAGGACGTTGTTCCGTTCAAACTGCCGCGGGTCGCGGGCGACGTCGTGGTACATGGTGTAGTCCCCGACGGTGATGCCGGGGTCTCGGACGACGGCCTTCAGGTAGACGGTGTTCCGGTCGTTGCGCCGGGGGTATACGGTGTTCGGATTCATGGCGGCTTCGCTCCCATCGTCTGGTTTTGTCCCCTCCATGGTACCACCGCCCCGGCCCGGGTGCCATCCACCGAACGGCTCCGAATCAAACGGTATCCAAAATCAGAACGCAAAAAGCGGGGGCCGCATGGCCCCCGCCATTTATTTCTGATAGATGATTTTCCGGATGGCAGATACGGACAGGCCGTGCGCTTCGGCCAGGGCGTCCATCGAGACCCCGTGCCGGTACGCCTCAACGATGGCCCGGTTCCGCCGCCGCAGCTCCTGCCGGTAGCCGGACACCTCTCCCCACTCCTTGCGCCGCGCCCGGTCGGTGGGAACGTAGAGATACGCGCCCTGCACGTAGCTCTGGAGCTCCTTGACCAGCGCCTCGGGGAGAAGGGCCCCGGCGTTGAGATGCTTCATGGGGGCTTCCTCCTTGCAACGTGTGTCAAGCAGCAAAGCCGGCATCCCAATGTTGCGACCGTCCCTTACTCCATGCAACCGTCGCAACCTGCTGGCTTTGCATGGAGCCGCACTTCGTTGCGCTTCCCCACGATGGATTCCGCCTCCTCCCGCAAACGTCCCGCCCCGGCGTCAGCCGCCGAAGTCCGCGGCCTCCAACTCGGCGGCGGCCAGGGTGGCGGCCACGGCGCCGTCGGCGGCGGCCGTGAGAATCTGCCGGACCTCCTTCGTCCGGGTGTCGCCAGCGGCGTAGATCCGGGGCACGCCGGTCCGGCAGTCCTCGCCGGCCTGCACGTAGCCGCCCGCATCCAGCGGCACCACGCCGCGGAAGGGGCCGTTATCCGGCTCCAGGCCGATGGCCACGAAGACGCCGGACACCTCCAGGCTTCCGCCGTCGGAGAGGCGCACCCGCTCCACCCGGCCATCCCCCTCGATGGACGTGACCGCCGTGTTCCAGAGGACCGAGATCTTCTCCGACGAGCACACCGCCTCGGCCAGCCGCCGTTCGCCCCGGAAGCTGTCCCGCCGGTGAATCACGTAGACCTTTTCGCAGATCCGCGCCAGGTACAGCGCGTCCTCCAGGGCCGTGTTGCCGCCGCCCACCACGCAGACGGTGCGGTTCCGGAAGAACGCCCCGTCGCAGACGGCGCAGTAGCTGACGCCCCGGCCGGTCAGCGCCGCCTCGCCGGGGCAGCCCAGCTTCCGCCGCTTGGCGCCGTTGGCCAGGATGACCGCCCGGCACCGGTACCGGCCCTGCTCGGTGACGACCACCCGGTCCTCGCCGTCCAGCTCCAGCCCGGTGACCGCTTCGGCGCGGAGCTCCGCCCCGGCCGCCTCCGCCTGGCCGGCAATCTTCGACGCCAGCTCCCAGCCGGAAATCTTCTGCCAGGAGGGGTAGTTCTCCACCTCCGGCGTCAGCATCAGCTGGCCGCCGGGGGCCTGGCCCTCCAGCACCAGCACCCGGTAGCCGGCCCGCAGGCCGTAGACCGCCGCCGTCAGGCCGGCCGGCCCCGCGCCGATAATCAGAATGTCATAGTCCGTCATCGCAGTTCCCTCCTCCGGCGATTGCCCGTCCCCGCCGCGGCGGGGATGTTGTTGGTTCCATCATAGCAGAGCCGCCGCCCGGCCGCAAGTGACTTCCTCACCGAAGGAGCATCCCGGAGTTGAGCAGGCTGGTGGAGTAGAGGAACAGCACGTCCTGGCCGTGGAAGTCCACCAGCTGGTCCAGGATGCCCGAGGCCACGTACCGCAGATCGATCAGCGTCACCTTGGCGTAGCCCTCCAGCAGGAGCGGCGCGAGGCTGCTGCCGAAGGAATCCCGGAAGACAATCAGCTCCCGGTCGGTCCTGGCCAGCGGGCTCTCGATGGTCAGCACCGCCTGGGCCCCGCCGGCGAAGACGTCGTAGCCGTCCATCCCCGTGAAGCGCGCGGTGGTGTACACCGGCCAGCGGCCGTCGAACTCCGCGCCGGTCATCGAGGCCGCGTCGGTGGCCGCGGAGGTCAGATACGTCAGCGTATCCGGCTCCACCGGCAGGGCCGACTGGCCCCAGTAGGCCCCGTAGAAGGGCGAGAGCGTGTGGGCCGTGTAGCCGCCCTCCGGCTCCAGGGTGACCCCCAGCCCCATGCCGTCGGCCAGGGCCTGGGCCACCGGCAGCAGACGCTCCTGCCGCCAGTGGGCGTCGGTGCGGTAGTAGTCCTCCAGCGCCAGCAGGTCGCGCAGCTCCAGGTACTGCCCGTTCACCGTCTCCTGCATCAGCCCGTAGAGCCGGTCGTAGTCCAGGTGGGGGTAGCCGTTCGCCTCGGCGGCAAAGTAGTTCTTGTCCGGAACGATGGCGTAGTACACCTCGGAATCCTGGAGATACGTCTCAATGACCTCGTTCATCTTGTTCGCGGCGTGCTGCACCTGGTTCTCCTGGAGGGGCGACTCCATCTTCAGGACCTGGTCGTCCACCAGGTAGACGCCGTTGTTGTCCAGCTGGCGGAACACGTAGAACCGCGTGACGGCCTTGAGCGTCCGCCAGCCGTCCCGGGCGGGGAACTGGTCGAGGAGGTACGTCTCCAGGTCCTCCATATAGTCGCCGGAGAAGACCGCCGAGAGGGTCAGCGCCGGCGCCTGGGCCAGCTTCCGCCGCTCGGCGCGGGAGACGTCGCCGTCGGGCAGCAGCAGCTGCCACAGGGCGATGCCGAAGAACAGCAGCAGCGAGACGGCCACAATGGCCACGGATTTGGCTTTCTGCACAGGGCGCACCTCCTTAGAAGCGGAAATAGAGGAAGGGGTTGAAGGAGCCGTCCACCAGGCTGGCCGTCACGGCCGCCAGCAGCGCCGCCACGGCCAGCGGCTCCAGCACGACCAGGACCCGAGCGTTCTGGCAGCGCTCGTAGAGGCGCTTCCCCAGCGGCAGCGCCGCCACGAGGCAGACCGCCAGCAGCACGGCGTAGCTGCGCAGGTAGTACACCGTCTCGGCCGAGGACAGCGGCAGCCCGCCGGCCCCCACCAGGCCGCCCAGGTCGGAGAGAACGCCCGAGAGGCCGTTGGCGTTGAAGATGACGAAGCTGACGAGCACCAGCAGCAGCACGTAGACGTGGCGCAGCACGGCCGGCCAGCGGCCCATGGACTTCTCCAAAAAGAGCTTTTCCACCATCAGCAGCACGCCGAAGAACGCGCCCCAGAGGACGAAGTTCCAGCTGGCCCCGTGCCACAGGCCGGTCAGCAGCCAGACAATCGCCAGGTTCCGCAGCCACTTGCCGCGGCTGGTGCGGTTGCCGCCCAGGGGGATATAGACATAGTCCCGGAACCAGCTGCCCAGGGTCATGTGCCAGCGCCGCCAGAACTCGGTGATGGAGCGGGCGATATAGGGGTAGTCAAAGTTCTCCGGGAAGTAGAAGCCGAAGATCCGCCCCAGGCCGATGGCCATGTCCGAGTAGCCCGAGAAGTCGAAATAGATCTGGAGGGTGTAGGCCACGGCGTAGAGCCAGTAGAAGAGGACGCTGGGGCCGGTCGTGGCGCGGAAGGCCGCGCAGAGCTCGCCCATGGCGTTGGCCAGAAGGACCTTCTTCCCCAGGCCGAAGGCGAAGCGCCGGAAGCCGAGGGCGGCCCCCTCCAGCGTGGACTTCCGGGACTCCAGCTCGGCGGCCACGTCGGTGTAGCGGACAATCGGGCCGGCAATCAGCTGCGGGAAGAGGCTGACGAACGTGGCGAAGGTGGCCAGGTTCCGCTGGGCCCGGGCCCGTCCCCGGTAGACGTCGATGGTATACGACATGGTCTGGAACGTATAGAAGCTGATGCCGATGGGCAGCGGCACGCCGGTCAGGGGGATTGCCGTCCCGAAGAGGCTGTTGACGGTCCCGATGAGGAAGTCGGCGTACTTGAAAAAGCCCAGCAGGCCCAGGTTCACGACGATGGAGAGAATCAGATAGACCTTCATCCGCCGCGTCTGGCCCCGGTGCTTTTCGATGAGCAGGCTCCAGATATAGTCGTTGAGCGAGGAAATCAGCAGCAGGCAGACGTAGACCGGCTCGCCGAAGAAATAGAAGAACAGGCTGGCCGCCAGCAGCACGCCGTTGCGCCACCGCTTCGGGGCCAGGAAATAGGCTGCCAGCGTCAGCGGCAGGAAAGCATAGAGGAAAGTGATGCTGGAAAACAGCACAGGCGTCACTCCTAAATCGAAACGTTGGATCCGTCCGGGGACAAAACGCGGGGGGCCGGGGCGGCGCCCCGGCCCCCGCGCCGCAGGCTTACAGGGCGTTGAAGTTCTCTACAATGGCGTCGGCCGTGGCCTGGGCGGACATGACCAGCAGCACCAGATTGCCCTTCACGGCCGTCTGGACGCTCTCCGCCGTGACGCAGATCCACTTGCTGGGGTTGGCGTTGGCCGCCATGGTCTCGGCAAAGGCCTCGGCGTCGGCGCCCTCGGGCACCTGGACCAGCACGACGCTGTGGGCGATGGAGCCAATCATGGAGTCGGCCGTCACACCCGTATAGCCCTCTTCGTACGGCACAAAGGTGTAGAACTCAAAGGTCTCGGCCGTCAGGTCCGTCACCTGGTACATCGGCAGGTCCGCCACGCCGGAGAGGATGCTCTCCATGGTGGACGCCAGGTCCGTGCCGCCTTCGGCCGGGGTCTCGGGGGTTTCGGCCGGGGTTTCCGGCGTCTCGGGGGTCTCCGCAGGGGTCTCGGGCGTCTCGGCCGGGGTTTCCGGCGTGGCCGGGACCTCCGGCGTCGTTTCCGCAGGCGTCTCCGGCTCGATGGGGACGACCGTGACGGTCTCCTGGGCATCGTCGTCCGGCGTCACCGTCGGCATCTCCACGGCGCCGTCGCCGGGATCCACGGCGGGCATATTGTCCGTCTGGTCCTCATCGGGCGTCAGCGTCGGCATGTTGCCCTCCAGGTCCTCCTGCTCCTCCCCCTCGGGGGGCGTGGCCACCGGGTCGTTGACCACATCTTCCGGAAGGGTCTCCTGGGCGTCCCCCACCTCAGCCAGGTCGCTCTCGGGGGTTTCGTCGCCGTTGCAGGCGTCAAAGTTCTGCAAAATCGCATTGGCCGTCTCCGCCGACGACATGACCAGCAGGATGGTGTTGCCGTGCTGGCGGACGTGGGTGGCCTCCGCGCCGACGCAGATCCACTTGTTGGGGTTGGCGTTGGCCTCGATGTCGGCGGCCGCCTGGGCCGCGTCCGCCCCCTCGGGCAGCCGGACCAGCACGACGCTGTGGGCGATGGAGCCAATCAGCGCGTCGGCCGTCACGCCCTCATAGCCCTCCTCGTAGGGGAGGAAGGCGTAGAACTCGAAGTTCTCCGCGGTCAGTTCCGTAATTTCATAGTCGGGCAGGTTTTCCACGCCGTCGAGGATGTCGGCCATCAGGTCCGGCAGGGCGATGGACTCCACGGGATTCTCCTCCGCGGTGTCCTCCGCGGCCGGCGACGAGGCGCAGGCCGCCAGGGACAGCAGCAGCGCCGCAGCGCAGAGCAGGGCAAACAGTTTTTTCATCGTCAGAAATTCCTTTCTCGCGTTCTCTCGCCCCGGTGCCGGGGCCGCCGCAGCCGGTGCCGGCCGCGTTGTCGAGCGATTAGACGGCCCTCTCCAGGAATTGTTCCCGATTTTTTCTGTTTTACGAAAAAAAGCGGCGGCCGGATGGCTCCAGCCGCCGTTTGATTGGATGCCGCGTGCGCCGCTACTCCGCCGCCGCGGGCAGCGTCACCTGGAAGGAGCCGCCGCCCTCCGCGGCCGCGCCGTTGGCCTTGGTCAGCGCCAGGGAAAAGGAGAGCACATAGGACGAGCCGGCCGCAAAGGGATACGTCAGGCGCACCACATCCAGCAGCTGGGCGCTCTCCCCCGCCGTCGCGCGGATCCGCGCCAGGTCGGCCTCGCCGGGCTCCTCCAGCGCCGGCGTGGCGCTGCCGGCCAGCCCCGACACCGTCACCGACGTAATCTCCGCCGAGGCCACGTTGACCGGCGTGTGGATTGCCAGGACCAGGCTGCCGCCCGGCTCGATGGACCAGGCATAGCTCCACCCGGGCGTCAACTGGGTGACAATCTGCACCGTCCGGCTGCCGCCCTCCCAGAGGACGTCGTAGCCGAACTGCTCGGCCACATAGCGGATGGGCACGTACGTCCGGCCGCCCCGCAGCGTCGGCGCGGCGTCCATCTCCCCGGTGCTCTCCCCCACGCGGCTGACGACGGCCGCCCGGCCGTCGTAGACGGCGTACTGGTTGACCACTTCATACGTCTCCCTGCCTACCCACATCCGGACCGTCCGCTGGGCCACGTACTCCCGCAGGCCCGACTGCAGCTCCGCCTGGTAGAGGGAGCTCTCCGGCGAGTACGTCCGCGACACCTCCACCCGGCGGTCCGCGCCGTCCCACGCCACCTCCAGCCCCATGGCCTCCGCCACGGCCCGCACCGGCGTCATGGTGCGGCCGTCTTCCACGTAAGGCGCGGCGTCGGTCCACACGACCGAATCTCCGCGGACCGTCACCGACACCGGCGCAGCGGCAGCCGTCATGGACAACACCGCTAAAATCGCCAGGCATCCCGCCAGCCACCGCCGCATCGCCGTCCCCTCCTTGTTTCCAGTTTGTAACGGTTTGTTACCGATAGGATACCACAGATTTCCTTCCGGCGCAAGCTGTCCGCGGAATTTTTTCTCCGTCCGGCCGCGGTTGACAGCCCGGCCGGCACCGTGGTATGCTCTTTTTAGGCGAGGCGTTCTATGAATACGCCGTCGTCCACGGCCCCGGCGAAGGCTTTGCCGGCTTCACGCCCGAGGAGGCCGCCGCGGAGCAGGCCCGTCTGGACGCCGCCGGCGTCGGCGTGGGCGCACCGTGAGGAGGGAACTGCCATGCAGATTGTCAACTTCGGTTCGATGAACCTGGACCACGTCTACCAGATGCCCCGCTTCATCCGCGGCGGGGAGACGCTTCTCTCCGGCGGGCTGGCCGACGTCCCCGGCGGGAAGGGGCTCAACCAGTCGATTGCCGTGGCGCGCAGCGGCGCGGCCGTCCGCCACGCCGGGATGCTGGGCGTCGGCGGCGAGCCCCTCCGGGCCTGCCTGGAGGCCGCCGGCGTGGACACCGCCCTGCTCGTCCCCTGCGACGCCCCCCAGGGCCACACGGTCATCCAGGTGGATCCCAGCGGGGAAAACTGCATCATCGTCTTCGGCGGCTCCAACCGGCTGCTGGGGCGAGCGCACATCGACGCCGTGCTGGACACACTGGCGCCCGGCGACTTCGTCCTGGCCCAGAACGAGATCTCCAGCCTGGACTACCTGCTCCCGGCCGCGGCCGGCCGGGGGCTGCGGGTGGTCCTCAACGCCTCGCCCATTGACGACGCGCTGCCGGCCCTGGACCTCTCCGGCCTCGCCTGGCTGGTCATCAACGAGCTGGAGTGCGCCGCCCTCTCCGGCCAGACATCAGTGCAGGCGGGCTATGAGGCGCTCAAAGCCCGTTACCCGAACGTGGGGATTCTGCTGACCCTGGGCGAGGGCGGCTCCGTCAGCTGGCAGGACGGCCGCGAGGTGCGGCAGGCGGCCTTCCCGGTGCGCGCTGTGGACACCACGGCCGCCGGCGACACCTTCCTGGGCTACTTCGTCGGCTGCCTGGCCCAGGGGATGGCGCGGCAGGAGGCAATGGCCCTGGCCTCCATGGCAGCGGCCATCGCCGTGACGCGCCCCGGGGCCGCGCCGTCCATCCCGACGATGGCCGAGGTGCGCGCGGCCCTTCGCAAGCGATAACGCAAGGCCCCTCCCGGCTGGGAGGGGCCTTCTGGTTATACGGAATAGGTGCTGGCGGAGGTGTCGCCGCCGTGGCCGGTCCAGTTGGTGTGGAAGAACTGTCCGCGGGGCGCGTCCACCCGCTCGTAGGTGTGGGCGCCGAAGTAGTCCCGCTGGGCCTGCAGCAGGTTGGCCGGCAGGCACTCGGTGGTATAGCCGTCGAAGTACGCCAGGGCCGACAGCATCGCCGGCGCCGCCACGCCGTACGTCACGGCCGCCGCCGCCACCCGCCGCCAGGCGGGCACCATGTCGGTAATCTGGGCCTTGAAGTACGGATCCAGCACCAGGTTGCTCAGCTCCGGGTTCTGGTCGAAGGCCTCCTTGATTTTTCCCAGGAAAACGCTGCGGATGATGCAGCCGCCGCGCCACATCAGCGCGATGTCGCCGTAGTGGAGGTTCCAGCCGTACGTCTTGGCGGCCGTGCGCATCAGCGAGAAGCCCTGGGCGTAGGAGATAATCTTCGCCGCGTACAGGGCCTTGCGGATGTCCTCGAGCAGGGCCGCACGGTCGCCGGTGAACGCCGCCTCGGGCTTGGCGAAGGCCTTCGAGGCCGTGACCCGCTCCTCCTTCATGGCCGAGAGGCACCGGGCGAAGACCGCCTCGCCAATCAGCGTCAGGGGCACGCCCTCGTCCAGGGCCGCGATGGCCGTCCACTTGCCGGTGCCCTTCTGGCCGGCGGTGTCGAGGATCTTGTCCACGATGGGCTGGCCGTCCGTGTCCTTGTAGGCCAGGATGTCCCGGGTGATTTCGATGAGGTAGCTGTCCAGCTCGGTCTCGTTCCACCGGGCGAAGACCTCGTGCATCTCGTCGGCCGTCATGCCCAGCACGCCCCGCATCAGCTGGTAGGCCTCGCAGATGAGCTGCATATCGCCGTACTCGATGCCGTTGTGGACCATCTTGACGAAGTGGCCCGCGCCGTTCTCGCCCACCCACTCGCAGCAGGGGGCGCCGTCGGCCTTGGCGCAGATGGCCTGGAAAATCGGGCCCACCGCCGGCCACGCGGCCGGGCTGCCGCCGGGCATCATCGAGGGGCCGTTCAGCGCGCCCTCCTCGCCGCCGGAGACGCCGCAGCCCACGTACAGCAGGCCCTTGGACTCCACGTAGGCCGTGCGGCGGATGGTGTCGGGGAAGTGGGAGTTGCCGCCGTCGATGATGATGTCGCCGGCCTCCAGATAGGGCAGCAGGGCCTCGATGAAGTCATCGACGGCCTGGCCGGCCTTGACCATGAGCATCACCTTGCGGGGCTTGGCCAGGGCGTCGGCCAGCTCCTGGAGGGAGTGGGTCCCGACAATGGACATGCCCTTGCCGCGGCCCTCGACAAACTTGTCCACCTTGGCGACCGTCCGGTTGTACACGGCCACGGTAAACCCCTTGGAGGCCATGTTCATGACCAGGTTTTCGCCCATGACCGCCAGGCCGATGAGGCCGATGTCCGCTTTTTTCATACCGTTTCTCCTTTGTTCGTCTCTGAAAAAAGGGGGCCGCAGGGGCCCCCTTTTTTGTTTCGGTGTCTGCCGGCTGCGCTCAGCCGAAGTAGCCGCCGCCGTTGATGTCCAGCATCAGGCCGGTGACGAAGCCCGCCTCCTCGGAGGCCAGGTAGCACACCGCAGCCGCAATCTCCTCCGGCTTGCCCAGGCGGCCCAGGAGGATGTTCTTCAGCTGGTTTTCCACGCGCTCGGGGGTGTAGCCCAGAATCATCTCCGTCTCCGTGGTGCCGGGGCAGACGGCGTTGACCGTAATCTTGTAGGGCGCCAGGTGCCGGGCCATGCCGCGGGTGATGGCCACCACGCCGCCCTTGGCCGCCACGTAGGCCATGGAGCCCTCAAAGCCGCCGTTCCGGCCGGAGAGGGAGGAGATGTTGATAATCCGGCCCGCCGCGCTCTTCTTCAGATAGGGCAGGGCCTTCTGGCACACGAAGAACGTGCCCGAGAGGTCGATGTCCAGCACGCGGTTCCACTCGCCTTCCCGGGGCATCTCCTCGATGCTCTTGGTACCCAGGATGCCGGCGCAGTTGACGACGATGTCAATGCCGCCGAAGGCCTCGGCCGTCTTGGCCACGGCCGCCTCGATGCTGTCGTTGTCACCCACGTTCAGGGCCACGGCGATGGCCTTGCCGCCGGCCTGGCAGATGTCCTCGGCCGCAGCCTGGGCCTTCTCCAGGTTCAGGTCCGCCAGGGCGACCTGGGCGCCCAGCTCCGCCAGCTTCTCCGCGCTGATGCGGCCGATGCCCTGGGCCGCGCCGGTGACGAAGGCAACCTTGCCGTTCAAACAAAACATTGCGCCAGACTCCTCTCAGATGTTGCTGTAATCGAACGCAGCCAGGGGATTCCAGCCGTCGTTGATGAACTGGTCGGTGGTGCGGTTGGTGGAGCCGTAGGTGATGAACTGCTCCCGGGTCATGCCGTCCTCCTCGTAGGCCTTGCGGAACTCAGGCATGGTCATCAGGCGGTCGATGACGTCGGCGGCCACGGGCACCTGGATCCGCTCCTCGCAGGCGGTGTCGGAGGCGATGAGCTTCGTAATCTTCGGGGCGATGGAGAAAATCATCTTCGCGCCGGCCAGCTCCACGACCTGGTTGGCGCCGCGGCAGCCGGCGGGCATCAGGTAGGTGGTGTAGCCGCGCTCGTTGAAGATGTTGTACGCCTTCTTGATGCAGGCGATGCCGGCCTGGACGATGTCGCTCTCCTGGACGTTCGCGCCGCTGTCGTGGGCCACGTCGCGGAGGTAGTCGTCCAGACGGCCAACCATCAGCACGGCGATGGTCAGGCCCGGCTTGACGCCGTTGGCCTCAGCGCGCTTCTTGCCCCGCTCGGCAGCCTCGCCGACGGTCAGGACCTGGGGCACGGTGAAGCTGACGGTCGCGGCCACGTTCAGGCCCAGGGCCACGCACTCCTCGTAGGCGGCGATGCCGGCGTTGGTGGCGGGCAGCTTCACGACGATGTTGGGCGCCCAGGAGGCCAGCGTCTTGGCCTGGGCAATCATATACTCGGTGTCGCCGGTCTTGTTGGGGTTCGTCTGGGCGCAGACGTAGCCCTTGCCGGGGATCCCCTTGTCAAAAATCGGGCGGGTCTCCTGGGCATAGTAGCCGGTCACGCAGTGAATCAGGCTCTGGACCTTCTCGTCGCCGCTGAGGCCGGCGGGCAGCTGGGCCAGGCGCTCCTTCCAGAAGGCGGTGTCGCTGTGCAGGGTGGAGTTGATGAGGAAGGGGTTCGTCGTCATGCCGACGGCGCCGTTCCCAAAGGCCTCCAGCTGCTCGGCGCGGACGGCCGAGTCATGCCAGTAGATAGAGGGCGTCTTGCTGCTGAACCACTGCAAATACTTATTCTCGCTCATGTTTTCAGTCACCTCTTAAATTCTAACCGCTCAATTTCGGCTGCACGCTCCAGGAGCTTCATGTACTCCAGGCCCCGCACGGCGCTTTCCATGGCGGTTGGATACGGTTGATATTCTGCCACGATATAGCCGCGGTAGTCCACGTCCATCAGGGCGTGGAAGTAGGACTTGAAGTCTACGACGCCCGAGCCCGGATAGCCCCGGTTGGAATCAGAGAAGTGGACATAGCCCAGGATGTCGCCGAACTTCCGCACGGCGTCAAAGGGCTTCGTCTCCTCCATGTGCATGGAGTGGGTATCGATGTGCAGCTTCACATGGGGCAGGTTCAGCTCCCGCAGGAAACCGCCCACCTCGTCCAGGCTGTTGAGATAGTTGGAGACATACTGGAGGATATTCTCCACCAGCAGCTCGCCGCCGATTTCCGCAGCATAGGCGTCCAGCTGCCGCAGCGCGTCGGCCAGGCGGTCCAGGTAGACCTGGCGCTGGTCCCAGGCGGGAATGTCGCCGCGCATGGTGCCCACCACCACGGGGCAGCCGATGGCCACGCCCAGGTCCAGGTGCTCCTTGAGCCGGTCCACGGCCTTGGCGCGGACGGAGGCGTCCTCGCTGGTCAGGCACAGCTGGTTGAGAATCTTCTCCAGACCGGTGCAGATGGCCGAATAGCCCAGGCCGTTGTCGGCGGCCACGGCCTTCAGCTCTGCGGCGTTGTAGTCCTTGGGGTTGCAGATGTACAGCTCCATGGCCTCATAGCCGGCCTTGCGGCTGTCTTCAGCCACCTGGCGGAGGGACCCGCGGAACACCACCGGCATCCGCTCAGGGAGGTCCTGGAAGGCACACTGCACGCCATAGCGAAACATCAGTCCATCTCTCCTTCGTTCAAAGTTTCCCGGGAAAAGGGATATGCGGTATAAAGCCCTTATACCGCATATCCCCCCGGAGGCGGGCTTAGCCGCCCAGGTACGCCTTCTTCACTTCTTCGTTGGCCATCAGGTTCTCGCTGGTGTCCGACATGACGATTTCGCCCGTCTGCATGACGTAGCCGCGGGAAGCGGTGTTCAGGGCAATCTTGGAGTTCTGCTCCACGAAGAGAATCGTGGTGCCATCCTTGTTGATGTCCCGAACGGCGACGAAAATCTCCTTCGTAATCAGCGGGGCCAGGCCCAGGGAGGGCTCATCGAGGAGCATCAGCGTCGGCCGGCTGACGAGGGCGCGGCCCATGGCCAGCATCTGCTGCTCGCCGCCGGAGAGGGTGCCGGCCATCTGGGTGCGGCGCTCCTCCAGGCGGGGGAACCGACGGTAGACGTCCTTCAGGTCCTCCTTGATGTTCTTGGTGTCCTTGCGGAGGTATGCGCCCATCATCAGGTTCTCCTCCACGGTCAGCTTGGCGAACACGTGGCGGCCTTCCAGCGACTGGGCAATGCCGAGGCCGGCGACCTTGTAGCCGTTGAAGTTCTGGATTTCCTTCCCCTTGAAGAGGATCTTGCCCACAACGCCGCGGCGCGCGGTCAGGCCGGAGATGGACTGCATGGTCGTGGTCTTGCCGGCGCCGTTGGCGCCAATCAGCGTGACGATTTCGCCCTCCTCCACCTCCAGGTTGACGCCCTTGACGGAGTGGATGTTGCCGTAGTAGTAGTGGAAATCAATCAGCTCCAGCATCTTGGCCATTTACTCGTCACCTCCCAGATACGCTGCGATGACCTCGGGGTTGTTCTGGATTTCCTCGGGCGTACCCTCGGCCAGAAGCGAACCCTGGCACAGCACGTAGATGTAGTCGCTGATGTTCATAATCAGCTTCATGTCATGCTCCACGACGAGAATCGTGTAGCCCATGGAGAGGATCTGCTGGAGCAGGGAGTCCAGCTCGGCCTTCTCCGTGGTGTTCATGCCGGCGGCGGGCTCATCCAGCAGGATGACCTTCGGCTCGCTGGCCAGGCCGCGGACAATCTCCAGCAGCCGCTGCTTGCCGTAGGACAGGCTGCCGGCCCGGTCGTTGGCGTACTCGTCGAGGCCGACGAATTTCAGCCACTCGTGCGCCTTTTCGACGATGGCCTTCTCCTCCTGGCGCTTCTTCTTGGTGTTGAAGAGGCTGTCCCAGAAGTTGGCCTTCAGGCGGGAGTGCATCCCCACCAGCACGTTCTCCAGCACGGTCATGTTCCAGAACAGGTTGATGACCTGGTACGTGCGGGCGATGCCGGCGGCATTGATTTTGTAGCCCATCTTGCCCTCCAGGTGCTGGCCATCGAGGATGACCTCGCCGCTGTTGGGCGTGTAGACGCCGCTGATGCAGTTGAAGAGCGTCGTCTTACCGGCGCCGTTGGGGCCGATGAGGGCGGTAATCTTCCCGGGACGGACCTGCATGGTGACGTTGTTCACAGCCGTCAGACCGCCGAATTTAATGGTGACGTTTTTCGTTTCCAGCATTCTGTTCGTCCCTCCCTTACTTCTTGGTCAGCTGCTTGGCAGCCTTCTTGCGCTTGATGGAGACGATGAGGTCCTTGATGCCGCCGTAGATGCCGCCGGGCAGCGCCACGATGACAATCAGCAGCAGGATGCCGTAGAGGAGCATCTGGTACTCCTGCAGGGGCCGAATCAGCTCCAGCAGGATCTCGATGATGACGACGCCGATGATGGGGCCGACCATCGAGGCGGTGCCGCCGAAGAGCAGCAT
The DNA here is from genome assembly GCA_904395905.1 of uncultured Oscillospiraceae bacterium. Lineage (GTDB taxonomy): Bacteria > Bacillota > Clostridia > Oscillospirales > Oscillospiraceae > Avoscillospira_A. Next base: position 20,854 of record CAJFNZ010000103.1, on the reverse strand, counting down.
CGTCAGGAACAGGACCGACTGCTTCTGCTGGCCGGTGGACGGAGCGATGTAGCGGAGCAGGTGGACGTAGACGGCGCCGGCGAAGCCGGTGTAGAAGGCGCTGACCGCAAAGGCGATAATCTTGTTCTTGCGGACGTTGACGCCCATGCCGTTGGCGGCGTGGGTGTTCTCACGGATGGCCTGGAACGCACGGCCGGTCCGGGAGTGGACCAGGAAGTGCTTGAGCACCAGGGCAATGACCGTGAAGAACAGCAGGAAGAAATACCATCTGGTGTAGCTGCCGCCCAGGAAGGGGATGGTGACGACGCTGATGCCCAGGTAGTCGCCGGTGAAGCCGCCCGGGGAGACGTACAGGAAGTAGTACACGATTTCGCCGAAGGCGATGGTCGCCAGGGACAGGAAGTGGAACTTCAGCTTCGAGGCAGGCCAGGCCAGCAGGGCGCCCAGGCCGCAGGACAGCAGCGCGCCGGCGGGGATGGTCAGCCAAAGGGGAATGTTGAAGTAGTTGTTCAGCAGGCCGGAGGTGTACGCGCCGATGACGAAGAAGGCGGCGTGGCCCATGGAAATCTGGCCGCTGTAACCGAAGAGCAAATCCAGTCCGGAGACGGCAATGGTATAAATCAGGATAATGCAGGCAATCATGACGCCGTATTCCGTGCCGAAAACCAGCTGAATCAGGAACGGCACCGCAATCAGCAGCACGGCAATCAGGATGCCAAGCGGAACTTTCTTTTTCAAAATCGAATTGTTCATATCGTTACCCCCTCTCCTCCAGTCTTACACATCCTGAATGGCCTTTTCATTGAAGATGCCGGTGGGCTTAATGAAGAGGAACAGAATGAGGATGATGTAGGCCAGCTGGTTGCGGTACGTGGCGTCCACATAACCGGAGACGAAGGTCTCGGCCAGGCCGAGAATCATGCCGCCGACCATGGCGCCGTACATATTGCCGTAGCCGCCGACCACAGCGCCGGCGAAGCCCTTTCTGCCGATGGTGGAGCCCAGGGTGGTGTACACGCCGTACATGGGGCCCAGCATCATGCCGGCCAGGGCCGCGATGGAGGCCGCCAGGCCCCAGGTGATGCCGGTGGAGAGAGAGGTGTTGATGCCGCAGGACTCGGCAGCCAGGGGGTCCATGGCAGAGCTGCGCATGGCGGTGCCGAACCGGGTCTTCGTCATGAAGAAGTGCAGGACAACCATCATGACGACCGACAGGAGCAGACAGACATAGGCTTCGGTCTGCGCCGTGATGCCGAAGATGGTCAGCGTCGGCTTCGAGAACACCTGCGGGAAGGTCTGCGCCGTGGAGCCGTAGAAGGCCTGCGCAGTATTCTGAATGATGTAGGAAATGGCAATCGTCGAGAGGACGACGTAGATGGGCATCACGTTCTTCTTGAGCAGGTTGCGGATAACGCCCTTCTCGAGAATCATGCCCAGCAGGAACGAACAGGCAAAGGTCAGAATCAGGGAAACCAGGATGGGCAGGTTCAGCACCACGTAGAAGGTGATGCCCAGGTAGGCGCCCACGGTCACCATATCGCCTTGCACGAAGCTCATCAGGCCCGATGCCCGGTAAATCAGGCTATAGCCCAATGCAATCAAGCCGTAAATACCACCGATGATCAAGCCATTGACCAGCAGTGTCAAAAACATTTGCACTTGCTTACCTCCTATTCCTATAACCGAGTTCGGGGGAGAACGAGGACGGGCAAAACGTCCCGCGCTTTGCCCGCCCTCTAGCTTCGGCTATACAGTACCTAGGTGTCTTGCGCTATTCCAGAATTCAACTGTAAAAAGGGTTTCGCCAGGTCCGGCTTATCTGTCTCTGCCGGAAGCCTCCAGGTAGGCCTCGTAGCCGCCCTCGGCCAGCCAGTCGGAGACCAGCATATCCTTGCCGTCCACGAGGATGAAGGAGTTGAAGTTGCTGTACGCCTCGCGGCTGCCGTCGGTGAAGTCCATGGTGCCGCCCAGGCCCTCGGTGACCACCTGGTTGGTGGCTTCGCGCAGGGACTCGTCGTCGTTGGCGCCGGCAATCTTGGCAGCCTCCCACATGGCCATCATCGTGTCGTAGCCACGGTAGGCAGCCTCGTGGGCGGGCAGCTCGTTGTACTCAGCCTGGTAGGCCTCGAGGAACTCCCGCATGATGGGGATGTTGCAGTCCTCGATGTTGGTGTACGCAACGTAGGGATAGACGTAGAAGATGTAGTTGGTGTTGGGGGCGCCGCCGGCGACGTTCTGGTACTCCGCGGAGAAGCACTCCTTGCAGCCGATCATGCCGGTGTAGCCCATGTTCCGCAGCTGCTTGACGAACGGGCCGAACGTGGTGCCAATCAGGGACATGAACACGCAGTCGGGGTCGGACGCGATAATCTGGCTGATCTGGCCGGAGAAATCGGTGTCCTCGGAGTCGCACTGCTGACGGGTCGTGACGGTGACGCCCTTCTCCTCGCAGGCGGCCTCGAAGGCGTCGGCGGTGGAGGCGCCGGTGTCGTCGGTGCCGTTCATGATGGCCACGGAGTCATAGCCCAGCTCGAGAATCAGGTCCACATCCAGCGGCGCGATGCGGTTGTTGTTGGCGCTGGCGCGGAAGGTGTAAATCATGTCCGGATCCTCCATCCAGGTGGCGGAGGTGCCGAGGCCGAAGTTGTACACCTTTGCCTCATTCAGGTAGCTGATGCAGGCGGAGACCTCGTTGGAGTTGACGGAGCCGATGATGGCGTCGTAGTTGTCGCCGGTGAGCATTCTCTGGACAATCTTCACGGCCTCCTCGGTGGAGCCGGTGGTGTCGAAGTGCTCAGCAACGACGGTGGCGCCGTTGAAGCCGCCCTGCTCGTTAATCTGCTTGATGGCCAGGTCGATGCCCTTCTGGCCGGAGGTGCCGGCCGCGGAGTTGCTGCCGGTCAGCTGCAGGTAGGTGCCGATGCGGAAGGTCTCGCCGCTGGTGGCGGCGTCGCCGGAGTCGCCGGTATCGCCGGTGTCCGTGGTCGTGCTGCCGGTGTCGGCAGTGGTGTCACCGCTGCTGGTATCGGCAGTGGTGTCACTGGCACACGCCGCCAGTCCAAGCAGCATGACCAGTGCGAGCAACATCGCGATAGCTCTTTTTTTCATGTTTTCTTCCCCTTTTTTAGAATTTATAGCAGAGGCCCCCGGCCCCGTGCGGGGCCGGAAATCTCGTACTACCGTCAATGGCTCCTGGGGAGCCGCCGGCAACCGCCGGCAGGGATTCATGAAATTCCACAAATTTGCCAAGACTGATTTGCGCATTCTGTCCAATTCGACAAGTCGCAGTCTGCAAAAAGGGCCCCACTTTCAGCAGGGCCTTTTGCCCCGCGATTCCCGGGTTTTCCCCATATTGCCCTCGGAGGGGCCCTGCGCAGCGGCAGGGCGCTCCCAGGCTTTCAACACAGGCCAAATCGGCAGGAATGCGTGGTACGGTATCGGATGTTTGCAGAATTTCAGTCGTTGGTCAGGATAATCTTCACAGCCTTGCCGTCCTTGTTGTTGCGCAGACGCTCAAAGGCCTCGACACCCTGGGACATATCCATGTGGTGGGTGATGATGGGCTCGACGTTGATGGCCTTCTCCGCCAGCAGCTGGACACACTTGACGAAGTCCTCCACCGAGTAGATGTAGTTGCCCTTGATTTGCAGTTCCTTCGTGACAACCTTCTGCATATCGATGGAGACCATCTTGGCCGCGTTGCCAATCCAGACGGCCGTGCCGGCGTCCTTCAGCGCGTCGATGGAAGACGCCGCCGTGGGGCTGATGCCGACGGCCTCCACGGAGAGGTCGCACATCTTGCCGCCGGTCTTCTCGGAGATGGCCTGGACAAAGTCGCCGCAGGCGCTGGGATTGATGACATCGTCGGCGCCCAGCTGCTTGGCCAGCTCCAGACGGAACTCGATGTTGTCGCTGACAATCACGTGCTTCGCGCCGCGATACTTCAGCCACACCAGGACCAGCAGGCCGATGGTGCCCGCGCCGACCACCAGGATGTTGTCGGCCGCGGCCAGCTGCTCGTCGGAGATCTTGCTGACGCCGTTGTAGGCGACGGCGGCCGGCTCGGCCATGGAGGCCACATCGGCGCCGCAGCCGGAGTAGGGAATCAGGTACGTCTCCTTGACGCAGATGTACTCGGTCATCGCGCCGTCCACGTCCATCACGCCCACGAAGTCGGCGTGGGGGCAGAGATTCACAAGCCCCTTCTTGCAGGTGTCACAGACGCCGCAGTAGTACTTGGGGAACACGGCCACCGTGGTGCCGGGGGCGTACTTGCCGCCCTCGGGAGCCTTGGCGACGGTGCCGGCGAACTCGTGGCCCATAATCATCGGCGGAATCCGGCGGCCGGTCTTGCCGAGGAAGCCCTCGTAGTCGGAGCCGCAGACGCCGCAGGCGTCGATTTTAATCAGATACTCGTCAGCGGCCGGGGTGGGTACGGGGATGTCCCGCATCTCCATCTTCTGGTCGCCCACATAGTAAACCGCTTTCATGACCGTGCTGCACCTCTCGGACTTACCGTCTGACGTCGGTGTCGGCCAGGAACTCGTAGTAGCGGACCAGGGAGCTGTGGTCCTCCATCTCGTGGCCGGTGGCCTTCAGCCACTGCATCATCTCCATGACGGCGGTGGTCAGGGGCAGGTTGGCGCCCACTTCGTGGCCGGTCTCGATGGCGTTGGTCAGATCCTTGATGTGCAGGTTGATGCGGAAGCCGGGCTTGAAGTTGCCGTCCATCATCATGGGAGCCTTGGCGTCCATGACGGTGCTGCCGGCCAGGCCGCCGCGGATGGCCTGATAGATGGCCTCGGGCTTCACGCCGGCCTTCTTGCCCAGAACCAGGGCCTCGCCCAGGGCGGCGATGTTGGCGGCGACGATAATCTGGTTGGCCAGCTTCGTGGTGTTGCCGGCGCCGATGTCGCCGCACAGGGTCACGGAGCTGCCCATGACGGCCAGGATGTCCTTGACCTTGTTGAAGACCTCTTCCTTGCCGCCGACCATGATGGCCAGGGTGCCGTCGATGGCCTTGGGCTCACCGCCGGAGACGGGGGCGTCGAGCATCTCGCAGCCGGCCTTCTCCACCTCGGCGCAGACTTCCTTGGAGGCGATGGGGTTGATGGAGCTCATGTCCACCAGAATCATGCCGGGCTTCGCGCCTTCCAGAACGCCCTTGGGGCCCAGGACGGCAGCCTTGACATGGGGCGAATTGGGCACCATGGTGATGACCACGTCGCTGGCGGCGGCCACTTCGGCGTTGGAGGCGGCGCGCTTGGCGCCGGCTTCCACCAGCTCGTTCACGGCGGCCTCGACCAGGTCGTTGACCGTCAGCTCATAGCCGGCCTTCAGGAGGTTTTTGGCCATGGGCTTTCCCATAATACCTAATCCGATAAAACCAATCTTCATCTTGCTTGCTTCCTTTCGCGTTTTTGTTCTGGCTTGCAATGTATTCGATAATCGCGAGGCGATTGTCCTCCAGGTGCTGTACCATGGCGTAGTACGCACCGCGGGGGTCGCCCGACACGATGGCATCGACAATCTCCTGATGGCGGAGAATCGTCTTTTCCAGCAGCCGGTCCTCCAGCAGCGGCGAATAGACCTGGATCCCGCTGAGGACGTCCGGGAAGAGCACGTTGACCAGTTCGTTGTCCACGCCCTTGGCGATGGCGCAGTGGAGCTGGACGTCCTTCTCCTCGTGGGCCTCCCCGCGGCGAATCATCGCCGCCACCTCGTCACAGAGCCTGCGGATTTCCGCCTTTTGCTCGTCGGACGCCCGCGCGGCGCAGGCCCCGGCGATGGAGGGCTCAATCATAAACCGAATGTCCAGAAGGTCGGCCAGGGTCTTGTTCCGGTCGTACCGGAAGCCGAGCCCCAGGGGATCCTCCGACACGCCCATGGAATCTGCCACATAGGTTCCGCTGCCCTGCCGGATGGTCACGATGCCCCGCGCCCGCAGGGAGCGCATGGCCTCGCGGATGGTGCTGCGGCTGACGCCCAGGCGCAGCTCCAGCTCCTTTTCATTGGGGAGGCGGTCTCCGCAGCGCAGGCGGTTCTCCTGGATATACCGCACGACCTCCTCCTCCACCCGCTCCGACAGCGCAACATGATTGGCCTTGATAGCAGATAGCGGCATGTCGTCTCCTATTCTTCGACTTATGCCCCCAGAACGGCTTTGACAGCAGCCGCCACGTCGGCGGGCATCAGGTGATACTTCTCCAACAACAGCTGATAGTTCTCCGCGGAGCGCCCGAAGGTGTCCTGGAGGCCCACCATCTTGATGGGCAGGCGGCTGTCCGACAGGGCCTCGCAGACAGCGGAGCCGAGGCCGCCGTAGATGTTGTGCTCCTCCGCGGTGACGACGCCCTTGACGCCCTCGCAGCAGGCCTTCAGGGCCGCCACGTCCAGCGGCTTGATGGTGCTGATGTTCACGACCCGGACGGAGATGCCCTCCTTCTCCAGCTCCTCGGCGGCCGCCATGGCCTGGGAGACCATCACGCCGCTGCCGAAGACGACCACGTCCTTGCCCTCGCGGATGGTGGAGATCTTGCCGATGTGGTACTCGGCGTCGGGGTCGGTGTAGACCGGCAGGTCGTTGCGGTTGATGCGGATATAGGCCGGGCCCTTCAGCTCGCCCAGGGCGGCGACCATCTTCTCGGTCTCCACGGCGTCCACCGGGGAGAGAACGGTCATGTGGGGCAGCACCCGCATGATGGCGATGTCGTCCACCGACTGGTGGGTCTTGCCGTCGCCGTAGTCCGACAGACCGGCGGAGGAGCCGCAGATGCGGACGTTCAGGTTGGGGATGCAGATGGAGGAGCGGATCTGGTCATAGGCGCGGCCGCTGGAGAACACCGCGAAGGAGTTCACAAAGGCAACCTTGCCCGTCAGGGCCAGGCCGGCGGCCATCGAGGCCATGTTCTGCTCGGCAATGCCCACCTGGAAGTACCGCTCGGGATAGGCGTCGCCGAACATATACGACATGGTGGACTTGCCCAGGTCGGCCTCCAGCGCGACGACGTTGTCGTATTTCTTGCCCAGGTCCACCAGGGCCTGGCCGTAAGCGTTTCTGCAGTTCTTCTTCTCCATGATTAACCAACCTCCTTGCGGGCCTGCTCGATGGCCTGAAGCGCCTGCTGGTACTCCTCTTCCGTCATGGCCGCGTTGTGGTACTTGGCCTTGCCCTCGGCGAAGGCGAAGCCCTTGCCCTTGACGGTGTTGGCATAGATGAGCGTGGGCTGGCCCTTGGTGGCCTTGGCCTCGTCCAGGGCGGCGAGGATCTGCTCGATGTTGTGGCCGTCAATCTCGATGACGTGCCAGCCGAAGGCGCGCCACTTCTCCTGGATGTTGTGGATGGGGAAGACCTTCTCGGTCACATCGGTGGCCTGGACGCCGTTGTGGTCCAGAATCGCGCAGAGGTTGTCGGCCTTGTAGACCGTGGCGGCCATGGCGGCCTCCCAGATCTGGCCCTCGGAGATCTCGCCGTCGCCCAGCACGGCGAACACGCGGGAATCGCTCTTGTCCAGCTTCAGGCCCAGGGCCATGCCCAGCGCCACGGAGAGGCCCTGGCCCAGGGAGCCGGTGACGGCCTCGATGCCGGGGGTCAGGTCCATATCGGGGTGGCCCTGGAGGATGCCGTTGATGGTCTTGACCTTCGGCAGCTCCGAGCGGTCCACGTAGCCCAGCTCCACGAAGCAGGCGTACTGCGCCAGCACCGCGTGGCCCTTGCTGAAGATGCAGCGGTCACGGGCGGGGTTCTTCGGGTCGTCAAACACCTTCATGTGCTTGAAATACAGCGCAGCAGTGAAGTCCGCCGCGGAGCAGCTGCCGCCCAGATGGCCCACTTTGCCGTTGGGAATCATCTGAAGGATGTCCGCGCGGATGTCAATCGCTTTTCTCTTGACATCTTGGATGTCTTGTGCTGTGTAGTGCATTACGTATGTTCCTCCATTCTAGCTAAATCCTGCTTGGAAACGAGGTATGATGCGGGGCTTGCGAAACTTGACGCGCAGCCCGCCGGCCGTTGGCCGCCGGCGGGACGTCCCCTTCTGCGGGGAGATTTCTGAGGTTGAAATTATTATACGTCATATCTTTTCGACCGTCAATTCGGGAATTTCATTAAACCTCCGCCCGGTTTTTCGGCGTTTTGCACAGCCCCTCGTCATCGCGGGCTTTGCGCTCTGTCGTTTTGTAAACGTCGTGTAAAAGAATTTATGCGGAAAAATATCCGGAATTCCCGGAATTCCCGGAAGGTTTCGGCGCAAAAAAGAGGCAGGGAGCAATCCCCACCTCTTTTCTATGGTTTGTGTAATTCGACGAACCGCCGGCCTCAGCGCTTGACGCGGGCGTTGCCCTCGTAGATGCTCCAGATCTGCTCCTCGTCGGCGGGCGTGGCGTAGTCGGTCAGCAGCGTGACCACCAGCGCGCCGGAGGCCCAGCCGAACTGGAGGCACTTCTCCGGCGCCCAGCCCCGCAGCACGCCGTAGAGCAGGCCGCTGACGAAGCCGTCGCCGCCGCCGATGCGGTCGAGGACCGGCACGTTCCGCGGCTCCTCCACGTACCACTGGCCGTCGGTGTGGAGAATGGCGCCCCAGAGGTTGTCGTTGGCGCTGACCACCTCGCGCAGCGTGGTGGCGAACATGGAGGCGTTGGGATAGGCCTTCTTGACCTCCTCAATCATGCCCTTGAAGCCGTCAATCTTGGCCGCCAGGCCCTTGCCGCCGGCCTCCGGCCCCTGGATGCCCAGGGCCAGCTGGAAGTCCTCCTCGTTGCCCACGAGGATGTCGGCCAGGGAGGCAATCTCCTGGAAGGCCTTGCGCAGCTCGGCCTCCCGGCCCTTCCAGAAGGAGGCGCGGTAGTTCAGGTCGAAGCTGATGACCGAGCCGGCCGCCTTGGCCGCCCGGACGCAGTCCAGGCAGAACTGGATGGTGTTGGGGGACATGGCCGCGAAGAGGCCGGACGTGTGGAGGATCTGCACGCCCTCCTGCACGAAGATCCGGTCCAGGTCGAAGTCGGCGGACTTCAGGTCGCGGCCCACCTCGCCGGAGCGGTCGTTCCAGACGCGGGCGCCGCGGAGGCCGTAGCCGCAGTCGGCCACGTTGATCTGGTGGCGGTAGCCCCACGGCCCGCCCTGGGGCACCTCGGGGCCCTCGAAGTCGATGCCCCGGGCCCGGTACTCGGACTTGATGAACTGGGCCAGCGGGCTGCCCTCGACGAAGGCGGTGAGCATTTTCGTCTTCAGGCCCAGGGCGGCCGAGACGCCCAGGACGTTGCTCTCGGCGCTGTTGGCCTGGAGCGTGAACTCCCGGCTCACGTGGACCGGCTGGCGGTCCTTCGGCGTGATGCGCAGGCCGACGCTGGTGAGGACCATCAGGTGGTACTTGCAGTTCTCTCTCAGATGGATGGGCATTGGCTTCTCCTCCTCCGCTCAGTCGCCGATGACGGCGTTAATCTTCAGGTACCGGCCCGGGAACTCCGACAGCTCCTCCACGGCCGCGGGGACCTCGTCCATGGTGATGACCTTGCTCAGCACGGCCCGGGCGTTGACCTTGCCGCTCTCAATCAGCTCCAGGGCCTCCTCGAACTCCTTGGCGCTGTTGCGGCCGCCCAGGACGTCGATTTCCTTGGTGGTGATGAGGTTGGTGGGCAGGCTCGTCTCGGACTTGGGCCAGCCGGTCAGGACAATCTTGCCGGCGTAGGAGACCATGTCCAGGCTCTGGCGGATGGCGGAGCCGGCGCCGGACATCTCCAGCACCACCTCGGCCATGCGGCCGTTGGTCAGCTCACGGATCTTCGCCACCGTGTCGTCGGCCGGCGGGCAGATGGTGTGCTCCACGCCCAGGCTGCGGGCGTAGGCCAGGCGCTCCTCCACCGGGTCGATGACGATGGGCACCGCGCCGTAGGCCAGGGCGGCCAGGGCGGCCAGCAGGCCGATGGCGCCGCAGCCGTTGATGGCCACGTGCTGCCCGGCGGAGACCTTCGCCCGGTGCAGGGCATGGAGGGAGATGGTCAGCGGCTCGGACATGGGGGCGATGTCCCAGGGCATATCGTCGGGAATCGGCACGAGCATGAAGTCCGGATGGAGGAAGTACTCGGTCATGCCGCCGTCGGTGTGAACGCCCAGGCACTCCAGGGTCTCGCAGCAGTTGGTGCGGCCCAGGGAGCAGGGATAGCAGTGGCCGCAGTGCAGGTACGGCTCCAGGACGACCCGGTCGCCCTTCTTGAGGCCCTTGGGGTTGTTGTCGTCAATCTCCTCGATGATGCCGGCCAACTCGTGGCCGATAATCCGGGGGTAGCTGACGATGGGGTTGACGCCCCGGTAGGCGCCGATGTCGGAGCCGCAGATGCCCATGGACTTAATCCGAATCAGGGCCTTGCCCTGGCCGGGGGTGTAGACGGGCTTCTCGATTTCTTCGATGAAGATGTTCTTGGGCTCCTTGAGGTATACAGCTTTCATGGTGATAAACCCTCCTTGGTCAATTTCGCGGCGGCTTACTGGTCCTCGCCCTTGTAGCGGTAGGCGCTGTCGAAGTCCCACGGGGCGCCGCCGCAGAGGCAACCGCCGTCAACGACGTAGTTGGAGCCGCTGATGTAGCTGGAGGCGTCCGAGGCCAGCAGCACGACCACGCCGAGGATCTCCTCGGGGTTGCCGGGACGGCGCATGGCGATGCGGTCGCGCAGGTAGTCGCCGCGGGTCGGATGGTCCCAGGTGACCTGGGTCAGCGGGGTGAGGATGTGGCCCGGGGAGACGGCGTTGGCGCGGATGCCCCACTCGGCCCACTCGATGGCCATGGACCGCGTCAGGGCCACGACGCCGCTCTTGGTGGCGCCGTAGACGCTGCACCCGCCCAGCATGGCCGTGGCGTTGTGGGAGCCGATGTTGATGATGCTGCCGCTGTGCTGCTTCATCATCAGCGGCGCCACGGCACGGCTGACCATGAAGACGCTCTTGAGGTTGATGTCCATAATCCGGTCGTACGTCTCCTCGAGCACGTCCAGGATGCCCTCGCGCTTGTTGATGCCGGCCACGTTGACCAGCACGTCCACCCGGCCGAACTGCTTGTCGATGGCGTCCACCGCGGCGTGGATGCTCTCCTTGTTCGTCACGTCCATGACGAAGGTGTGGCACTCGCCGCCCTCGGCGTCGATGGCCTGCTTCAGAGCCGCCAGGCCCTTCTCGCTGATGTCGCAGGCGCACAGGATGGCGCCCACGCCGGCCATTCCCTTGGCCAGCTCCGCGCCGATGCCGCCGGCGGCGCCGGTCATCAGCACGACCTTGTTCTCCAGGGAGAAGAGCTTCTTGAGATTTTCTGCAACCATATTCATTCGTCCTTTCTTTTGTCCGATTCAACTTTGTTTTGCAGGCATTGGGGCTCCCAGGGAATTTATTTGGTGATGACCAGGTCCCTATAGAACTGGTCAATCTCCTCGATGATTTCGTGGGCGTAGCCGGTGCCGAAGAGGCTGGCGCCGGTGACGAGGCCCATGATGGTCAGCTGGGTCAGGTTGTACGTGCCGTAGCCGGCGAACTTGATGCCCACCCGGTCGTCGATGTTGGCCCGCATGATGTGCAGCGTCCGCATGGCCGGGGAGCCGCCGCGGCCGCTGGCGGCCTTGACGTAGTCCACGCCGGCCTCGCTGACAATCCGGCAGCCGGCGGCCAGCTGCTCGTCGGTGAGCATGGCGTTCTCCATGATGCTCTTGACGGTCAGGCCGTAGTCCCGGCCCAGGGCCACCATGGCCTCGGCCTCCTCCTTGAGGACGTCGTACTCACCGCCCCGCAGGGCGCCGACGTTGATGACGTAGTCCACGCAGCCGGGCCGGCCGCGGAGGATCTTGGCCAGCTCTTCGGTCTGGCGGACCTTGTCGGCCGTCGAGGCCGCGCCGAAGGGGAACGCCGGGCAGAGGCCCGTCTCAATGCCGGTGCCCTCGAGCATATCGGCAATCATCGGCACCCAGTAGGGATTGCAGTGGATGCCGTTGACGTTGTAGGCGATGCCCTTTTTCACGTGCTCCTGCACCTGCTGGCGGGTGACGTCGTGGTTGAGCATGGCGTAATCGAAGATCTTGCCCAGGTTCGCGCGGGTGTATTCCTTGCCGAAAATAATCACCGGGGAAACGCTCCTTTCTCTCGCCGGATCCGGCGGCGCATGGTCAAGCCTCTGTCGTCTGATGTTCCAAAAAACAAGGCTCCATTTTTTACAAGCTGCACAAAAAACCGTTAAATTTGTATGAAAAGTTCAAAAAATCTTGAATGTTCTAACGAGGATGTGTATAATTTGAACATTGTCAGGAATATGGTATCCACATTCCTGCGCCTTGTCAAGAGTCAATTCCAGATATCGAAGAAGGGACGGAGCAAACTATGCGTGGACTCAAGGAGAAACTTGCCGTTGTCACCGGCGCCGGCGCCGGCATCGGCCGGGGCATCGCCCTGTGCCTGGCCCGGGAGGGGGCCAAGCTGGTCATCGCCGACATCAACCTCGAGGCGGCCGAGGAGACGGTCCGCCTGATTCAGGAGGCCGGCGGCGCCGCCGAGGCCCGTCAGGTGGACCTGCGCCAGGTGCCGGAGATTGACAAGCTGATTGACGGCGTCGTGGCGGACCACGGCTCCATCGATATTCTGGTGAACAACGCCGGCATCCAGATCCGCGAGTGGGCCACGGACTTCCCCGAGGAGAAGTTCGACTTCCTCATGGACCTGAACCTGAAGGCGTACTACTTCGCCTCCCGGGCCGCGGCGCGGCACATGAAGAACCAGCCGAACGGCGGCAGCATCGTCTGCATCTCCTCGGCCAACTCCGAGTGCTTCACGACCCGCCGCTCGCCGTACAACATCTCCAAGGCGGCCGTCAACGGCCTCGTGGGCACGCTGGGCGTGGAGTGGGGCCGCTTCAACATCCGCATCAACGCCGTGGCCCCGGGCTACGTCATGACCGACATGGTCCGCAAGGGCATCGCCGAGGGCATCATCGACATCGACAACAACCTGCTGGTGATTCCCATGAAGCGCCTGCTCGACCCCGAGGAAATCGGCAGCGCCGTCTGCTTCCTGGCGTCCCAGGAGGCCAGCGGCATCACCGGCCAGACCCTGTTTGTGGACGGCGGCTGGAGCCGCTGCGGCCTGCCCGAGGCCAAGGACCTGTAATACCGCCAAACCCTTCGCGTTTGCCCGCCCCGCAGGGGGCGGGCAGGCGCGATTTTCAGTTCTGGGCGCCGGCCATGTAGGCCGCCGGGCTGCACCCCATCGTCCGGCAGAACGTCCGGTAGAAGTGGCTGTAACTGTTGAAGCCCACGGCCTCGGCGGCCTTGTGGGCCGTCATGCCGCCCCGCAGCAGCCCCGTGACCCGCTCCACCCGCTTCTCGAGGATGTAGCTGCTGATGCTCCGGTTGGTCATGGCCTTGAAGATGTGGCAGATGTAGTACGTGCTGTAATTGACCTCCTCGGCCAGCCGCTCCAGCGGCAGCCGCTCGGCCAGGTGGCGGTTGATGTAGTGGATGAGCCGCGTGACAATCTCCAGCTGCTGGTTGGCCGCGCTGTCCCGGGCCGCCTCGGGGGCGCAGTCCCGGTAGGCGTAGGCCAGCAGCTGGTGGAGGATGGCCTTGACCAGGATGTCCTGGCTCTGGTCGGCCCGGGCCGCCCGGTACTCCTCCAGCAGCCGCCGGTACTTGGCCGCCGTCCCCGGCGCCACGTGGTGGATGGGGCTGCGCCCCTCCTGCCGGCGGAACAAATCGGCCAGGTTCGCCGTTGGGGTGCTGAAAGCAATCAGCAATCCCGGATCCACCTGGGCGGAGAGGCTCTCGAAGCTCCCGTTCGGATCCGGGAACAGCCGGTGGGGCAGGAACATATCCACCGGGACGATGTCCCCGTAGGCCAGCGGATACAGATCCTCCCCCACGGCGAAGGAGCCGGACTGCCCAAAATAGACAATCAGCTCGTAGAAATCATGGTAGTGCAGGCAATCCGTCGGCTCATTGGCGTGGTTGTGCAAAGAGCTGCTGTAATCGCAGCGGTATGTGATATTTTTTGATAAAAATGCCGTGCTTTTCACCGAATCACCTCTGACTTCACTTTAATCCACCGCCGCGTCCTTGTCAATCTCGAATCCCCATTATCGCAAGATGCGCAAACTCTATGCCAAGTCTGTGCATTGACATTTTCCAGTGGAAGACCTATTCTTGGAACGAACGGCGGAGAGGCCGCCGTTTCATGGACTCAATACATAGGAGGCGTCCCACATGTCTGTTCCGGAAAACAAGATTCGCGCACTGCTCCAGGCCGGCAAGCCCACCATGGCCACCCGGCTGTTCAACATCAACCCCTCCTCGGTGGAGGCCGCCGCCGTCACCGGGAACTTTGACTATGTGGAGTTCCTGGCCGAGTACGCGCCCCACAACCTGATGGAGATGGAGAACTTCGTCCGGGCCGCCGAGCTGCACAACATCGGCTCCATCATCAAGGTGGACTTCCAGAACCGCTTCTACGTGGCCCAGAAAGCCGCCGCCATGGGCTTCCAGGGCATCCTGTTCGCCGACCACAAGACGCCCGAGGAGGTCTCCGAGACGCTCTTCGCCATGGCGCCCGACTGCCCCGACGGCGGCCGCTTCGGCTTCCCCAACGGCCGGTGGATCCGCTACCACGACCACCTGCCCCAGATGGAGCAGGTCCAGATGACCCGGAACGTGGTCAAGCTCTTCATGATTGAAAAGGCCGAGGCCGTGGACAACATCAAGGCCATCTGCTCGATTCCCGGCGTGGATATGGTGCAGTTCGGCCCCTCCGATTACAGCATGAGCCGCGGCTGGAACGCCTCCGAGCACGGCGCGGAGCTCAAGGAGGTCGAGGAGTACGTCATCCGCACGGCGCTCGAGTGCGGCGTGCAGCCCCGCTGCGAGTGCGACACCCTGGAGAAGGCGGAGTACTACAAGGGCCTCGGCGTCCGGCACTTCTGCATCGGCGACGAGTTCCGCGTCCTCAAGGCCTACTGGGCCGGCACCTGCGGCGACGTCCGCCGCATGACCGAGAGCCTGTAAGGGAGGGACACAGCGATGGAAAAGAAGAAACTCCTCCTCACGAAGTGGATCCCCGAGGCGTGCCTCGCCCCCTATGAGGACCGCTACGAGTTCACCATGCCCGACGTGCCCGACGTCACGATGTCCGAGGAGAAGGTCCTGGAGCTGCTGCCCCAGTACGACGCCCTGTTCGCCATCGACTTCACCGCCGGCAAGAACGTCATCGACGCCTGCCTGGCCCACGGCGTCAAGGCCATCGCCAACTACGGCGTCGGCTACGACCGGATTGACTGGAAGTACGCCACCGAGGTGGGCCTGCCCATCCTGAACACCCCCACCTCCGTCACCGAGGCCACGGCCGAGCTGGGCGCAACGCTGATTTTCGCCACCATGCGCGGCGTCGCCCGGTACGACCGCCAGGTCCGGCAGAAGGAGTGGATTGCCCCGCTGTTCTCCGACCTGAACACCATGATTGCCGGCAGCACGCTGGGCATCGTGGGCTTCGGCCGCATCGGCAAGCGGGTCTGCCGGAAGGCCCAGGGCATGGGCATGAAGGTCGTCTACTTCGACCAGTACCGCGCCAAGCCCGAGGTGGAGCAGGAGTACGACGTCACGTATCTGCCCTTCGACGAGCTGCTGGCCACGGCCGACTGCATCTCCCTCCACGCCCCGTACTTCCCCGAGAACCACCATATGTTCAACGCCGAGACGTTCCGGAAGATGAAGCCCACGGCCTACTTCGTCAACACGGCCCGGGGCAAGCTGGTGGACGAGGACGCCCTCTACCACGCCCTGAAGGACGGCGTCATCAAGGGCGCCGGCCTGGACGTCTTCGAGACGGAGCCCAACGCCGTCCACCCCGGCCTGCTGGAGCTGGACAACGTCACCATGACGCCCCACATCGCCAGCCTCACCATGCGCAGCCGCATGGCCATGGCCGACGAGGGCATCTCCGGCATGACGGCCCTGCTGGAGGGCCGCATCCCGCCGAACGTGGTCAATCCCTCGGTCTTCGAAACGAAATAACCTCCCGCCCCTCCCCCGCCCACCGGAGGAGGGGCGCCCCACGCCCGCTCCGGACCGGCCGGCATTTTCGGCGACATTCCGCACGGCCCCCGGTTGACAGGGGTGGGCGGCGTTCGGTATACTAGATTTGGATATTTTGTTCCCATTACATAAGGAGGAGCTACCCTATGAATCAGCTGTTTGATATTACCGGCAAGAAGGCGCTCGTCACCGGCGGCACCCGCGGCCTGGGCAACGGCATGGCCGAGGGCCTGATGGAGGCCGGCTGCGAGGTCTGCCTGGTCGGCACCGGCGACTCGGTCTTCGACGTGGCCAAGTCCTACTGCGACAAGGGCTTCAAGTGCCACGGCGTCAAGGCCGACCTGGGCGTCCGGGAGGAGGTCTACCGCTGCTACCGCGAGGCCCTGGAGAAGCTGGGCGGCGATTTGGACATCCTCGTCGTCTCCCACGGCATCCAGCGCCGCCACCCGGCCGAGGAGTTCCCCATCCAGGACTGGGACGACGTCATCAACGTCAACCTGAACGCCGTCTTCATCCTCTGCCAGGAGGCCGCCAAGACCATGATTCCCAAGGGCTACGGCAAGATTATCCTGGTGTCCTCCATGGCGGCCTTCTTCGGCGGCATGATTACCCCCGCCTACGCCGCGGCCAAGGGCGGCCTGACCCAGATGGCCAAGGAGATGAGCAACGACTGGATTGCCAAGGGCATCAACGTCAACTGCCTGGCCCCCGGCTACATGGACACCGACATGTGCGCAGCCCTGTCCGACCCGGCCAACCCCCGCTCCCAGGTGATTCTCGGCCGGATCCCGGCCGGCCGCTGGGGCAAGCCCGAGGACATGAAGGGCCCCTGCGTCTTCCTGGCCTCCCACGCCAGCGACTACCTGGGCGGCGCCGTCATCCCCGTGGACGGCGGCTACCTGGTCATGTAACGGAATACCCCGCTGGAGCGCGCAGCGCCCCCGCTGCCTGCCGATTCCGGGGGCGGCGGGGGCGTCTGTTTCCCCTGTCGAACGGCGGCGTAATATAGGCGCGGCGTATAGAATCCGATACGAAACGAGTATTTGCCTCGTTTTCCGCCCCTGTGGTATCATGGAGGGCAGAAATACCCGGAATGGTCCGGCTTTTGCCGGGCTTCCCCTGGAGGTGCAAATCCCGTGTTCCCTTCGGAAGCTGCCTTGGTCCCCCGGGCCGCCCGTCTGGCCGGCGCCGCGGCCCGTGTCCGCGCCGGCGGCCTGACGGCCAACTGGCTCAAGGCCGTCGCCCTGGCCGCGATGGCCCTGGACCACTTCGCCAGCGGGTTTCTCTGCGCCGGCTCGGTGGAGTGGATTGTGCTGCGCACCCTGGGCCGCCTGACGATGCCCATCATGTGTTTCTTTGTGGCCGAGGGCTTCTACCACACGTCCAACCTGCGGCGGTATGCCCGGCGCCTGTTCTGTTTCGCGCTCCTCTCCCATCTTCCGTTCACCCACTACTTCGGCCTGGACCCCACCGCTGAGACCAGCGTCCTCTGGGGGCTTCTGCTGGGCCTGCTGGCGCTGGCCGTCTGGGAGCGGCGCAGCCTGCCCCTGGCGGTGCGCCTCCTGCTGGCGGCCCTGCTGGCCGCCCTGTCCACGCCGGCCGACTGGGGGTATATCGGCGTCTTCTGGATTCTCGCCTTCGGCACCCTGCGGGACCGTCCGGCGGCAAAGCTGTGGGCCTTCACGGCCGTGGGGCTCGCCTGCTATCTGCTGCCGGTGGCTCCGGAACTGGTCCAGAATCCGGCCGCCTGGCTTCTGTACGGCTACCGGCTGGGCTTCCTGCTGCCGATTCCGCTGCTGGCCGCCTACCACGGCGCCCAGGGCCGCCGGAATCCCGCCCTCAAGTGGGGGTTCTATGCCTTCTACCCGCTCCATCTTCTGATACTTTCCCTGCTGCAACGCTTTTGAGAAAGGAGCTGACCATGCACGCAACCCACACGCGCCGCCTGGCGCTGGTTCTGGCGCTGGCCGCGGCCCTGGCCCTCTTCGCCGCCGCCGACGCCGGACAGCTGTCGGCGGTGCTGGCCCAGGTGGAGGTCGAGCCAATCTTCGCCGGGGAGTCCGCCGCCCTGACCCAGGACGGCGTCGCCTTTTCCGGCATTGAGGTGCCGGAGCTGCTCCAGGCGGCCTATCCCGGCACGGAGGGCCCCGCCCCCGGCGAGCGCTCCGAGACGGTGCGCGCCGTCAAGGAGGCCCTCGCCCAGGTGGACGAGCCGCAGTTTGTGGCCCACACCCAGCTGCGCGGCGAGGTCATCGACTACTTCGACAGCCACCTGGAGACCCTGGTGCAGACCCTCTACGACTTCTGCCGCCTGGACCGGACGCCGCGGCTGGACGAGCTGACGGTCTACCTGCTCGGGCAGCTGCCGCAGCTGCCCGCGGCCATGCAGAACGACGTCTACACCGTCTACAAGGCGCGGATGATTGCCGCCGGCATCGACGGCTCCCTGCTGCGCAGCGGCGAGAGCCTCGGCTTTTACTACTACGCCCAGACCGACCCCGACTGGGCCTCCTATCCCTTCCCCAACGCCGACAGCGAGGCCGAGGCCAACGACACCATGATTAACCGCTCCTGCGGCGTCATGGCCGTCAGCAGCGTCATCGCCACGTACCTCCACCGGGAAATCGACCCCACGTACCTGTCCGACTACGCCATCGAGAACGGCTACCGCATCGAGGCCCACGGCGTGCCCGACGAATTCATGGGCGTGGCGGCCGGGCTCTTCGGCCTGCCGGAGCCGGAATACTACTTCCAGACGCCTGCGGACGGCCAGGCCGCCATCGACTGGCAGCAGGTGCAGACCATGGTCGGCGAGGAGAACGCCCTGGCCATCGTCCATATGTCCCGGGGCAACTTCACCAGCGCCCAGCACTACATGGTCCTGGAGGACTACGTCGTCCAGGACGGCGTCGGCTATTTCCTGGTCGCCGACCCCTACCAGCTGCGCAGCCGCTATTCCGAGTGGGACACCGGCCGGATGGCCGACGGCGGCCTGAACGACGAGGGCATCATCCTGGCCACGCCGGACCTGCTGGCCGAGACGTGTTCCGCCGTCATCCTGTTCCCCCAGGACAAGACCGCCTGGACCGTGGAGCGGCAGTCGGAGGCCGCCGTCCAGATGCCGCTGGGAGGTGCTGCACTTGCGTAAGGGCTACGCGGCCCTCTCGGTGGCGGTGCTGGCCGTCTGCCTGGCCGCCACCGTCGCCATCTTCTGGGGCAGCCAGCCGGCCGGTTCCGCCGCGTCGCCGGCGGGGAGCCCGGAATCCCCCTCCCAGCCGGACACGCCGGAGACGCCGGCTGCGAGCGGCGATTCGGTCCTCTGGTCGGGGCCGTCCGCCAGCTTCTCCTACCGCCCGGATGTGTGCCAGGTGACGTCGCTGGACGACGGCGCCGACGGCGGCGCGGTCCGCCTGGCCGTGACCGCCCCGGCCGGCGCATCGACGCCGCGCATCGACATCCAGACCGTCTCCGCCGCCGGCCTGGAGACGCCCACCGAACAGGAGTTCGTCCAGTTCGCCCAGGCGGTGCTGGAGCGGTACTTCACCGGCGGCCTGGCCGACGGCGCCGTTTCCGCCGGCACGCCGAGCCTGGACGAGGGCCGCTGGGTCGTCTCCCTCTCGGCCGCCGACGCCGGCGGCGCCGCCGTCAACGCCCAGGTGGCACTGATTGGCAGCGGCGAGACCCGCCTGCTGGCCGTCTACCTGCTGCCGCCCGAGGGGGCGTCGGCCGACTGGCAGGCCGTGTTCGACAGCATCACGCCGGCGGCGTAGCCGCGTCGCCGGATGGGCGCAGCAAAGCCCCCGCTTCCCGGGCGGTTCCGGGAGGCGGGGGCTCTGTCGGCGCAATGCGCGTTACATGGCAACCTCTGCGTGGGTATGGACGAAGAAATTCTTCAGGCAGTACTGCATGATGGCCTTCCGCGTGACGATGCCGATGAACTTCTCGCGGTCGTCAATGACCGGCACGAAGTTCTGGTCGGTGGCCTTGGTAATCAAATCCTCAATATCGGTGTCCACAGACACGGGCCGGTTGTCGCGGCGGTGCGAGATTTCCATGATGGTATGCCCCTCGGTCTGTTTCAGATCCATGACGCACAGGCTTTTCAGCGCCCACAGCAGGTCCCCCTCGGTCAGGGTGCCGCAGTAGGTGCCGTCCTTGCGGAGAATCGGCAGAGCCGAGTAGCCGGCCTGCTCCATCCGCTCGAGAGCCTGGCGCATGGTGTCGTCTTCCTCGAGGAAGGAGCAGTTTGCTTTGGGTGTCAGAAAAAACAAAATGTTCATGACAGCTCCCCTTTCGTCTCCTTCATTGTACCATACCCGCGGCGCGAAGGCGTGAAAAAAGTGTTAAATCCACAAAACGGGCGCAGAAAAATCTGCGCCCGTTTTGTGGATATTATACAAATTCAGGCCGTCGGCTGGTTGGCTGCCTCAATGATTTTCACAAATTTCTCCGGCACCAGGGACGCGCCGCCAATCAGGCCGCCGTCGATGTCCGGCTGGGCCAGCAGCTCGAAGGCGTTCTTCTCGTTCATGCTGCCGCCGTAGAGGATGGAGATGGCCCGGGCGATTTTCGCGCCGTACAGCTTGCGGATGACGGTGCGGATGTGCTCACAGACCTCCTCGGCCTGCTCGGGCGTGGCGGTCTTGCCGGTGCCGATGGCCCAGATGGGCTCGTAGGCCACGACAATTTTGCGGATCTTCTCCTCGGGCACGCCGGCCAGGGCGCACTTAATCTGCATGGAGATCCAGTCCTCGGTGATGCCCAGCTCCCGCTGCTCCAGGCTCTCGCCCACGCAGACGATGGGCAT
>CAJFNZ010000102.1 GCA_904395905.1 uncultured Oscillospiraceae bacterium | reverse complement strand
GATCGCCACCGAGGCCATCGACCGGGTGCACACCACCGCCGGCAGCCACAGCCGCTGCATGGTGGTCGAGCTGATGGGCAACAAGGCCGGCTGGCTGACCCTCTACGCCGGCATCGCCGGCGGCGCGGACATCATCCTGATTCCCGAGCTGCCCTATGACATCAACAACGTCTGCGCGGCCATCGAGAAGCGCGCCGAGCAGGGCAAGCACTTCTCCATCCTGGCCGTGGCCGAGGGCGTCTACGACACCGACGAGGCCCGGATGAAGCGGAAGGAGCGCACGGCCAAGCGGGCCGAGCAGGGCTACACCACCGCCACCAACCGCATCGCCAAGCAGATTGAGGAGATGACCGGCTTCGAGGCCCGGGTCTGCGTGCCGGGCCATATGCAGCGCGGCGGCAGCCCCTCCCCCTACGACCGGGTGCTGGCCACCCAGTTCGGCACCTACGCGGCCAAGATGGTCGAGGACCAGGTCTACGGCGTGACCGTGGCCATGCAGAACAACCACGTGGTGGCCAACCGCCTCAAGGACATCGCCGGCAAGTCCCGCCTGGTGCCCGAGAGCCACGGGATGCTCGAAGTGGCCCGCCGGATGGGCCTGTGCATGGGCTGACGGCCCCTGCAAAACGGAACACACCGCGCCCCTCCCCGGGCCTGTCGCCTGGGAAGGGGCGCGGTGTTTCAACGGGCGGCGCTCAGCGGGCGTCGAAGTACGCCCGCGTCTGGGCGGCGTTCTCCAGAATCGCCGCCCGCAGGGCCTCCAGGTCGGGGAACTTCCGCTCCGGCCGCAGGAAGCGCAGGAACTCCACCCGAAGCTCCCGCCCGTAGAGGTCCTCCGAAAAGTCCAGGATCCACGGCTCCACGGTCACGCGGCCGTCTCCCTCCACCGTCGGCCGGACGCCGACGTTCGTCACCGCCGGATGGCGGCGGCCGTCCACCACCACCGCCGTGGCGTACACGCCGAAGGCCGGGGCCAGCACGCCCTCCGGCAGCAGAAGGTTCGCCGTCGGCGTGCCCAGCTGCCGGCCCAGCTGCCGGCCGTGGACCACCGTCCCGGTGAGGCAGTGGGGATGGCCCAGCAGGGCCGCGGCCTCCTCCATCTGCCCCTCGGCCACCAGGCCCCGGATGGCCGTGGAGGAGACGGTCTCGCCGTGCACCGTCACCCGCTCCACCACGTCGCAGCCGACGCCCAGCCGGCCGCACAGCGCCCGCAGGCGGTCGGGGTTGCCCTCGCCCCGCCAGCCGAACCGGTGGTCGTGGCCGCAGATGATATGGGCCGCCCCCAGCCGGCCGCAGAGGTAGTCGGTCACATAGGCCTGCCAGGGCATCTCCAGCATCGCCCGGTCGAAGCGGGCGATGTGGACCTGGTCCATCCCGTAGAGCCGCCGCATCAGGCCGGCCCGCTCGGCGGCGGAGGTGAGCAGCTGCACCGGCGCGCCGCCCAGCAGGGCGCTGGGGTGGCGGTCGAAAGTCAGGGCCGCCGCCGGCAGGCCCAGGCCGTCGGCCACCTGCCGCGCCCGGCGCAGCAGCGCCCCGTGGCCCAGGTGGACGCCGTCGAAAAAGCCGATGGCGATGACTCGTTTCTGCTCCATCTCACACCTCGAAAAAGCTCTTTTCCGTCAGCAGCTTCCCCCGCTCCAGCCGGCCGACCATGAGGAACGTCCCGTCGGGCCCGTAGACCCGCCGCCGGCCGCTGCCGGCCATGGGAATCGCCGCGCCGTTGCGGCAGGGCTTGACCTGGGCCTCGGTCAGCGTCACCGCCGGCAGGCTGCGGAACAGCGTGTCCACCGGCAGCAGGTACCGCTCCGGGTCCTCCGCCGCCAGCAGGTCCGCCAGCGGCACGCTCGCCCCCTCGGCAAAGGGCCCCGCCGCCGTCCGGCGGAGGGCCGCCATGGCCCCGCCGCAGCCCAGGGCCTGGCCGATGTCGTGGCAGAGGGTGCGGATGTACGTCCCCTTGGAGCAGCGGACCCGGAGGCGGTAGTCGTTCCCCCGGCGCCCGAGCAGCTCCAGCTCCTCGATGACAATCTGCCGGGGCTGCCGCTCCACCTCCCGGCCCTGGCGGGCCAGCTGGTAGAGCTTCTGTCCGCCGATTTTCACCGCCGAGTACATCGGCGGGATCTGCGCCTGGGATCCCCGGAACCGGGGCAGCAGCGCCGCCACCTGCTCCTCCGTGACGGCCACCGGCCGCTCCTCCAGCACCCGCCCGGTGGTGTCCTGGGTGTCGGTGACCATCCCCAGCCGGAGGGTCGTCACGTACTCCTTTTCCGCGGCCTCAAAGAACTCCACGGCCCGGGTGGCCCGGCCGACGAAGACCGGCAGCACGCCGGTGGCCATGGGATCCAGGGTGCCGCCGTGGCCCACCCGCCGCTGGTGATAGACGCCCCGCAGCTTCGCGGCCACGTCCTGGGAGGTCCAGTCGGCGGGCTTGTCCACAACCACAATGCCGCAGGCCATGGCTACACCGGGACGCCCTCGGCCCGCATGGCCGAGAGCAGCTGGGCGCGGACCGCGGGGTACTCCCCCTGGACCGTGGCGCCCGCGGCCGCCTTGTGGCCGCCGCCGCCTAGATGGGCGCAGATGGCCGAGGCGTTGGTGTACTCCCCGGTCCGCAGGGAGATCTTCAGCCGCCCGGGCGCCTGCTCCCGGACGGTGACGCCGACCTCGACGCCCTCCACGTTCCGCGGGAAGCTGGCGATGGCGTCCAGGTCGTCCTCGGTGAGGCCCAGCTCCGCCATCCAGCCCAGGGGCACGTGGCAGATGGCCACCAGGCCGCCGGCCAGGACCTCCATGGACTCGGTGAGCCGCGCCTCCAGCTGAAGGCGCGAGATGGACTTGGTGCCGAAAAACACCTTGTTGATGGCGTAGGCCTGGCAGCCGGCGTCCATGACGCTGGCCGCCACCCGCAGGGTCGAAGCCGTGGTGTTGGCGTACTGGAAGCAGCCGGTGTCGGTGGAGACGGCCAGGTAGATGGCCTCGGCCAGCTCCGGCGTCAGAGCCACGCCCAGCTCCTCGACCAGCAGGGCGTAGACCAGCTCGCCGCAGGCGGCCAGATCCGGCTCGACGCAGCTGCACGCGGCAAAGCCGGTGTTGGAGCCGTGGTGGTCGATGGCCAGGCGGATCTTCCCGGCCAGGCCCGCGGCGTTGTCGGGCAGGAGCGTCTCGGCGGCGATGTCCACGGAGACGACGGTGTCCTCGGGCCCCGGCGCCGGGCACAGCAGCCCGTCGAGCCAGCGGCCGTAGCGGGCGGAGAACTGGGGGTTCTCCAGGATGTGGGCCGTCTTGCCCAGAGCCCGCAGGCCGCGGCAGAGGGCCGACGCGCAGCCGATGGTGTCGCCGTCGGGGTTCCGGTGGGTGAGAATCACGTA
Source organism: uncultured Oscillospiraceae bacterium (assembly GCA_904395905.1). Classification (GTDB taxonomy): domain Bacteria; phylum Bacillota; class Clostridia; order Oscillospirales; family Oscillospiraceae; genus Avoscillospira_A. The sequence continues at coordinate 994 of CAJFNZ010000102.1, read as the reverse complement.
GCGGTCGTGGGCCAGGAGCCACGCGGCGGTCTCATGTCTCGTCATGGCCGCCCTCCTTCCGGTGCAGCTCCTCGATGAGGTCGAGGATGTGGGCGCCCTGGGCGATGGAATCGTCCAGCTGGAACACCAACTCCGGCGTGTAGCGCAGCTGGAGCCGGGCGCCGATTTCCCGGCGCAGGTAGCCGCCGGCGGATTTGAGCCCCTTGAGGACGTCGCGGCCCCGGTCCTTCTCCAGGACGCTGACGAAGACCTTGGCGTAGCGCAGGTCCCCGGTGGTCTCCACCCGGGTGATGGAAATCATGGCCTGGACCCGCGGGTCCTTGAGGGTCCGCAGCAGGTCGGCCAGCTCCCGCTGGATCTCCTCGTTGATGCGGCCGATACGGTTCGATGGCATGGCAATCCTCCTTTTCCAGGAGCCAGAGTCTGCGGTTCCCCGCCCGGCGGACGGAGCCCCGATGATGCGGCCGGGCCGTCCCCGGCGGGGGCGGCCCGGTGGGGCGCTTACTCCCGAATCTGCTCCATGACGAAGCACTCGAAGATGTCGCCCTCCTTGATGTCGTTGAAGCGGTCGATGGAGATGCCGCACTCGTAGCCGGCGGAGACCTCCTTGACCGAGTCCTTGAACCGCTGGAGGGAGCCCAGGACGCCCTCGTGGATGACGATGTTGTCCCGCAGGACGCGCACCTGGGAATCCCGGGTAACCTTGCCGTCCTTGACGTAGCAGCCGGCCACGGTGCCCACCGAGGAGACCTTGTACGTCACGCGGACCTCGGCGTGGCCGATGACCGCCTCGCGGTACTTGGGATCCAGCATGCCCTTCATGGCCGCCTCAATCTCGTTGATGGCGTCATAGATGACGCGGTACATCCGCATATCCACCTTGGAGCGCTGGGCCGAGGCGGCGGCCGCCGCGTCGGGCCGGACGTTGAAGCCGACGATGATGGCGTTGGCCGTGGAGGCCAGCAGCACGTCGGACTCGTTGATGGCGCCGACG
>CAJFNZ010000101.1 GCA_904395905.1 uncultured Oscillospiraceae bacterium | reverse complement strand
TCAGCTCCAGCTGGACCTCCAGCTCCTCGCCGGGGGTGCCGGGCTTGGCGAACCGGGGCACCTGCCGGGTGGGGGTGGCAAAGTGGCTGTTGCCCCAGCCGCCGCGGCCGCCCCGGGCCAGGACGAAGTCCTCCCCGCCGGACATATCCACGATAATGGCCTCCGTCTCGGCGTCCCGGACCACCGTGCCCCGGGGCACGCGGATGACCAGGTTCTCCCCCGATTTCCCCTTCCGGCGGCCGCCCTCGCCCTTGGCGCCGGCCTGGGCGGCATACTTGCGCTTGTAGCGGAAATCCATCAGCGTCGAGAGGTTGTCGTCCACCCGGAGGACGACGCTGCCGCCGTTGCCGCCGTCGCCGCCGTCCGGGCCGCCGGCCGCCACGTATTTCTCCCGGTGGAAGGCCACCGCACCGGCGCCGCCGTCGCCGGCCTGGACGGTGATGCGCACTTTGTCGATAAAACCAGCCATGTGGGCCGCTCCTTTCCAAAAAAAATCCCGAACGGCAGGCGTTCGGGTGTGCGATGCGGCGCATCGCGGACCGGTCTCCGCGCCGTTTTCGGCGGCACGGCCCGGCAACTCGGCACATGGGCCGGGTTGGCCCAGATGCGCGAAACTTCATGCGCCCCGCACGCTTGCCCGTTCCCGCGGTGCGTCCGTGGCGCATGAAGTTGCATGTCCGAAGGAATTACTCCACGGCGTACACCGACGCCATCTTCCGGTCCTTGCCCATCCGCTCGAACTTGACGCGGCCGTCGATGAGCGCGAACAGGGTGTCGTCGCTGCCGATGCCCACATTGTTGCCGGGGTGAATGTGGGTGCCTCTCTGGCGGACCAGGATGTTGCCGGCCAGAACGAACTGCCCGTCGGCCCGCTTCACGCCCAGGCGCTTGGACTCGGAGTCACGGCCGTTCTTCGTGGAGCCGCCGCCTTTCTTGTGGGCAAAAAACTGCAACCCGATATGCAGCATGGTACTACACCTCCATAACTTCCAGATACTCCGGATACTCGTCCCGCAGCTGGCAGAGGGTCAGCATCAGCCCCGTCAGGACCGCCTGGACGGTCTCCTCCTCGTCGCACTGGGCGGGAAGGCGCAGGGAGATGCGGGCCTCCTCCTCGGAGACGCGGGTCTTGGCACGGCTGCCGCAGACGTCGTTAATCGTACACTCCGCCATGCGCACGGCGGTGGTGACGGCCGCGCAGACAATGTCCGCGCTGGCCTCGGCGTAGCCGCTGTGACCCTGGCAGCAGAACCCGGAGAGCCTGCCGCCCTGATTGAAAAACTCTACGTGGACCATTACACCGAGATCTTCTCAATCTGCACCTTGGTGTACGGCTGCCGGTGGCCCTGGCAGCTCTTGGAGCCCTTCTTGGGACGGTACTTGAAGACCGTAATCTTCTTGCCGCGGCCGTTCTTGAGAACCTTGGCGGCCACGCTCGCACCCTCCACCACGGGCGTGCCGAACTTGGAGTTGGCGCCGTCCACCACCGCCAGAACCCGGTCAAAGGTCACGGTCGCGTCGGCCTCGGCGTTCAGCTTCTCGATGAACAGCACGTCGCCCTCCTGGACGTTGTACTGCTTGCCTCCGGTGACGATAATCGCCTGCATCTGTTGCACCTACTTTCGTTGTAGACTCGCTCTGGAGGCGCCAGGGCATACCTGGTCTTCCCGCCTCTTCAATGCGGCTTGACTATTATAACAGGCAAACGCCCCGCTGTCAAAGGTTTTTTGCGGCGATTTCATCGGGTCTGCGCCCTCAGCGGCGGCGGACGTTGCGGCAGATGTCCGTGAGGCAGGCCGAAGCCTCCATGGCCATCCGCCCGTTGACCGACAGGTCCCCCAGGGAGAGCACGCCGGCCAGGCGGCCGTTCTCGATGACCGGCAGCCGGCGGACCTGCTCCTCGGCCATCCGCCGGGCAGCCGTCTCGGCCTCCTCGTCCGGCGCAGCGGAGATGACCCGGCTGGTCATAATCTCCCGGACCTGGGTCTTGGCGGGCTCCTTCTCGGCGGCCACGCACCGCAGGACGATGTCCCGGTCGGTCAGCAGGCCGTGGACGCGGCCGTCCCGGTCGCAGACCGGCACCGAGCCCACGTTGTAGCGCGCCAGAATCCGCGCCGCCACCGACGCCAGCTCATCCGGCGCCACGGTGACGACCGCGCTGCTCATCAAATCTCGAACCTTCATGGATGATACCTCCCCGGGCCCACGGCCCGTTTTGGGGTATCCTGGCCAGATTGGCCGGTTTTTATACCGGGAAGCGGTAAACGCCGTCGGCCGTCTGGCGGAAGTCCGCCCGGAAGAAAGCCGCGCAGGCCCTGGCCATACAGCCCGGATCCCGGCTGCCGGCCGTCTCCACGGCGGCGTGCATGGAGAGCTGAGCCATGCCGATGTCGGCCATGGGCACGCTCACCTGCCGTGCCAGGAGGTTCCCCAGGGTCGAGCCGCCCGGCTCGTCGGCGCGGTTGGCAAAGACCTGGATGGGCACGCCCTCCCGCCGGCACAGCTCCCGGAAGAGCCCGCCGGTGAGGCCGGTGGTGGTGTACTTCTGGCTGGCGGCGTACTTGAGGACCACGCCGCCGTTGGGGTACACCCGGTTGGCCGGGTCGGACTTCTCGGGGAAATTGGGGTGGACGGCGTGGCCGTTGTCGGCGCTCAGGAGCATACTGCCGGCCAGAATCTGCCGCCCCTCCCCGGCCCCCAGGCCCAGGCACTCGCGCACCCGCTCCAGCACGTCGGCCAGCAGGGAGCCCAGGGCCCCCTGGCGGGTGCCGCTCCCCACCTCCTCGCTGTCAAAGAGGCAGTAGATCTGGCCCAGCCGCGCCTGGGGCCCGGCGTTCAGGAAGCCCTCCAGGGTGGTGTAGGCGCAGGAGAGGTCGTCAATCCGCGGGGCCTGGTACAGCTCGCCCGCGGGCCCCAGGCGCACCGGCTCCTGCCGCGGGCACAGCACCAGGTCCCGGGACAGCAAATCGCCGGGCGACACCTCCAGCGCCTCCGCCACCAGCTCCGCCAGGCTGCGGCAGCCGCCCAGGCCCCAGAGGGGCTGCATATCCCGCTGGGCGTTGTACTCGTGGCCCCGGTTCACATCCCGCTGCTGGTGGATGGCCAGGCTGGGAATGGTCAGCAGGTCGTCGTCCAGGTAGACCAGCCGGCTCTCGACGCCCTCCCGGGTGCGGACGGTCGCGCGGCCGGCCACGGTCAGGGGCCGGTCCAGCCAGCTGGCGCAGTTCATGCCGCCGTAGCCCTCCACAGCCAGGCGGACGTAACGGCGGTCCCCCTCCAGCCGGTCGCCCTTGACCGCAAAGGTGGGGGCGTCGCTGTGGGCGGCCGTCATCCGCCAGGCCTCCAGCGGGCCGTCCGGCAGGCGGAAGGCGATGAGGCTGCTCTGGTCCCGGGTGACGTAGTATCCCTTCCCGGCGGCCAGCTGCCAGGGGCTGCACTCCTCCAGCCGGTCGAAGCCGGCCTCATCCAGCAGCTCCGCGGCGCTGGCCACGGCGTGGTAGGGGCTGGGACTGCACCGGATAAAGTCCAGCAGGCGGTCGATGGTCTCCATGGTCGTCGCTCTCCTTTCATGGCCGGCGGCAGCTGGGCAGCAAACCGTCCGCAGACGCCGCATACCGTCGCACACGGCGCGATGTTGGTTTCATTTTACCACACGCCGGCTCCAAAGGGAATGGCCCGCCGCGCCTCTCCGGAAAAAAATCTCAGAAACACGACCATGCCTCCCCCACCGCAGATGCCGCTTCCATGGGAGCGCAAAAGACCATCAGTATATCCGGCAGCTTGACTGGTCCCTGTTAAAATTCATTAGCTAACAATCCCCCAGATTACAAAGGTTTTCTGTTTTGTTTTTCCCACAAGGGACTTTTCTTTACGCGTCCAGTTTGGATTGCTTATGGATATCGGAGAACCACAGAATATACATTCATGCAATCAAGTTAATCGAAAACATAATCGTCACGTTGCGGGATCCACTCAAACCCGGAATATTGTGAGGTTCCATAAGCGTCTTCTATACTATCTCCCCTTTTGAAGTTTTCCCAAGAAAAAGCTCGTAGGCTTTTATATCTTTCATTGACGGATGGATATTCATACCAGCTGTTAAAAAATCCACCTTGCATTTTTGCTCCTGGCGCACATTCCCATGCGGCCTCATATATAGAGATTTGATATTGCCGCAAAATGTCTAAGGATTGTCCGGCGTATCTGGGTCCTCCGGCTCCCCGGGCGCTACGCCGGCATTGTAGCCGGCATCGTATCCGGCGTTTCATCCCTCGTTGTAGGAGCCGCCTGTTGTCCCGGAATTCTGGGCCTTCCCGTCATCGTATCCGTCATCATATCCATCCTGATACTTTCCGCCGGTATTTCCCCGCTGCCCATCGCGGTATCCGTCCGAATAGCCGTCGTCATCGTCCGCGCTCTGCCCGGTTCCGTGTTCAGGTCCATCTCATAGGCACCGGTGGCTGCGGTCTATCCGAACACCGGGCGTTGTTGCCGCCGGCATTTGAATTCTTGCGTCACACTTGGGGCACCAGCCGCTTCTGCCGGCTTCGCCGCGCAGGAGCTGCCCGCAGTTGTAGCACTTGGCAATGACATATGGCTTCCCAGCGGCGCTCGCCAGGTTCCCGTTGGCCAGCATGGCAAACAGTTCGTTCACGCGTTTCGCAAACGCCAGCGCCTGCTGGAGCTCCGGGGAATCGGGCGGCAGCGGCCGGTCGGTGACCGCCACGGCGTACGGCTGTCCATCCATCAGCTGAATGACCACCCGCACGCTGCGCTTGCCCTTTACATCTTCCTGGTAAAGGTCCGCACCTTTGATGTCGCGGAAGCGAAACACCCGCTCCGGCTGCTTGGTGCTGTTGGCGGTATTCAATACGGCAACCTCCTGCGTTGCGTTATTCACATAGACCTGCCATCTCCGATATTGAAGGGATGTACGCTTGTCCCAGTGATTCTCCTCCAACCACCGATTCCCGCCGCCCTTGGTCTGGTGGTAGATTTTAATCGTGCTCGTCGTGGCCCAGGAACCGCTTCCGACAATCGAGAGCAGCAGCACAACCAGCCAAAACACGCCGCCGGAATCGCTGTTGGACAGAAACGCGATGACGCCCAAAACAATCGCCACAACCAGGATGAAAACAACCCAACGCAGGATGATTTTCCCCATTCCTCGTCCCCCCCAGATATTTCTACATTCTTTATATCGGCACACCCCCCTTCCTATCTTAAGGGGTTGGCACAAAAGAGCCTCGAAAGGAAGACTCCGTATCTGCAAGGCAGCAAAGCCGCTGAAGGCCGCACAAGCGTCCTTTCCTGCCACAAGCACAAAAAAGCCGGCGCAAAAATGGACTTTGCTCCGGTACAGAGCAGCCAATCAGGCGCAGCATTTGCCCAGCCATAGCGAGTCGCAGCTGAAAAGGAGTAGAATGCGCAATGAATTTTGTCATGCAATAAAACATTCGTCGCAAGCGATACGAAGCCTGTTCCGGTGAGGTGCAAATGGCGATACAGGACTTGCAGCGTCCCCAAAAGTAAACCGGAGCCCAGCACAGCGGGTCCAGTTGGGAGAGAAGAAGCCAGGGAGCAGACAGATGACGTCCTTTTCGGCCGAAGGCAAAAAACGTCGGAGCAAAGCGGACTTTGCTCCGACGTGGTACGGCAGAAGGGACTCGAACCCCCGACCTACTGATTCGTAGTCAGTCACTCTATCCAACTGAGCTACTGCCGCTTATGCGTTTTCAACGCCTAGATATAATAGCACATCCCGCCGGAATATGCAAGCCCTTTTTCGCTGAAATCGCAAAAATCGTGCGCCTATGGCTTGACCGCCGCGACGAGCAGCATCATCGGCCGGCGCAGCTCGTCCCGGTAGCCGGGTTTGTCCAGGAAGTCCTCCGGCGGCTGCGGCTCCACCACCGCCCGGAGGCCCAGGCCGTTCTCCAGCAGCGCCCCCAAATACGTGGTCAGCGTCCGGTGGTATTTGACAACCCGCTCCCCCAGGAACACCGCCTCCCGCCGGCCCTCCGTGAAGTACCGGTCCACCGGGAAGTGGAGAATCTCTCCATCCGGACCGTAATACCAGTCCTGGGAGCCATAGGCCGTGAACACCGGGTGCTCCACGGAAAAGACCAGGTCCCCGCCCGGCGCCAGCCACCGGGCGATGGACGACGCCAGGGCCCGGAAATCCTCCACATAGTGGAAGGCCAGGGAGCTGAACACCACGTCGAAGGACGCCGGCGGGAAGTCCAGCTCCTCCATGGCCGCCCGGCGGTACGTGATGCCCGCGCACCCCCGGGCCTCCGCCTCGGCCAGCATCCGCCGGGAGAGGTCCACGCCCAGCACCGACGCCGCCCCGCGGTCCCGGGCGTAGCGGCAGTGCCAGCCGTAGCCGCAGCCCAGGTCCAGCACCCGGCGGTCCCGGAACGGCGGCATCAGCTGCTCCAGAGCCCGCCACTCCCCCGCCCCGGCCAGGCCCAGCCGGGAGCGGTCCATCTGGCTGTATTTTTCAAAAAAGGTCTCGTCGTCGTAGACGTTCTGCGCGGCCCGGCGTTCCATCACGCCGTCTCCAGGATAACGCCGTCGTCGCCGGATTTCAGCGTAATCTTCGAAATCGGGTGCTGGAAGCTGTCGATGACCGCCTCGGCAATTTTGTCCTCAATCTCCTTCTGGATAGTCCTGCGGAGGTTCCGCGCGCCGTAGGTGATGGAGTAGGACTTGCGGGTCAGGTAGTCCATCAGGTCCTCGCTCCAGGTCAGCTCCACGCCCCGCTCCCGGAGGGCCGTCTTCAGCTCGCCGAGCATGATGGCGGCGATGGCCTGGAAGTTCTCCTCAGTCAGCCGGTTGAAGCAGACAATCTCATCCACCCGGTTGAGAAACTCCGGCCGCAGGAACTCGCCCAGAGCCTTCAGGGCCTTGTCGCGGCTCTGCTCGGAGAGCGTGCGGCCGAAGCCCACCGAGCCGTCCTTGCGGTCGGACCCGGCGTTGGAGGTCATGACGATGATGGTGTTCTCAAAGTTCACGTTCCGCCCCTGGGCGTCGGTGATGTGCCCGTCGTCGAGGATCTGCAGCAGGATGTTCAGCACGTCGGGATGGGCCTTCTCCAGTTCGTCGAAGAGGATGACCGAATAGGGCTTCCGGCGGATCTTCTCGGTCAGCTGCCCGGCCTCGTCGTACCCCACGTAGCCCGGGGGCGAGCCGATAATCTTGGAGACCGAGTGCTTCTCCATATACTCGGACATATCCAGCCGGACCAGGGACTCCACCGAGTCGAACAGCTCGTCGGCCAGGCAGCGGACCAGCTCGGTCTTGCCCACGCCGGTGGAGCCCACGAAAATGAACGACACCGGCCGCTTCTTCACCGAGATGCCCACGCGGTTGCGCCGGATGGCCGCGGCCACGGCCCGGACGGCCTCGTCCTGGCCCACGATGCGCCGCTTGAGCCGGTCCTCCAGCTGCTTGAGCTGCTCGTACTCCTGGGCCTGGATCTTGCTGGCTGGGATCTTCGTCCACAGCTCGATGATGCGGGCCAGGTTCTCCATGGTCAGCTGGGGCTTCGGCTCGGCGGCCAGGCGGTTAATCTGGCCCTCCACCTGGAGGCAGCGGCTCCGGAGGGCCGCCAGGCGCTCATAGCTGTCCCGGTCGTCGGCCTTCTCGCTGAGCATATTGATTTCCAGGGTCAAATCGTCCCGCTCCTTCGTCAGCTCCCCCATCCGGGCGATGGACGGGCTGCGGAGGTTCAGGTCCGAACAGGCCTCATCCAGCAGGTCGATGGCCTTGTCGGGCAGGAAGCGGTCGGTGATATACCGCTCGGAGAGGATGACCGTCTGGCGGGCAATCTCCGGCGGGATGACGACGCCGTGGTACTGCTCGTAGTAGTGGGAGATGCCCCGGATAATCTCCACGGCCTCCTCGATGGTGGGCTCGGTGACCGTGACCGGCTGGAAGCGCCGCTCCAGGGCCGAGTCCTTTTCGATATACTTCCGGTACTCGTTGAAGGTGGTCGCGCCGATGACCTGGATCTCCCCCCGGGACAGCGCCGGCTTGAGGATGTTGGCGGCGTTCATGGAGCCCTCGGCGTCGCCGGCGCCCACCAGGTTGTGGACCTCGTCGATGACCAGGATGATGTTGCCCAGCTTCTTAATCTCCTCGATGAGGCTCTTCATGCGGCTCTCGAACTGGCCGCGGAACTGGGTGCCGGCCACCAGGGCCGTCAGGTCCAGCAGGTAGACCTCCTT
>CAJFNZ010000100.1 GCA_904395905.1 uncultured Oscillospiraceae bacterium | reverse complement strand
GTACACCAGATTTACACCAAATTTGTGAACAGTGGTGTAGATTCTTGTAGAGTTATGGAGAGGGCAAAAGCAGAAGTTGCTTGAAAAGTTCTGAAAATGCGGAAATATTGAAAATTAGGCTCATATTTCCGAGAAATAGAGAGGGAAAGAAATGGTAAAAATCCTGTTCGTATGCCACGGCAATATCTGCCGCAGCCCGATGGCGGAGTTTATCATGAAGGACCTGGTGGCGCAGGCGGGGCGGAGCGGGGCGTTTTCCATCGCCTCGGCGGCGACCAGCGCCGAGGAGCTCGGCAACCCGGTCTATCCGCCGGCCAGGCGAAAGCTGGCCGAACACGGCATCCGCTGCGACGGGAAGACCGCCCGCCAGGTGCGCCGCCGCGATTACGAGGACTATGACTTGCTCATCGGCATGGACGACGCCAATCTGCGGAACCTGCGCCGGCTCTTCGGCGGCGACCCGGAGGGGAAGCTCCGGCTGCTCATGGACTACACCGACCGGCCCGGCCAGGTGGCCGACCCCTGGTATACCGGCGACTTCGACGCCACCTGGCGCGACGTCCTCGAGGGCTGCCAGGGCCTGCTGCGCAGCCTGCCCGACGACTGAACCTCCGCCAATCTGGGTATCCTATTCCCAAAACGACGGCGAACCCGCCGCCGAAGGGAGGGATCCCCATGGTGGAATTCATTCGCGCGCTGACCTGGTGCGTCGGCATCGTCGCCGCCGTGGCCGCGGCGCTGCTGGCCATCCTCGGAACGGCGCTCCTCACGTACCCGTCGGCCGCCGTCGGCCTGCTGGCGGCGCTGGCTGGCGGCGCAGCCATCATACTGGGCGGCATCACGCTGGGACAGCTGGTTGCCCGCGCCCTGCGGCGCTGACAGAAATTCGAAGGTTTGTTGGATTTCCAACGTATTTCCCCCTCGTTCCGTGGTATACTGAGCCCAGATACCAGAGCCGCGCCGACCGGCGCGGCGCCAGACGGGCCACGGGGCCCGGAGAGGAGGCTTCTTTCATGATTTTTGAAGGCTGTCAGAGCAAGTCCAAGGAGATTTCCCTGGAGGAAAAGACCTGTCCCCAGTGCGGCAACACCGTGGAGGTCTTCTCGGTGGACACGGAGGTCACCTGCGACCGCTGCGGCTTCGTGATTTACAACGACACGCTCAGCTGCGTGCAATGGTGCAAATACGCCAAGCAGTGCGTCGGCGAGGAGATGTACGAGCGGATGATGCGGGTCGTCGAGGCGCAGAAGCGCAAGCGCAGCGAGGAGGCGGCCGCCAAGGCGGAGCAAGCCGCCGGCTGAGAGCGCCGTCCCCCGCAAACAGCAAAGCCCCGGGCCTGAAAACAGGCCCGGGGCTTCGTCTGCCGCGGGGAAATTACCCCAGCAGGCCCAGATGCTCCACCAGGATTTTGCACCCCAGGAAAATGAGTACCAGACCGCCCAGCAGTTCCGCCCGGGACTTCCCGCGCATCCCCACGATGCTGCCGGCCCGGACGCCGGCCGCCGAGAGGACGAAGGTCGTGACGCCGATGAGCAGCACCGCCGGCAGGATGTCCACCTGCAAAAAGGCGAAGGTGATGCCCACGGTCAGGGCGTCGATGCTGGTGGCCACCGCCAGGGGCAGCATGGCCTTGACGGAGAAGGAGGCCTCCACCTTTTCCGACTCCTTCTTCCGGGACTCGAGGACCATGTTGACGCCGATGGCCCCCAGCAGGACGAAGGCAATCCAGTGGTCCACGCCGGCAATCAGGGACTGGAAGCGGACGCCCAGGAGCCAGCCCAGCAGGGGCATCAGCGCCTGGAAGCCGCCGAACCAGAGGCCGGCCGCAAGGGTGTGGCGCGGCCGCACCTGCCCGGCCGACAGGCCCTTACATACGGACACGGCGAAGGCGTCCATGGACAGCCCCAAGGCCGTCAAAAACAGTTCCAGAATTCCCATTGTCCCGTTTCCTCCCGGTGCTTTTGTAACGTGTTTCGCCCATCGGCAGCAACGGCCCGACCGTGAAGTCGCCGCCGATGCGTGCATATGTATCAAAAAGCGGTAAAGGCCCAATCGTCAAGCCACCGCAGCTGTGTACTGCTATCTAAAAAGAGTCGGTTTTTCCGAGTACTCCCGAGCCGTGCACGCACGGCGGCAGGGGCCCGATAGTCAAGCATCCGCAGTTGTGTACTGTTATCTAAAAAAATGGTTTTTCCGAGTGCTCCCGAGCCGTGCACGCACGGCGGCAGGGGCCCGATAGTCAAGCCACCGCAGTTGTGTACTGTTATCTAAAAAAATGGTTTTTCTGAGTGCTCCCGAGCCGTGCACGCACGGCGGTAGGGGCCTGATAGTCAAGCATCCGCAGTTGTGTACTGTTGTATAAAAATAAGACTTATCTGCTGGTCGCAGATAAGTCTCGTCATGAAAAACAAAGCCAGAGGCCGAGGCCCCAGTCTGTTGACCTTGTTACGCTGCCGCGCCGACTACTCCCTCAATCTGTTGCCCATCTTACCACGGCGCCGGACGGATAGTCAAGGCAAACTCCGTCGAGATCCGGCGGAAAAATAACAGATGCAATTCCGACGGAAGTCTAGTATAATGGGGAAAACGGAGGCGTCCCAGCGGCCGCCCCGGCGCGATTTAGGAGGGGATCCCATGAAACACACGCTGAACCTTCTGGCCTTCGATTTGGGAGCCAGCAACGGCCGCGGCATCCTCGGCCAGTTCGACGGCGAGCGGCTGACCATGCAGGAGCTGCACCGCTTTGAAAATGACTACATCCGCCTGGGCGACGTCCTCTACTGGGACAGCCTGAACCTCTACCACCAGTGCAAGCAGGCGCTGCACGCCTTCAAGCGGGCCGGCCTCGGGGAGCTGGCCGCCTTCGGTGTGGACACCTGGGGCGTAGACTACGGCCTCCTGGACCGGAACGGCCAGCTGCTGGGCAGCGCCCGCTCCTACCGGATGTGCGAGGACGCCGACATGGAGCGGGTCTGGAAGACGCTGCCCTTCGCCGAGCAGTTCCGCCGCACCGGCGTGGCCGCCCAGAATTACAACACGGTCTACCAGCTCTGCCGCCGCCGGGCCGAGGGCGACGTGGCCCTGGAGCAGGCCGAAACCATGCTCCTGACGCCCGACCTGATTGGCTACTTCTTCAGCGGCGAGAAGACCTCGGAATACACCATCGCCACCACCACGATGCTCTATAACCCCGCCTCCCGAGACTGGGACTGGGCGTCCATCGACCAGCTGGGGCTGCCCCGGCGGGTCTTCACGGAGATTGTCCAGCCGGGCACCATCCGCGGCCGGCTGCTGGCGTCGGTGGCCGACGAGGTGGGCATCAACCGCGCGGCGCTGGCCGCCGTGGGCGGCCATGACACGGCCTCGGCCGTGGCGGCCATCCCGGGGCGCGGGAACTTCGCCTTCTGCTCCAGCGGCACCTGGTCCCTGTTCGGCGTGGAGACCGACGCGCCCATCCTCACCGACGCCGTGCGGGACGCCAACTTC
>CAJFNZ010000099.1 GCA_904395905.1 uncultured Oscillospiraceae bacterium | reverse complement strand
GCCTCCATCATCATCCAGCTGCTGACCATCGCCATCCCGGCCCTGGAGCGGCTGAGCAAGGAGGGCGGCGAGGAGGGCAAGCAGAAGATTGCCCGCATCACCCGCTACACCACGGTGGGCCTGGGCCTTCTGATGGGCTTCGCCTACTATATCATGCTGAGCAACGCGGGGCTCCTGACCCACACCGGCTTCATCTACGGGCTGGTCATCGTGGTCAGCTTCACCGCCGGCGCCGCCTTCGTCATGTGGCTGGGCGAGCAGGTCAGTGAGTTCGGCATCGGCAACGGTATTTCCATCATCCTGTTTGCCAACATCATTTCCCGGATCCCCTCGGCCATTAGCTACCTGTTCACCAGCCTGACCACCGGCGCCATGGCCTGGTACACGGTCATCCTGCTGATTCTGGGCATCCTGCTGCTGATTGTCTTCATCGTCTTCATCACCAACTCCGAGCGTCGGATCCCCGTCCAGTACGCCAAGCGGGTGGTGGGCCGGAAGATGTACGGCGGCCAGAGCACCCACCTGCCCATCAAGGTGAATATGTCCGGCGTGCTGCCGGTCATCTTCGCCCAGTCCATCGCGTCGCTGCCGGCCACCATCGTGGCCTTCACCGGCAGCACCGACGGCTGGTGGTACCGGAACGTCTTCAGCAATGAGACCGTCATCTACGCGGTCTGCTACTTCCTGCTGATTATCGCGTTCAGCTACTTCTACGCCACCGTCCAGTACAACCCCGTGGAGATTGCCAACAACCTGAAGAAGAACGGCGGCTTCATCCCCGGCTTCCGGCCCGGCCGTCCCACGGCGGAGTTCATCGGCAAGGTCATCAACAAGATTACCTTCTTCGGCGCCATTTATCTGGCCATTGTCGCCCTGCTGCCCATCATCGTGGGCAACATCCTGGGCAATTCCCTGTCCATCGGCGGCACCTCGGTCATCATCGTCGTCGGCGTGGCCCTGGAGACCATGACGGCTCTGGAGGCCCAGATGAGGATGCGGCACTACAAGGGCTTCCTGGAGTGAGCGAGAGGAGCGGTTTTCGGTGAAACTGATTCTTTTGGGCGCCCCCGGCGCCGGAAAGGGCACCCAGGCCGAGCGGATTGCCGCGAAGCTGGGCATCCCCACCATCTCCACCGGCAACATCCTGCGGGAGGCCATTGCCAACGGCACGGAAATCGGCCTGCGGGCCAAGGGTTTCATGGACCAGGGCCAGCTGGTTCCCGACGATGTCATCATCGGCATCGTCCGGGAACGGCTGAGCCAGCCGGACTGCGCGAAGGGGTATATCCTCGACGGGATGCCCCGGACCATCCCCCAGGCCCAGGCGCTGGAGGACGCGGGGATCCACTTCGACTGCGTGGTCTCCATGGAGATTGACGACGCCGTCATCGAGCGGCGCATGACCGGGCGGCGGGTCTGCCTGGCCTGCGGCGCCAGCTACCATGTGGAGGCCAACCCGCCCAAGACGGCGGACGTGTGCGACCACTGCGGCAAGCCGCTGAGCGTCCGCAAGGACGACGCGCCGGAGACGGTCCGCAGCCGCCTGGCGGTGTACCACCGGGAGACGGAACCCCTCAAGGGCTTCTACGAGAAGCTGGGCAACCTGAAGCTGGTGGACGGCAACCAACCCATTGCCGACATCACCGCCGCCATCCTCCGGGCGATAGGGGCCTGAGCGGATGATTTCTGTTAAGACTGAGAGAGAGATAGAGGTGATGCGCCGGGCCGGCCGGATTACGGCCGGGGCTCGGGCTCTGGCCGGCAGCATGGTCCGGCCCGGCGTGACAACCAAAGAGATCGACAAGGCTGTTCACGATTATATCGTGTCGCAGGGCGCGAAGCCGTCATTCCTGCACTACGCAGGATATCCCGCTAGCGCTTGCATCTCTGTAAACGATGTGGTTATCCACGGAATTCCCGACGGACGGGTCCTTCGTGAGGGCGACATTGTCAGCGTGGATGTGGGTGCCTGCTGGGGTGGATTCCACGGAGATTGTGCCGCGACGTTCGCCTGTGGGAGCGTGTCTCCCGAGGCCGAGCGGCTGATTGCCGTCACGCGGCAGAGTTTCTTTGAGGGCATCCGGTTTGCGCGTCAGGGCTGTCGAGTCTCTGACATCTCCCATGCGGTGCAGACGTATGTGGAGGCCAACGGTTTTTCGGTGGTGCGGTCCTTCGTCGGCCACGGGGTCGGCGAGGAACTCCACGAGGCGCCCGAGGTGCCGAACTTTGGCGCGCCCGGCAGAGGGCCGCGGTTGATTCGCGGCATGACAATCGCTGTGGAGCCCATGGTCAACCAGGGCACATACGATGTGCGCGTTCTGAAAGACAAGTGGACAACGGTGACGGTGGACGGCAAGCTGTCGGCCCACTACGAGAACACGATTCTCATCACCGACGGGGAGCCGGAGATTCTCACCGTGACGGAGGAGAACTGATATGGGCTTCTCGACAGGGGACGTGGTGCTGTCAACGGCAGGCCGCGACAGGGGACGGCTGTTCTTCGTCCTGGAGGCCGGCGGCGGGTTTGTGACCCTGGCCGACGGCAAGGTGCGCAAATTGGAGCGCCCCAAGCGGAAGAACGAAAAGCACGTCCGAAAAGTCTCTCAGAGCGACACCCTTGTGGCCGGCAAACTGCGCGCCGGCCAGAAGGTACTCAACAGTGAATTACGAAAAGATTTGGCCATCCTGGGCCAAGCAAGTCCAGACCAAGGAGGGGAATAACTTGGCAAAAGACGACGTAATCGAGCTTGAGGGCATCGTCACGGACGCGCTGCCGAACGCGATGTTCTCCGTTGACATCGGCAACGGACACACGATACTGGCTCACATTTCCGGCAAGCTTCGCATGAACTTTATCAAGATTCTCCCGGGGGACAAGGTGACGGTGCAGATGTCGCCCTACGACCTGACCCGGGGCAGAATCACCTGGAGAAGTAAGTAAGACGTGTTTCTCACGATGGAGGTAACAACATGAAGGTAAGACCGTCTGTCAAGCCCATGTGCGACAAGTGCAAGGTCATCAAGCGCAAGGGCCGTGTCATGGTGATTTGCGAGAATCCCAAGCACAAGCAGAGACAAGGTTAAGGAGGTGCAGGAAGAACTATGGCTCGTATTTCCGGTATTGACCTGCCGAGAGACAAGAGAATTGAAATCGGTCTGACGTATATCTACGGCATCGGCAGAAAGAGCGCCAACGACATCCTCAAGGCCACGGGCATCAACCCCGACACCCGGGTGAAGGACCTGACCGACGAGCAGGAGGCGCAGCTGCGCGAAGAGATTGCCAAGAACTACACCATTGAGGGCGACCTGCGCCGGGAGACCGCGCTGAACATCAAGCGGCTCACCGAAATCGGCTGCTACCGCGGCCTGCGCCACAGAAGGGGCCTGCCCGTCCGGGGCCAGCGGACCAAGACCAACGCCCGCACCCGCAAGGGCCCGAAGAAGACCATCGCCAACAAGAAGAAGTAAAAGGAGGGATATGTCATGGCGAAAGCCGCTGCCAACAAGAAGGTCGTCAAGAGACGCCGCGAACGCAAGAACGTCGAGAAGGGCGCCGCCCATATCCGCTCCACGTTCAACAACACCATGGTCACCATCACCGACCTGCAGGGCAACGCCCTGAGCTGGGCCTCCTCGGGCGGCCTGGGCTTCCGCGGGTCGAGAAAGTCCACGCCCTTCGCCGCCCAGATGGCCGCCGAGACGGCCGCCAAGGCCGCGATGGAGCATGGCCTGAAGACTGTGGAGGTGTACGTCAAGGGCCCCGGCCAGGGACGCGAAGCCGCCATCCGCGCGCTGCAGTCCGCCGGCCTCGAGGTCAACATGATTAAGGACGTCACCCCCATTCCGCACAATGGCTGCCGTCCTCCCAAGAGACGCCGCGTCTAATGCTAGAAGGAGGAAAACGTAACGATGGCTAAGAATACCCAACCCGTTCTCAAGCGGTGCCGGACCCTGGGCGTTTCCCCCGCCGCCATGGGCTACTCCAAGAGTTCCAACAAGAACCCCGGCGGCCAGCGGCGGCAGAAGAAGTCCGAGTACGGCCTGCAGCTCCAGGAGAAGCAGAAGGTCCGCTTCGTCTACGGCATCCTGGAGAAGCAGTTCCACATGTACTATGAGAAGGCCGAGCGCATGAGCGGCAGCACCGGCGACAACCTGCTGCAGCTGGTGGAGCGCCGGCTGGACAACGTGGTC
>CAJFNZ010000098.1 GCA_904395905.1 uncultured Oscillospiraceae bacterium | reverse complement strand
TGGTCTACTTCCTGCGGCAGGAGGCGACCTCTGTCCTGGAGGAGAGCGCGGCGGCTTCTCTGGCCGCCCGGGTTCTGTCCCAGGCCGGAGGCGCGGCCGCCGGGGCCGCGGCGGAGGGCGCAGCCGCCGGGACCGCAGCGGAGGGCGCAGCCGCCGGAAGCGCGGCGGAGGGCGCAGCCGCCGGGGCCGCAGCAGAGGGCGCAGCCGCCGGGGCCGCAGCAGAGGGCGCAGCCGCCGGAAGCACGGCTGCCGGCGCAGCCGCCGGGACGGCAGCCAAGGCCGGCCTCTCCGCCAAGCTGATCGCCGGGATTGTGGCCGGAGCCGTGATTGTGGGCGGTGCGGCGGTGGGCATTCCCGCCCTCACGAACCGGGATGCCGCCCCGTCCGCCACCCCGTCCGTCTCTCTGTCCGCCGCCGTGGAGACGCCGGAACCCACGGGGCCCCTCCCCTTCGGAGAGATCCATGGCTTCCCCATTTCAGAGCCTCAGGCATACGAGGGTCTGCCCGTGCTGCTGCTTCTGAACGACCCCTCCCTGGTGGCTCTTCCCTCTGCCTGCGCCGCCACACAGCCGGTCCTCTCAGTCAGCGGGCCGGACGAGTCGGGCTATGTGGCCTATACGGTCACCTATGACCTCACCGCCCAGTCCCATCTGGGGGATGCCGACGGAGGGGCCCTCGCCTCCTGCTCCATTCTGGCCCAGGAGTACAACCTCTACGACTACTACACCGGGCGGCTGTATCTCCCCGAGGGGCCGGAGACCGGCGCCTCCGGCGAGACCCGCGCCAGCGGCTCCGCCGAGGTGGAGCACGGGGGAGAGACCTTTACGATCTTCTACGAGAAGAGCTGGGTCAGCAGCATGACCTCCGGCGACTGGACCGGGAGCACACAGCCGGGGCTGGTCCGGGAGATGGTCATCGACTCGGCCATGTCGATCCAGGTGGTGGTCCGGGTGCCGGAGGACTATGACGGCGTGCTGCTGGGCCTGAACGTGGTGGATCCCGCCGACCCGGAGAAGGAGATCAGCGAGGACTGGAATCTGGAGACCGACGACCCCTCCCACTACCGGTTCTTCCGTCTCAGCGACGCCCGGTAAAGCGTTTCTGAGGGGGAGGCGGCCGGGGGCCCCGCCGGGAAAAAAAGCGGCCCGGCAAAAAGCCGGGCCGCGCAAAAAACCGCTTGCGCTCTGCCAAATTATGCAGTACAATATTACCAAGGCGAATCAAAAGGGCAGGACATGGGGGATGGCCGTCCCCCATGCCCTTATGCAGGAGAAGCGACCTCCCACACAGCAGAATTTCTGCGCCACGCTCATTATACCGGGAATCCCTGTGTTTTACAAGGGGAAATCTCCGATGGGTCTGTGTGCTGGACCGGGCTGTGCAGGGACCACCATACCTGTACAGCCTTTTTATTCGCCCCGACAGGAGCCGCTCCAGGGGGGCGGGGCATCCCGCCCCCCGGAGGGTTCTGTTGGGGACTGCGCGGCGCGGCATTGCAGCGCCGCTTTTGGGCGTTCCACCCCAAACCCCGCGGGTTGCCCCGGCGGAAGGGATGGAGGATATGTAAAAGCGGCCTGCCAGGAGACTATCCGGCGGGCTGTTTTTTATAGGCGAAAAAATTTTTTCTTTTTTTAAAACCGGCGGGCCCTCTCCCAGCACTAGATAGCAGAAAGAAGCAGAAAGGAGCCAATCCCCATGAAAACACGCAGATTCCTTTCCCTGGTTTTGTCCCTGGCCCTGGCGATTCCCCTGGCAGTGGCGGCCCCCGCCTCGGCGGCCGACCTCACCTACGACGTCCCCGGCGGCAAGATCTACTTCGACGCCAACACCGGCGCCATTACCGACAGCGACAAAACGATAACAGAAGCGGTGATTCCCTCCCAGATCTACGGCGTGACCGTCACCGCCATCGAAGGGCGGGCGTTTCTGAGCTGCACGGAGCTCGCCAGCCTCACCATCCCCAACACGGTTACCTCCATCGGGAAGGAGGCGTTTTCGGGCTGTACCGCGCTGACCAGCGTCGTCATCCCCAACAGCGTCACTGAGATGGGCTCCGATGTCTTCCACGGCTGTACCGGACTGACCAGCGCCACCATCGGAAGCGGCCTGCCCGGCCTTGCGCCGGGAATCTTCTCCGGGTGCAGGTCCCTGTCCGGCGTGACCATCCCCTCCAACATCACCTATATCGACACGGAGGCGTTCTTCAACTGCAAGGCCCTGACCAGCATCACCATTCCCAGCAGCGTCACCGCCATCGGGGGCAAGGCGTTCAGCGGCTCCGGCCTGACCAGCATCTACCTCCCCGACAGCGTTACCACCTTCCTGGGCAAGACATTTGAGAATTGCACATCCCTGACCAGCGCGCGCCTCCCCGGCACGCTGGACAAAGTCCCCGTCACGATGTTCTCCGGATGCAGCCAACTGACGGATATTGTGATCCCCGACGGCGTCACAGAGATTGGCGCGTGGTCCTTCCAGTTCTGCCCCAATCTGAAGAGCATCACCATCCCGGCCAGCGTGGAGCGGGTCGGTGACTGGGCGTTCCGGAGCAGCGAGGGGCTGACTGACGTGTACTACGGCGGCACCGCTATGGATTGGAGCCAAATTGAAGTGCGCCCCGTCAATAACTCCCTGCTCTCCGCCACGATCCACTTTGCCGAGCCCGTGGCAGGCTTTACCGACGTGACCTCCAACGACTACTATGCCCAGGCCGTCCAGTGGGCGGTGGACCGGGGGGTCACCACCGGCACCGGCGCCAATACCTTCTCCCCCGCCAACACCGTCACCCGGGCCGAGGCCGTCACCTTCCTGTGGCGGGCCGCCGGGTCCCCGGAGCCCGCCTCCGCCGCCTCCCCCTTCACCGATGTCACCGACCCGGGCGCCTACTACTATAAAGCCGTCCTCTGGGCCGCCGGGCAGGGCATCACCGGCGGCGTGGGCGGCGGCGCCTTCGGCCTCACCGCCACCCTGTCCTACGACCAGATCTTCACCTTCCTCTGCCGGGCCGCCGGGGGGAGCGCCGGCGGCAGCGACTGGTCGGCCGCGGCGGTGAACTGGGCCGTGCAGAACGGCCTCACCGACGGCCTGACCTACAGCGCCTCCGCCGCCTGCCCCCGGTCCGACGTGGTCTACTGCCTGTGGAAGCAGATGGCGTGAGGGGCCCGGCCGAAAGAGCGGCGTCCTCTCCCATACAGCGCGGATAGAAAGGAAGAAAGCACATGAAAAAACGCATCTTATCCCTGGTCCTGGCCCTGTCCCTGGCGCTGGGCCTGTCCCTTCCGGCGGCGGGGGCCGCCGGGCGGACGGCGGCGGAGGGGACCCCGCTGGCCGCCGGCAGCTACCTGAGCGCCTACATCACCGAGGACGGCGCCCTCTACACCTGCGGCTATAACAATCACTATCAGCTGGGCTATGAGACGACCAACGCAAAGAACAACGTGCAGAACAAGTTCGTCAAGGTGATGGACGACGTGGCGTCGGTGGATTTTGGCTGGAACCAGACCGCCGCCGTCAAGACCGACGGGTCCCTCTGGATGTGGGGCTCCACCAGCTCCGGCCAGCTGGGCTTTGAGAGCGGTGAGAGCTACCAGACCACCCCCCGGAAGGTGATGGACGGGGTGGCCCAGGTGAGCTGCGGCGGCAACTTCACCGCCGTGGTCAAGACCGACGGATCCCTCTGGACCTTCGGCTACGCCTACGGCGGGCTGTTGGGCAACGGCAAGGACTCGGGGGAGACCGCCGAGCCCCAGCACATTATGGACGACGTGGTACAGGTGAGCTGCGGCGCCACCTGCGCCGCCGCCATCCAGAGCGACGGCTCCCTTTGGACCTGGGGCAACAACCCCTCCGGCCAGCTGGGCTTTGAGACCGACATCCAGGGCGGCGGCACAACCGCCCGGGCGGCGGACCAGTGCACCCCCCACAAGATCCTGGAGAGCGGGGCGGCCTACGTGGAGTGCGGCAACTCCAGCATGGCCCTCATCAAGACCGACGGCTCCCTCTGGACCTGGGGGTGCAGCCCCCTGGGCAACGGCACCCAGGAGAGCACCTCGGTGCACCAGCACATTATGGACGATGCGGCGCAGGTCTCCCTCTCCATGGACGGCAGCTCCGCCAACTTCGTCATCAAGACCGACGGCTCCCTGTGGGCCTGGGGGACCAACGGCAGCGGCACCCTGGGGTTTGACAGCGGCAACGTCTCCCCCAAGCAGTACCTTCAGACTGTGCCCCGGAAGCTCCTGGACGGGGTGATCGCCGTGGCCACAGGCGGCCCCCAGACCATCGCCCTGATGAAGGACGGCTCCCTGTGGGCCTGGGGCTTTGACAACTACGGCGCCCAGGGCCGGGGCAGCAATGTTTCCATCCGCTACACCCCCGGCAAGGTGCTGGACAACGTGCTGAGCGCCTCCACCTCTGCCTCCACCTCCACGTCCACCTCCACGTCCACGGGAGGGACCGGCTTTACCGATGTGAGCGCCTCCGACTACTTTGCCGGGGCGGTGGAGTGGGCGGTGGAGAACGGCATCACCCAGGGCACCGGCGGCGGGGCCTTCTCCCCGAAGAGCACCGTCACCCGGGCCGAGGCGGTGACCTTCCTCTGGCGGGCCGCCGGGGAGCCGGAGCCCGCCTCCGCCGCCTCCTCCTTCACCGATGTCACCGACCGGAACGCCTATTACTATGACGCGGTGCTCTGGGCGGTGGAGCAGGGCATTACCCAGGGCGTGGGCGGAGGCCGGTTCAACCTCACCGGCACCCTGACCTATGAGCAGATCTTCACCTTCCTCTGCCGGGCCGCCGGGGAGACCGCCAGCGGCAGCAGCTGGTCGGCCGCGGCGGTGAACTGGGCCAGGCAGAGCGGCCTCACCGACGGCCTGACCTACAGCGCCTCCGCCCCCTGCCCCCGGTCCGACGTGGTCTACTGCCTGTGGAAGTATATCACCGGCGGCGGGGAGATCTCCACGGAGCGGCCCCAGGAGGACACCGGGCTGACCGGGGAACAAGAGCAGGAGCAGGAACAGGAACAGGAACAGGAGACCCCGGAGGACGTGCCTCAGGGGATGACGGACGCGGCTGGGGCCAGCTCGGCCATCGTCAACGGCTTGTTGCAGCGGCGGACCTCCATTGACCTGAGCGCCTACGGCCTTGAGGCCGCAGAGGTGGAGGCCCTGGCCCGGGACATTGCCGACATCGACGGGGAAAACCCCTACGACATCGCTAACATCAGCGTCTCCGCCCAAACCGTGTCTGTGACCTATAATAGCTCAGTCTCCAGCCTGTGGGGGCTCAGCCAGGAGGTCCAGGAGGCGGCAGAGCGGGTGGTGGACCAGGTGGTCACCGACGGCATGAGCGATTACGACATCGCCAAGGCCCTCCACGACTATCTGGTGCTCAACTGCGAGTACGACATGCGCCTCTACAGCGGCGGCATGCCCAGCACCGCCTACACCCCCTACGGCGCGCTGATCGACAGGACTGCGGTGTGCCAGGGCTATGCCGAGGCGTACCAGGTGCTGCTGGAACTGAGCGGCATCCCCTGTGAATATGTCAGCGGCTACGGCAACGGCGGCCGCCACGGCTGGAACCTGGTGCAGATTGACGGGGAGTGGTACCATGTGGACACCACCTGGGACGACCCCATCCCCGACCGGGAGGGCTATGTCCGCTATGACTACTTCCTGAAGAGCGACGCATACATGAGCCGGGATCACTCCAACTGGACTCAGAAGCAGGTCTGTTCCAGCACCAAGTACGACAATGCCGACCTGCCTGACTCTATCGAGCAGGCCGAGCTGGAAGAGATGAATCAGATCCTCGCTCTCTGCTATGCCGCACTTGAGAACCTCCCCTACCGGACCGAGGAGGAACTGCAGGCGGCCACGGAGGAGGAGCTGGAGGCCGCCCGGTACGTCTACGTCAGCTTCTCCGGATCCGGCATCGACGCCTCCCAGCTGTCCGAGTACCGCTACCGGGTCGGGCAAGCCCTCGCGGAGACATACCCGGTTTTCAGCATCGGATCCTTTGACCGCGACGCCATGAGCTATCAGATTTACCGCAAGGACATCGCGGAGGAGATCCAGCGCCGCAGGAACCAGGCCCAGCAGGAGCATGAACAGCAGCAGCAGGCGCAGCAGGCCCGGGACGAGGCCTCCGCCGCGGAGGAGGAGCAGAAGTACCTGGACCAGATTGCCGCGGCCATCGACAGCGGGGAGATGCGCCTCACCCTCCAGGGCGGGAGCTACGCCGACAGGCCGGACCAGCCCTGGTACTACGCCTCCCAGGCGGAGAGAGCGGCCGGGGCGGAGGGCTACACCACCCCCGGCGGCCTCCACGCCGGGACGGACTACACCATCAAGGGCAGTATCGACAGCGCCACGAGAGACTATATTGTCCGCATCACCTACTCCCTCCCCGAGATGAGCGACGAGGAGGCCCTCCAGTACTACATCGGCATCTTTGAGGACGCCGTCCGGCAGGGCCTGACCGAGGTGACCGTCCAGGAGTCCGACGGGGTGCGGGACTACGACAGCATCGTGCGGGAGGCATATACCGCCGTGAACACCGACGGCCATGAGGTGGACGGCCTGATCGCGGGCACGGACTACAACATCTGGACGCGGGCCAGCGGCTCCGGCACCTCCACATGGGCCATCGAATACCACACGGGGGAATAACTCCCCGGCCCGGATCCGCGGCCTCAATGCGGGGCTTGGATTTGGACAGAGAGTAACATCTTGAAAAAGCAGCAGAGAACCGCCAGTCCGGCGGTTCTCTGCTGCTCAGCTGGTCAAAAAACCTCCGCGCGGAGGCGAGACTCCCTCGTCGGGCGGGGGAGCTCGAGGGGGCGGCAGCCCGCCTCGAATGGAATCATATCCCCCGCAGGCCTTGCGCTGCAAGGCCTGCGGCGAGCACAGC
>CAJFNZ010000097.1 GCA_904395905.1 uncultured Oscillospiraceae bacterium | reverse complement strand
CCAGTGGCGGCTGATGCACATCGGCGCCCAGCCGGTGCCGCCGAGCATGATTCACCGGTGGCGGAAGTTCTTCCCCAACCAGCAGTACGACACCAACTACGGCCTCTCGGAGTCCATCGGCCCCGGCTGCGTCCACCTGGGCGTGGAGAACATCGTCAAGGTCGGCGCCATCGGCAAGGCCGGCTACGGCTGGCAGGCCCGGGTGGTGGACGAGCACGGCGTGGACGTGCCCCAGGGCGAGGTGGGCGAGCTGATTGTCCACGGCCCCGGCGTCATGGTCTGCTACTACAAGAACCCCGAGGCCACGGCCGAGGTCCTCAAGGACGGCTGGCTCTACACCGGCGACATGGCCCGGGAGGACGAGGACGGCTTCCTCTACCTGGTGGACCGGAAGAAGGACGTCATCATCTCCGGCGGCGAGAACCTCTACCCGGTCCAGATTGAGGACTTCCTGCGCCGCAACGAGAAAATCAGCGACGTGGCCGTCATCGGCCTGCCGGACAAGCGCCTGGGCGAGATTGCCGCCGCCATCGTCCAGGTCCGCGAGGGGGAGACGTGCACCGAGGAGGAGCTCAACGCCTTCTGCAAGGAGCTGCCCCGGTACAAGCGCCCCCGGAAGATTATCTTCGACCAGGTCCCGCGGAACGCCACGGGCAAGATTGAAAAGCCGGCCCTCCGCGAGAAATACTGCAGCGGCCGCCTGGTGGAAGCCCAGAGCACCCACTGACCGATTCGCCTCCCGCAGAGAAATGAGGAAATTCCCATGACAGACTTGTTCATCAAAGGCTCCATCCTGGCGCTCTTTTTCGCCGTGACCATCTACATCGGCTTCTACTGCCGCCGCCACGCCACCGACGTCAACAGCTTCGTCCTGGGCGGCCGCTCGGTGGGCCCGTGGCTGACCGCCTTCGCCTACGGCACCAGCTACTTCTCGGCCGTGGTCTTTGTCGGCTACGCCGGCCAGTTCGGCTGGAAGTACGGCATCGCCGCCACCTGGGCCGGCATCGGCAACGCGCTGCTGGGCTCCCTGCTGGCCTGGGCCATCCTGGGCCGCCGGACCCGGGTGATGACCCAGCACCTGGACTCGGCCACCATGCCGCAGTTCTTCGGCGCCCGCTTTGAAAGCCGCGGGCTGAAGCTGGCCGCCTCCACCATCATCTTCGTCTTCCTGATTCCCTACACCGCCTCCCTCTACAACGGCCTGAGCCGGCTGTTCGCCATGGCCTTCCACATCGACTACTCCGTCTGCGTCATCGTCATGGCCGTCCTGACCGGCATCTACGTGGTGGCCGGCGGGTATATGGCCGCGGCCATCAACGACTTCGTCCAGGGCATCATCATGCTCGTGGGCATCGTGGCGGTGGTTCTGGCGGTCCTCCACGGCCAGGGAGGCTTCCGCGAGGCCCTAGACGCCCTGGCTCAGGTCAGCGACCCCGCGGTCTCCGACGCCCCCGGCGTCTTCGCCTCCTTCTTCGGCCCGGACGCGACGGGGCTTCTGGGCGTGGTGCTGCTCACCTCCCTGGGCACCTGGGGCCTGCCGCAGATGGTGCAGAAGTTCTACGCCATCCGCAGTGAGAAGGCCATCGACAAGGGGATGCTGATTTCCACGCTCTTTGCGCTGGTGGTCTCCGGCGGGTGCTACTTCCTCGGCGGCTTCGGCCGGCTCTTCACCACGTCCGAGGTTGTGGCCGCCCAGGGCTACGACTCCATCATCCCCACCATGCTCTCGGGGCTCCCCACGGTGCTCATTGCCGTCGTGGTCGTGCTGGTGCTGTCGGCTTCCATGTCCACCCTCTCCTCCCTGGTTCTGACCTCCAGTTCCACCTTGACGCTGGACTTCCTAAAGGATACAATAGTAAAAGATATGGACGAGAAGCGGCAGATTCTGGTGATTCGCCTGCTGATTGTGGCGTTCGTCGCCATCTCGGTCATCCTGGCCCTGATTCAGTACAGCTCCAACGTCACCTTCATCGCCCAGCTGATGGGCGTCTCCTGGGGTGCGCTGGCCGGCGCGTTCCTGGCGCCGTTCCTCTACGGGCTCTACTGGAAGCGGACCACCAAGGCCGCCTGCTACGTCTGTTTCGTCTTCTCCACGGTGGTGATGCTGGCCAACGTCCTCGTGGGCGACCGCTTCCCCGCCCTGCTCCAATCTCCCATCAACGCCGGCGCCTTCTGTATGCTCGCCGGGTTGGTGATTGTGCCGGTGGTCAGCCTGCTGACCCGGCCGCCTCAGGCGGACCATGTGGAAACGGTCTTCTCCTGCTATGACCGGCAGGTGGTGGTCAAGGCCAAGGAATCCATCGGCGACCAGAACCCAAACTAAGGAGGAACCGCCATGAAAACGCTGATGCTCGGCAACGAGGCCGTTGCCCGGGGGCTCTATGAGGCCGGCTGCCGCTTCGTCTCCAGCTACCCGGGAACCCCCAGCACCGAAATCACCGAGGCCGCGGCCCGCTATCCGGAGATCTACGCCGAGTGGGCCCCGAACGAGAAAGTCGCCATGGAGGCGGCCTTCGGCGCCAGCCTCGCCGGCAGCCGCAGCTTCTGCGGCATGAAGCACGTGGGTCTGAACGTCGCGGCCGACCCGCTGTTCACCATGTCCTACACCGGCGTCAACGCCGGCCTCGTCATCGGCGTGGCCGACGACGCCGGGATGCACTCGTCCCAGAACGAGCAGGACTCCCGCCACTACGCCAAGGCCGCCAAGCTCCCGATGCTCGAGCCCTCGGACTCGGCCGAGGCCCTGGCCTTCACCAAGCTGGCCTACGAGCTCTCCGAGCAGTTCGACACGCCGGTCCTCCTGAAGATGTGCACCCGGGTCTCCCACTCCCAGAGCGTCGTGGAGCCCGGCGAGCGCCAGACGCCCCCGGAAAAGCCCTATGAGAAGAACGGGGCCAAGTACATCATGATGCCCGGCAACGCCAAGCGCCGCCACCCGGTGGTGGAGCAGCGGACGCGGGACCTCATCGCCTTCGCCGAGTCCACGCTGATCAACGTCTGGGACAACGGCAGCAACCACGAGCTGGGCATCATCACCTCCTCCACCAGCTACCAATACGTGAAGGAGGCCTGCGGCGACACGTACCCGGTGCTGAAGCTGGGCATGATTTGGCCCCTGCCCACCGACGCCATCGTCAACTTCGCCGCCGCGGTGAAGCAGGTCGTCGTCATCGAGGAGCTGGACGGCTTCATCGAGGAGCACTGCCGCAACCTGGGCGTCCGGGTCACCGGCAAGGCGCTCTTCCCCTGCATCGACGAGCTGAGCCAGAACCTCGTGGCCGACAAGCTGGCCCTGCCGGTGCCCGCCGGCACGAAGCTGGACGAGGCCATCCCCGCCCGGCCGCCGGTCATGTGCGCCGGATGTCCCCACCGCGGCCTCTTCTACACCCTGGCCCGGCGGAAGCTGACGGTCATGGGCGACATCGGCTGCTACACCCTGGGCGCCGTGCCGCCGCTGGCGGCCATCGACTACACGCTGTGCATGGGCGCGTCGGTCTCGGGCCTCCACGGCTTCGTCAAGTCCAGCGACCCCGAGGCCGCCCGGCACACCGTGGCCGTCATCGGCGACTCCACCTTCATGCACTCGGGCGTCACCGGCCTCATCAACGTGGCGTACAACGAGTCCAACTCGACCGTCATCATCCTGGACAACTCCATCACCGGCATGACCGGCCACCAGCAGAACCCCACCACCGGCTACAACCTCAAGGGCGACCCCTGCACGAAGATTGACCTGGAGTCCCTCTGCCGCGCCGTGGGCATCCGCCGGGTCCGGGTGGTGGACCCCTACGACCTCCGCCAGTGCGACAAGGCCGTGGCCGAGGAGCTGGCCGCCGACGAGCCGTCGGTCATCATCTCGCGCCGTCCCTGCGCCCTGCTCAAGTACGTCCGGCACAAGGCGCCGTTGACGGTGGACCCGGACAAGTGCAAGAGCTGCAAGAAGTGTATGCAGATTGGCTGCCCGGCCATCAGCATGACGACCGGCAAGGCCGAAATCGACGCCACCCTCTGCACCGGCTGCGGCGTCTGCGAGCAGCTGTGCAAATTCGACGCCCTGCACGGGCCGAAGGAGGACTGAGCCATGGAAACGAAAAACATCATGATTGTCGGCGTCGGCGGCCAGGGCAGCCTGCTGGCCTCGAAGCTCCTGGGCCGGCTGCTGCTGACCCGGGGGTACGACATCAAGGTCTCCGAGGTCCACGGCATGAGCCAGCGGGGCGGCAGCGTCGTGACGTACGTCCGCTTCGGCGACAAGGTCTACTCGCCGATTATCGACAAGGGGCAGGCGGACTTCATCGTCTCCTTCGAGCTGCTGGAGGCCGCCCGCTGGACCGAGTACCTCAAGCCCGGCGGCCAGATTGTCACCAACACCCAGAAGACGAACCCCATGCCCGTCATCACCGGCGCGGCCCAGTATCCCGAGGACCTGGTGGGCAAGATGCAGCGGGCGGGGCTGAAGGTGGACGCCTTCGACGCGCTGAAGCTGGCCGAGGAGGCCGGCTCCTCCAAGGCGGTCAACATCGTGCTGATGGGCCACCTCTCGAACTACTTCGACTTCTCCCTGGAGGAGTGGATGACGGCCATCGAGCAGAGTGTGCCGCCGAAATTCCTGGAGCTCAACCGCAAGGCCTTCACCCTGGGCCGCAACGGCTGAACGCCCACAGACTCTCCCGCCCCGCGGGTCGAAAGGATGATAGACAAACCCATGGAACGCTACTACCAGCCCGAAATTGAAACCGCCAGCCGGGAGCAGATCCTCGCCTGGCAGAACGAGCGCCTCGTCAAGCAGGTGCGCCACGTCTGGGACAACGTCCCCTACTACCGCAAGAAGATGGAGGAGAAGGGCGTCGCGCCCGACGACATCCGCAGCGTTGAGGACCTGCACCTGCTGCCCTTCCTGACCAAGGACGACCTGCGGGAAGCCTATCCCTACGGCCTGCTGGCCACGCCCCTGAAGGACTGCGTGCGCATCCAGTCCACCTCCGGCACCACCGGCAAGCGGGTGGTCGCCTTCTACACCCAGCACGACATCGACCTGTGGGAGGAGTGCTGCGCCCGGGCCATTGTGGCCGCCGGCGGCACCAACGAGGACGTCTGCCACGTCTGCTACGGCTACGGCCTGTTCACCGGCGGACCGGGCCTCAACGGCGGCAGCCACAAGGTCGGCTGCCTGACGCTGCCCATGTCCTCGGGCAACACCGACCGGCAGCTGCAGTTCATGGTG
>CAJFNZ010000096.1 GCA_904395905.1 uncultured Oscillospiraceae bacterium | reverse complement strand
CTCCACCCAGATCCCCCACATCATCCGCCGGGTGGTGGGCCAGGCCCTGGGGATCCCCTGGGGCAAGGTGCGCATCATCAAGCCCTACATCGGCGGCGGCTTCGGCAACAAACAGGACGCCCTCTACGAGCCGCTGTGCGCCTGGCTGACGACCCAGGTGGGCGGCCGGCCGGTGAAGCTGGACTGCTCCCGGGAGGAGACCTTCGTCTCCAACCGCGTCCGCCACGCCATCCGCTCCCACATCATCTCCTGGCTCCGGCCCGACGGCACCTTCGTCGCCCGGAAGCTGGAGTGCTTCGCCAACCAGGGGGCCTACGCCTCCCACGGCCACGGCGTCACCGCCAAGGGCATGAACGCCTTCCCCCAGATGTACCCCTGCGAGAACGTGGAGTGCGACTCCTACTCGGTCTACACCAATATGCCCGCCGCCGGCGCCATGCGGGGCTACGGCATCCCCCAGGCCATGTTCGCCGGGGAGGCCCACATCGACGACATCTGCCGCGCCCTGGGGGCCGACCCCATCGAGTTCCGCCGGCAGCACGTGATGCCCGTGGGGTACGTGGACGGCTTCTCCAAAAACGAGAACTACTTCGACACCTTCCGCCAGGTCATGGACCGCGGCATGGAGGCCATGGACTTCCGCCGGAAGCAGCAGGCGTACCGGAACCAGACCGGCCCCGTCCGCCGGGGCGTGGGCATGGCCCTCTTCTGGTACAACACCGCCGTGTGGCCCATCTCGCTGGAGTCCAGTTCCTGCCGGATGGTCCTGAACCAGGACGGCTCGGTCCAGGTGCAGACCGGCGAGACGGAGATTGGCCAGGGCTGCGACACCGCCTTCTCCCAGATGGCCGCCGAGGCCCTGGGCGTCCCGGTGGGCGACGTCCACATGGTCTCCACCCAGGACACCGACGTGACGCCCTTCGGCACCGGCGCCTACGCCTCCCGGCAGACGTACATCGGCGGCTTCTCCATCCGCCAGACGGCGGCCCTCCTCAAGGAGCGGATCCTCCGCTACGCCCAGGAGGTCACCCGCCAGGACGTGAGCCTGCTGGACCTGGTGGACGGGAACATCGTGCGCACCTCCGACAGCCGCCATCTGATGACCCTGGGCGAGCTGGCCACCACGGCCCTCTACTCCCTGGAGCACAGCCGGCACCTGACGGCGGAGAGCACGTACCAGATTCAAAACAACGCCTACTCCTTCGGGTGCTCCTTCGCCGAGGTGGAGGTGGACATCCCCCTGTGCAAGGTGAAGCTGGTGAAGATGGTCAACGTCCACGACTGCGGCCGCCTCATCAATCCCCAGCTGGCCGAGGCCCAGGTCCACGGCGGTATGTCCATGGCCATCGGCTACGGCCTGAGCGAGGAGCTGAAGTTCGACCCGAAGACCGGCCGGCCGCTGAACAACAACCTCCTGGACTACAAGCTGTCCACGACCATGGACCACCCGGACCTGGAGGCGCTGTTCGTGGAAAACCCGGAGCCCACCAGCCCCTTCGGCACCAAGGCCCTGGGCGAGCCGCCGGCCTGCTCCGGCGCGCCGGCCATCCGCAACGCCATCCTCCAAGCCACCGGCGTGGCCGTGGACCGGATCCCCATCACGCCCCACGTCCTCTTTGAGAAGTTCCGGGAGGCGGGGCTCATCGGAAAGGAGGCCGAAGGCCATGTATGACATCCAGGCCCTCTATGAGGCCCAATCCGTCGCCGACGCCGTGGCCCTGCGCCAGGCCCACCCCGAGGCGGTGGTCATCGCCGGCGGCTCCGACGTCCTCATCAAGCTGCGGGAGGGCAAACTGGCCGGCTGCTCCCTGCTGAGCATCTACGGCCTGGACGAGCTGCGCGGGGTGACGATGGAGGCCGACGGGACGCTGCGCATCGGCAGCCTGACCAGCTTCTCCCACATCACCCGGGACCCGCTGATTCAGCGGCACTTCCACGTCCTGGGCGAGGCGGTGGACCAGGTGGGCGGCCCCCAGATCCGCAACATCGGCACCATCGGCGGCAACACCTGCAACGGCGTCACCTCGGCCGACTCGGCCTCGACCCTTTTCGCCTGGGACGCCGTGGTGGAGCTGACCGGCCCCGACGGCGTCCGGCAGGTCCCCATCGCCGACTTCTACATCAAGGCCGGCCGGGTGGACCTGCGCCCCGGCGAGATCCAGACGGCCATCCTCGTGCCCCGCGCCGCCTACGAGGGCTACCGGGGGCACTACATCAAGTACGCCATGCGCAACGCCATGGACATCGCCACCACCGGCTGCTCGGTCAACTGCAAGCTGGCGCCCGACGGGACCGTGGCCGACGTGCGCATCGCCTACGGCGTGGCCGGCCCGATTCCGCTGCGCTGCCCCACGGCTGAGGCCGCCCTCCGGGGCAAGGCCCCCAGCCGGGAGGCCGTGGACGCGTTCGCCCGGTCGGTGCTGGCCGACGTCCATCCCCGGGACAGCTGGCGGGCCTCCAAGGCCTTCCGGGAGCACCTGGCGGTGGAGCTGGCCCGGCGGGCCGTGGAACAATCCATCCAACTGGCGGGAGGTGCGGTGTAATGGCACAGTACAAGCTGGTCCGGTGCCGGCTCAACGGCCGGGACGTGGAGACCATGGTGGACGTCCGGGCGTCGCTGACCGATATGCTCCGGAACACCTATGAGCTGACGTCGGTGAAGAAGGGCTGCGAGGTGGGCGAGTGCGGCGCCTGCACCGTCCTCATCGACGGGGAGGCCTTCAACTCCTGCATCTACCTGGCCGTCTGGGCCGACGGGAAGGAAATCCGCACCCTGGAGAGCCTCCTGGGCCCCGACGGGGAGCTGAGCGACATCCAGCAGGCCTTCGTGGACGAGGCCGCCATCCAGTGCGGCTTCTGCACGCCGGGGGTCATCCTCTCGGCGGTGGAGATCCTCGAGTCCGGGAAGCTGTACAGCGACGACGAGCTGCGCAAGCTGCTCTCGGGCCACCTGTGCCGCTGCACCGGGTACCAGAACATCCTCCGGGCGGTGAAAAAGACCATGTACCGCCGCTTAGGGCTTCCGCTGCCCGAGGCGGAAGCGCCCGCCGGCTGACCTTCGGAAAACACAAGCAGCGGAGAACACCCCGAAACGGGACGTTCTCCGCTGCTGTTTTTCGTGTTCCCGGCGCGCCGGGCGTCAGTCGATGTCCTCCAGGACCACCTCCGGCGGCTGGTCCAGCCGCTCCGGATGGGCCAGGAACTTGCGCATATACTTGAGGCCCGTGGCAAAGTAGAACCCGTCGCAGATCCGCTCGTCGCAGTTGACCGTGAAGTCCACGAACTTCTTGGCCGTCACCTTCCCGTCGTCCTCCACCACGTTCCGGCGGTACTTGCAGCCCAGGGAGAAGAACACCGGCAGGTTGCCGAAGTCGTAGAGGTGGTGGACGATGGGCGGGATGCCCAGAGAGCCCATGGAGGTGAGAATCACCGAGCCGTGGAACGGGCTGACCCCCAGCAGGAACCGTGGAATCAGGCCGAAGTAGTCCATCAGCCGCAGGAACCACACCACAAATTTCAGCACCACCCCGGGGATGTACGTCAGGACCTTGGCCGTCTTGTCGAAGTCCGAGTCCAGCGGCGCGTCCTTGACCGCCTCAATCTGCGCGCTCAGCTTCCGATAGACGTCCTCGGCGGTGTCGGCCGGGTCGAAGTGGACCTTGATCATCGTGTCGGGGGCGTCGGTGGTCATCTTCGTCTTGACGGCCATGACGAACTCGATGTCCCGCCCGCGGGAGTAGACGTGCTGGCCGGAGCAGAACCGGTTGATGGCCGGGTACTGGGCCACAATCCGCACGTACGCGGCCAAAAACACGTGGGTCACGCCGAAGCCCGAGAGGCCGTCCAGCCGCTTGGCCCGGACGTAGCGCTCGATGGGCGTCAAATCGATGGTGTCGGTAATCCAGTTGGAGGCCGCGGCCC
The DNA here is from genome assembly GCA_904395905.1 of uncultured Oscillospiraceae bacterium. GTDB lineage: Bacteria > Bacillota > Clostridia > Oscillospirales > Oscillospiraceae > Avoscillospira_A. The sequence continues at coordinate 2,879 of CAJFNZ010000096.1, read as the reverse complement.
GCTCCGGCATGATGTAGGGCACCACGTAGCTCATGGCCGGAATCGTGCGCACCCGCCGCCCGTCGGACCGGTCGCCCCAGGTGGGATAGTAGCCCGAGCCGTCGGGCCGCACCTGGATGGCCAGGGAGACGGCCAGCAGCGACGCGGCCATCAGCGCCCCGTAGAGCAGGGAGAGCCACTGGGCCCACGTCTCGGCGGCGGCAATGGCGTGGCGCCGCTCCACCAGAAACACCGCCAGCAGGGCGCCGGTCAGGAACCAGAGGGTCCAGAAGTGCTTGACCTTGCCGGCCGTGACCCGGGTGTAGAATCCGGCCAGGGAGATGCAGACCAGCCAGAGCAGCACCACCAGCCGCAGATCCCCCACGGCCAGCCAGGCCCGCTGGGCAAAGGCGACGGCAAACATCCACACCGGGATGGCCGTCCGGTAAAAGTGCCGCTCGCCGGCGATGAGAATTATCAGGATGAACACGATGCCCGCCGCGCTGGGGAGAACAATCTGGAACCACATCCTCGCGCCGTGGACTGCGCCTCCCACGCAGTAGAGCGCGATGTGGGCCGCCACCGAGGCCAGCATCAAAACCGCCGAGATCCAAGTCAGGGCATTTTTTCGGGACACATAATAAAAATCTCTCTTTTCCATGACAAAAGTATACCATACCCCCAGGGGAAAAGCAAACACACTTTTCCATGTATGAACGGATTTCCCGCCCGATTTTCCAGAGCTTTTTGAAAAAAGAGGCCGCGCAGGCCGGTTCCGGCATCCGCCGGAAACAATTCTCCGCCTGCGCGGCTTGTAAAAACCGTCTTGCGTAAGGCAATATCCGTATAAAACCTCCCGCGCCGCGGGACGTTACTCGACCCGGATCCCCCGCTGGTCGAAGGCCTCCAGCAGCCGCCCCATGTCCGAGGGGATGGTGATGGGCTCGCCGCAGGCCCGGATGGCGTTGGCCACGTCCTTGAGGCCGTTGCCGGTGACGACGCTGACCACCGTGTCGTTCCGGCCCAGAACGCCCTGCTCACAGAGCTTTTTGACGCCGGCGGTCCCGGTGACGCCGGCCGGCTCGCCGAAGACGCCGCAGGTCCGGCCCAGCAGCTGCTGCGCCGCGAGGATCTCCTCGTCGGTGACGTTGACCGTCAGGCCGTGGGACTCCCGGATGGCCATCAGGGCCTTGTCGGCGTTCCGGGGCACACCCACGGCGATGGAGTCGGCCAGGGTGTTCTCCTCCATGGGCCGCCAGGGTTCGCCGGTCTCGATGGCGCGGTTGAGCGGGCAGCAGCCGGCAGCCTGGACCGAGATGAGCCGGGGCAGCCGGTCGATGAAGCCGATGGCGTACAGGTCCTTGAGCCCCTTCCAGAGGCCGGCAATGGTGCAGCCGTCGCCCACGGAGATGGCGACGTAGTCCGGCGCCTGCCAGGCCAGCTGCTCCATCAGCTCCAGGGCCACGGTCTTCTTGCCCTCGGAGAGATAGGGGTTGATGGCCGCGTTGCGGTTGTACCAGCCCCAGCGGTCGATGGCCTGCTTGGAGAGCTCAAAGGTGTCCTCGTAGCTGCCCTCCACGGAGATGACCGTGGCCCCGAAGGTCAGCAGCTGGGCCACCTTCCCCTTGGGCGCGCGGGAGGGGACGAAGATGTACGTCTTCAGCCCCGCCGCCGCGGCGTTGCCGGCCAGGGAGGAGGCGGCGTTGCCCGTGGAGGAGCAGGCGATGGTGTGGGCGCCGGCCTCCCGGGCCTTGGCCACGGCCATGGCCGAGGCCCGGTCCTTCAGGGACGCGGTCGGGTTCTGGCCGTCGTCCTTGACGTAGAGCTTCCCGAGGCCCAGCTGCTCGGCCAGCCGGGGCTCCTCGTAGAGGGGACTCCAGCCCACCCGCAGGGGCGTGGGGGGCGTTTCCGGCTCCACCGGCAGCAGCTCCCGGTAGCGCCACATGGTGTGGTCCCGCCGGGCCTCCAGGTTCACCTTGGAGAAGGTCCGCCGGATGTAGTCGTAGTCGTAGACGATGTCGAGGATGCCGCCGCACTGGCAGGTGGTGACGTCGGGAGTGGCCTCGTACTCCCGGCCGCACCGGACGCAGCGGGCGCACTGGACGTGTTGCATGGCGCGCCTCCCTTACAGGGCCTTGAGCAGGCCCGTGGCCTCGTTGAACTCGTTGATGAGGTTGTCCAGGTCGGCAGCCTGGTGGTGGACGGCGTCCCAGGTGCCCTCGGTGTCGTACCACTGGGCGTTCAGGTCCTCCACGTTCATCTGCTGCTGCTCCACCCAGGTGTAGTACTTGAGGTTGTGGACGCGTTTGCGCTGGACGTAGTTCAGCTCCATCATGCTGTCGGTCCGGAGGCCCAGCATGTGCAGGCCGTGGTCCAGGGCGGCCTCGTGGGCGCTGTACGGGCCGTACTGGTCGTTGAGCTCCCGCACCCGGGAGGCGTACATCACGGCCGAGTCGGTGAGGACGGTGCCGACCACGTCGTGCTCGGTCAGCTCGTAGTACTTGGCCATCTTGATGCAGCACAGGACGTTGGCGATGCCGGAGATGCCCAGCCAGGTGAGCTTCTCGATGAGGCCGTCGTCCAGGCCCAGCTCCTCCTTGAGGTACGTCTGGCCCTCGGGGGTGTTGAAGAGCCGCAGGAGCCGCTGGGAGTCCTCGTCGTCGATGTCGATGACCATGTCGGTGTTCTTGACGTTGTGGATCCAGGGGATGTGCTTGTCGCCGATGCCCTCAATCCGGTGGCCGCCGAAGCCGTTCTCGAGAATCGTCGGGCACTGGAGGGCCTCGCCCACGGCCAGCTTCAGGTGGGGATAGCGCTCCTTGAGCAGGTCGCCGGCGGACATGGTGCCGGCGGAGCCGGAGGTGAAGCAGGCGCCGGCCAGGTTGTCGCCGGGGCGCTTG
>CAJFNZ010000095.1 GCA_904395905.1 uncultured Oscillospiraceae bacterium | reverse complement strand
TGTTTGGCACGAATCCCCGCCTTGCGGCGAGGCTTCTTAGCCGGACAGGGAATTTCTTCGCTTCCAAACCGCAACCGCTGCGCTGGGTTGCGGTTTGGATCTGCCGCTGCGCGGCGGTTTTGTCTGGCTTTGGAACAATATCGATTGGATTCGTCTCTTCCACGAGAGAAACCCACCGGCTGTGCCGGTGGGTTTCTTTTGCCCTCAAGGCGCGTGGGCCGAGCCCTTCAGATGAGATAGCTGCGCACGACGGGGATCCGCCGCAGCACCTGCCACAGCAGGAAACTGCACCCGAGGGCCGCGGCCGCCGTCAGGGGGATGGCCGCCCAGGGCGTGAAGGCCCGAACCGTCCAGCCCAGGTCCAAAAAACCGTGGAGGAAGGCCATATGGCTCAGATAGACGCAGAAGGACGCCCGGGACAGGGTCGCCGCCGCCCGCCGGAGCCGCGGCCCGGGCCGGCAGCAGCGCGCCAGGCCGAAGAGCCCGAAGGCCATCAGGAACGGCCCCAGGGTCTTCCCCTCCAGGAAGCCGCTGTACAGCGCCCCCTGGCGCAGGGAGGCCCACGCCGTCACCCCGACGGTCCACAGGGCCCCCGCCAGGAACAGCAGCAGGCCCACGGCCGGCCGGCGGAGGGGGTATGCCGTCAGATAGTATCCCAGCAGGCCGTAGCCCAGGGCCGTGTACGTGGTGTTCAGGGGCCACTGGGGCGGCACGGCCACCGGCGCGTTGGGCCAGTTGCCGGCCACCGTGGGGGCCAGGATGCCCAGGAGGATCCACAGAGCCAGGAGGTACTCCAGCTGCCGCCGGGCGGCGTGGCGGACCAGCAGCCGCCCCACCGGCAGAAAGGCGTAAAACACCAGCATGATGCGCAGATAGTAGAGGTGCCCCTCATCCTCCAGCCGCAGCAGCTGCCGGACGCCCGCCAGCAGGGCCCGGCCGTCCACGGGCCCGCTCCGGGCCAGCTCCAGCAGCTTGTAGAGGCAGGCCCAGAAAATCAGCGCCGCCAGGATCCGCACCTGGTACCGGCCGTAGAGCCGCCGCAGGGTCAGCGGCCGCTCCGGCGGCAGGAACAGCGCGCCGCTGCACATCAGGAACAGCGGCACCGCCCCCCGGGCCAGGCCGCTCCAGAGGAGGGCGGCATACCAGCCGGACGAGCCCAGGGGCTCCCAGAAGGCGCCGCTGCTGGCGTGAATCAGCAGCACGAAGACGATGGCCCCGGCCTTGACCAGGTCCAGCGCGGCGTCCCGGGCTTCCGGCCCACGCCCGCTCACGGCTGGGCCTCCCCGTCGAGCACCTGGACGCAGGCCGCCAGCACCTGGCTGGCCACCGAGCGCCCGATACCGCTGCCGGCGCCGGCGTTTTCCACCATGACCAGGAAGGCCAGGGGATACGCCTCGTCCAGCACGAATCCGGCGAAGGTGGCGTGGGGCATCTCCCCGTCCACCTCGGCCGTGCCGGACTTGGCGCAGACGTAGAGCCCCGGGAAGTTCCCCTCGCCGTAGGTCCGGACCACGTTGTTGTGGAGCAGATTGGCCAGGGCCTCGCAGGTCTCCGGCTCCAGGAGGGCCTCGGTCCGCTCCGTCCGGGCCGTGTAGGAGGCCGTGGCCTTCCGGCTGTCCACCGAGGCCATCAGGTACGGCTCCGCCCCCTGCCCGCCGGCGGCGATGGCCCCCAGCATCCGCAGGTAGCCGCAGGGGTTCACCAGGTCCGTGTACTGGCCGATGCCGGCCCAGGCCACGTCCACCTGCGCCGCGTCGCTCAGGTCGAAGTGGCCGGCGGCCGTCTCGTAGCCGTCCACCGAGAAGCTGGAGGTGACGCCCAGCCGTTCGGCGTAGTCCGTCAGCACCTCCGGCCCCAGCTCCAGGGCCAGCTGCCCGAAGGCCACGTTGCAGGAGTGGGCCATGGCCCCGGCCAGGTCCACGGTCCCGTGGACGCCGTTGCAGCGGACCGTGTCCCCCTCCACATCGAAGGCGCCGCTGCACGAGAAGGTCCGCTGCCAGATGTCCGGCATCGTCTCGATGGCGGCCGCCGCCGTGACAATCTTGAAGATGGAGCCCGGCGTCAGGGTGGCGTTGAAGAACCGGTTGACGTACACGCCCGTATAGGCGCCGGTGGTGTCGCCGGCGATGTCTGGCACGTTGTCCGGGTCGTAGCTGGGCGAGGAGACGGCGCAGAGGATCTCGCCGGTCTCATAGTTGTAGACGCCCACCGCCCCGGCGCGGCCGTCCAGGGCCTCCAGGGCCGTCGCCTGGACCTGGGCGCTGACGGTCAGCACGCCGGTGCTGGCCCGGCCCGAGAGGCTGTACGTGCCGCTGAGGAAGTCGTAGCCCACCAGGGCGTCGGCGTAGTGCCCCAGCAGCGGCGCGGCGATGTAGCCCTCCCGGTCGCCGAGCAGGTGGAGCATCGCCGTGCGAACGCCGGCGTCGGCGGCGTAGGTCCGCCCGTCGGTGGCGTCCAGGACGACGGTGCCGGACCGGTCGGTGAGGATGCCGCTGTTGAGGTTCGCGCCGGTGTAGGTGTGGGGATTTCCCGGGAAAACGGCCCAGTCGTCCCCGCGAATCAGGTACTGAATCAGGAACGCGCCCAGCCCCAGCACCAGCGCCGCCGCCAGGACCAGGGCGGCCACGGTGCGCTTGGCAACCTTTTTCACAGGCGTTCCTCCTCTCCGCCCCGCCCGGGCAGCCGGATGGCGAAGCTGGCGTTCTGCCGGGTGTCACAGCCCTTGACGAAGGCCAGAAGGCCCCAGGAGGAAATCATGCTGGAGCCGCCGTTGGAGACGAAGGGGAAGGTGACGCCAGTCAGCGGCAGGAAGTCCAGCGTGCCGAAGACGTTGAGCAGCACCTGAATCATCAGCATGGCCACGGCGGCGCAGGCGCCGATGGTGTAGAAGCTGCTGCGGCCCACCGGGGCCGAGCGCACCACGAACAGCGCCAGGCAGGCGATGGCCAGGACCATCATGAAGGCAATCAAAAGCCCCCACTCCTCGGCCACGAAGGCGAAGACCAGGTCGGTGTCGGCGGCGACGACGTATTTGAGCAGGCCGTTGCCGGCCCCCAGGCCGAACAGGCCGCCGGAGGCCAGGCACATCAGCGCCCGGGTCTGCTGGTAGCCGGCCCCCAGGGGGTCCTCCCAGATGTGGCCCCAGGAGGAAAACCGCCGCAGCACGTGGGGGCGGAACCGCAGGGCCAGGACGCCGGCAAAGCCGGTGGCCGCGCAGATGAGGCCCAGCGTGGCGAAGTCCCCGGAGCGCAGATAGGCGATGACGAGGAAGGCCACGAAAAAAATCAGGGCCGTGCCGAAGTCGTTCATCAGAGCCAGGCAGAGGCAGAGAATCGCCGAATAGCCGATGAAGAGGATGAGGTTCCGCCTGGCCAGGAGCCGGTCCATGGTGGAGGCCCCGACGAAGACGAAGCAGAGCTTCACCAGCTCCGAGGGCTGGAAGGACATGGACCCGAGGTAGATCCAGTTCCGGGCGCCGTACTGCTCGGTGCCCACCAGGAGGTTCAGCACCAGCAGGCCCACGCCGGCGGCCGCGGCCAGGTAGCGGACCTTCTTGGCCCGCTCCAGGTCCCGGAGGGACCAGCCGATGAACAGGAACGCCGCCAGGCCCAGCACCAGGCACAGCAGCTGCTTCATCAGCTCCCCGGGGTTGGAGGAGGCCACCACCGCCAGGCCCAGGGTGGAGAGGAAAAAGGCCAGAATTTCCACCTCGTAGCCGGTGCGGCGGAAGGCCCGCATGGCCCAGAACAGGCCCCACTCCAGGGCCATCAGGGCCGCGAAGGCGCCGCTGACGGCGGCCACGTCCCCGGCCTCGGCCTGGAGCAGCAGCTGGAGCGCGGCGAGGATCTGGAACAGCGTCAGGTAAAACAGCGTCAGCCCCGGGCGGATCTGCCGGCCGGCCCGGGTGCGCCGGGCGGCCTGGTCGGACTCCTGCTCCCGGGTGAAGGGCACCAGGGTGACGGCCACGCCGCCGAGGCTGATGGTGTCGCCGAACTCCAGGGCGCAGATGTCCACCCGCTCCCCGTTGACCTCCACGCCGCCCTTGGAGCCCACGTCGGAGACGGTCCAGCTGCCGTCGTCGTACCGGGTGAGGACGGCGTGGCTCCGGGAGATGGTGGGATAGTCGAGAATCAAATCGCAGCCGTGGCCCCGGCCGACGGTGTTCTCCCAGTGGGTGACCGGCAGGCGGTCGCCGGAGGGCAGGGCCAGGTAGGCCCAGACCTCCGGCTCCTTGGCAAAGGTCAGCAGGGACTTGGCGCAGCGGACGAGAATCATCAGCGCCAGGATTGGGAAGACGTAGCGGAGGACCGCGCCGTAGACGGCGGCCACGTCCACGCTGCCAAAGAGGCGGCTCAGCAGTTCCATAGGCGGGTTTCCTCCCCTCGGTTCCAGTGTCCCGGCGCAAGCCGGGCACGCATCCTCAATACGGCGCCTTGGGCACCACCAGCGCCGCCGCGAAGTAGGCCAGGATGCCGGCCCCGGTCAGGCCGAACACGACCCAGACCAGCCGGAGCAGCGTCGAATCGATGCCGAAATACTCCCCCAGCCCGCCGCAGACGCCGCAGAGCTTTTTGTCGGTGTTGGAGAGATAGAGACGTTTCGGGTTCATAAAAGCACACCTCCCGTGTCGGACGGTTTTCCCTAGTATATGGAGCTTTCCGCCGCTTTGTACAGCGTTTTGGCCAGTTCCGCCGCCGGCAGCTGCCGGCGGGTGTAGAATTCCAGGGCCAGAATCGCCTGGTGAATCAGCATCCCCAGGCCGTTGACCGCCTCCAGGCCCCGGGCCTCGGCGGCCTCCAGCAGGGGCGTCCGGGGCGGGCTGTACAGGATGTCCACCACCAGGGCGTCCGGCCCCAGGCCCGCCACGGCGCGGCCGTCGGGCCCGCCGCCGGCGGGAATCGTGTTGATCAGCAGATCCGTATCCGCCGGTATCGGCCCGTCCGGTCCGGCGGCCCGGGCGACGGCCGGGGCCTCGGCGGCCAGGGCCTCGGCCCGGGCCAGGGTGCGGTTGCAGATGGTGACCGCCGCCGCCCCCTCCTGAAAGGCCTTGCGCACAATGGCGCCGGCCGCCCCGCCGGCCCCCAGCACCGTCACCCGGCTCCCCCGGAAGGTGCGGCCGTGCTCGGCCAGCATCCGGGCGAAGCCGTCGCCGTCGGTGTTGTGGCCGATGAGCCGGCCGCCGTCGTTGCGCACGGTGTTCACGGCCCCGAAGTACCGGGCCTGGGCGGTCTCCTCGTCCACCAGCGCCCGCAGGTGGAGCTTGTGGGGCATGGTGGCGTTGAAGCCGGCCCAGCCCTCCCGGCGGACCCGCTCCACCCACTGCCCGAGGCCCTCCACCGAGACGCGCTCGGCCCCGTAGGCCAGGTCCAGGCCCAGCTCCCGGGCCATGGTGTTGTAGAGCAGCGGCGAGAGGCTGTGGCCGATGGGGTCGCCGATGACCGCGTACCGCTCAGCCATGGTCCGCCTCCAGGAAATAGGCCATGGCCGCCACGTAGCCGTAGGTCCCCAGGCCGCAGATCTGCCCCACGCAGGCCGGCGCCGTCACCGAGGTGTGGCGGAATTCCTCCCGCCGGTGGACGTTGGAGATGTGGACCTCGATGCACGGCACGTCCACGGCCTTCAGCGCGTCGAGCAGGGCGTAGCTGTAATGGGTGAAGGCCCCGGGGTTCATGATGATGGCGTCGTACTTCCCGGCCGCCCCGTGGATGGCGTCAATCAGCGCCCCCTCGTGGTTGGACTGAAAGCAGTCGGCCGCCGCCCCCATCTCCGCGGCCCGGGCGCGGAGCATCTCGCAGAGGGCCTCGTAGCCGGTGGAGCCGTAGATCCCCGGCTCCCGGCTGCCCAGGAGGTTCAGGTTCGGGCCGTTGAGTATCAGGAATTTTTTCATAACACATCCCCCAGACGTTCCAGTTCTCGCAAAATTTCCGCGGCGGTGGCCTCCGGCGACGAGAAGTCCGTGACGACCACGTCGGCCGCCGCCCGGTAGACGGGCTCCCGCCGGGCGAAGGTCTCCAGGAAGGCCGCGCGGCCGTCCTGGGCCAGGGGGCGGCCGTCCATGGAGGTGGAGTCGAAGATCTCCCCCGCCGGCCGGTTGAGAAACACCACCACGCCCCGCGCCTTCAGCGCCGCCACGTTCTCCGGCCGCAGGACCGCCCCGCCGCCGGTGGCGATGACCAGATCCGCCCGGCCGGAGAGGCGGCGGCAGACGGCGCTCTCGGCGTCCCGGAAGGCCGCCTCGCCCCGGAGGGCGAAGTAATCGGCGATGGGCATCCCGATGTCCGCGACGACCAGCTGGTCGGTGTCGGCCAGCCGCCGCCCCAGCCGCCGGGCCAGGAGCCGGCCGCAGGTGGTCTTGCCGGAGCCCATCATCCCCGTCAGTACGATGCTCTTCACAGGGCCGCCGCCTTGTAGTTGCCCAGCACCCGGAAGCTGCTGGCGGCGTCAATCAGCTCCCGGATGACCAGGTCCATGTCCGCCTGGCGGAGATTGCCGGTGAAGTCGGCGTAAAAGCTGTACGACCAGCTCTCCTCGGGCACCGGCCGGGACTCCAGCTTCTCCAGGTTCAAGCCGGCCCGGGCGAAGATCTGCAGCATCCGGCAGAGGCTTCCCTCCCGGTGGGGCACGGTGAAGCGGACGCTGATTTTGTCGGCGTCGGCCGGGAACCGGGGCTCGGCGGCCACGACGATGAATCGGGTGTAGTTGTGGCGGTTCTCGTTGATTCTCGTCTGGAGAACCTCCAGGTTGTAGAGCTGGGCCGCCCGGCGGCTGGCGATGGCCGCCTTGGACAAATCGCCGGACTCGGCCACGAACTTGGCCGCCAGGGCCGTGTTGACCATCTCGTGGCAGGCCCACTTCTTGTACTGGGCCAGGAAGGGCCGGCACTGGCGGAAGCCCTGCTCGTGGGAGTAGACGTCGGTGACGGTGTCCATGTTGGCCCCGGGCAGGGCCACCAGGCAGTGGACCACCGGCACGATGACCTCGCCGACGATGTAGCAGCCGAACTTCCCCAGCAGGTCGAAGACGTCGTTGATGGAGCCGGTGGAGCTGTTCTCGATGGGCACGACGCCGAAGTCGCCGAAGCCCTCCTTGACCCCCCGGAAGACGCCGTCCCAGGTCTTCAGGTTCATCCGATCGCAGTCCGCGCCGAAGAAGGCCATGGCGGCCTCCTCGCAGTAGGCCCCCGGCTGGCCCTGGTAGAGGACCCGCTCCTGGGCCAGGGGCTGCCCCTGCCAGGCGACCATCGCCTCGTAGGCCGCCAGTTCCTGCTGCCGGGCCGGGTCGGCCTCGGCCGTCCGCCGCTCCTGGAGCTGACGGCTGGCGGCCATCACCGCCTCAAAAAACGCCAGCAGCTCCGGCGTCAGGCTCTTGTCGCGCAGCAGCGCCGGCTTGGACGCCAGCACCTCCCGCTCCCGCCGGGCGTCCAGCACCGGCAGGCCGTGGGCCGCCTTGTACGCCCCCACCCGGCGGCAGACCTCCATCCGCTCCTCAAAGAGCGCCGCCAGCTGCCGGTCCAGGCCGTCAATCTGTTCCCGCAGCGCGTTCAGTTCCTCCATGGATTGTCCTCCCTCACACGTTCCAAAGTTCACACAGGCCCAGGGCGCAGGCGGCCTCGATGACCGGCACCGCCCGGTGGACGATGCACGGGTCGTGCCGGCCGCGGACCACCAGGGTGTCCGGCTCCATCCGGGAGAGGGACACCGTCCGCTGGGGCCGGGAGATGGACGCCGTGGGCCGCAGGGCCACCGTGAAGAGGATGGGCATCCCGTTGGTGATGCCGCCGTTGACGCCGCCGGTGCGGTTGGTGGCCGTGCGGATCCGCCCGTCCTCCAGGACGATGGGGTCGTTGGCCTCGCTGCCCCGGAGGCCGGCGAAGCCGAACCCGTCGCCGAAGGCCACGGCCTTCACCGCCGGCACGGCGAACAGGTGCTGGGAGAGGATGCCCTCCACGTTGCATCCGAAGTCGGGGCTTCCCAGCCCGGCCGGCAGCCCCACGGCGCAGCACTGAATCGTCCCGCCCACCGAGTCCAGCTGCTCCTTGGCCTCGTAGATGGCCTTGCGCATCCGCTCCCCGGCCTCGTCGGAGAGGGTCGGGAAGGGCTTGGCCGCCAGGGCCTCGAAGAGGGCGCGGTCCTCGTGGATGCCGTCGAAGGGCGTGTCCTCGATGCCGGCGATGGAGGCGATGTGCGCCCCCACGCTGACGCCCCGCTCCGCGAGGATCTGCTTGGCCACGGCCCCGGCAAAGACCAGCGGGGCCGTCAGCCGCCCGGAGAAGTGGCCGCCGCCCCGGTAGTCGTTGTGCCCGCCGTACCGGACGAAGCCGGCGTAGTCGGCGTGGCCCGGCCGGGGCAGGTCGTTCTGATAGTCCCCCGAGTGGGTGTCGGTGTTGGCAATCACCGCGCACAGCGGCGTGCCGCAGGTCTTCCCCCGGTACAGCCCCGAGAGGATCTCCACCCGGTCGGCCTCCTTCCGGGCCGTGGACAGCGGGCTCTTCCCCGGGGCGCGGCGGGCCATGTCCCGCTCCACCGCGGCCATGTCCAGCGTCAGTCCCGCGGGCAGCCCCTCCAGCACCACGCCGACGGCCGGGCCGTGGGACTCGCCGAAAATCGTATATCGCATCTCAAACCTCCTGCAATCGGCCCCCCAGGGCCTCGTAGACCTGCCAGAAATCCGGATAGGACTTGGCCACGGCCTCCGCGCCCCGGATGCGCACCGGCCCCCGGGCCCGGGTGGCGGCCACGGCGGCCATCATCGCAATCCGGTGGTCGTTGTGGCTGGACACCGTCCCGCCGTCCAGGGCGGCCACGCCCTGAATCCGCAGGAAGTCCGGCCCCTCCTCCACCCGGGCGCCCAGGGCGCCGAGCACGTCGGCGATGGCCGCCAGGCGGTCGCTCTCCTTGAGCCGCAGCCGGGCCGCGCCGGTCAGGGCCGTGGTCCGGCCGTCCCGCAGGGCGGCCCCCAGGGCCAGGGCCGGCACCAGGTCGGGGCACTCCCGCACGTCCAGGGCCAGGTCCCCCGGCCCGGCCAGCTGCCGGCAGAACGCGGCCATGACCCGGTCCCCCTGGCTGGAGTCCGCCCGGAGGCCCGTGACCTCCACCGGGTTCCCCAGGAGCCGGGCCGTCAGGAAAAAGGCCGCCTGGGACCAGTCGGCCTCCACCGCCCCGTCCGTCAGCCGATAGCGGCCGCCGCCGGGGATGGCGTAGGCGGCCAGGCCGTCCACGGTCCCGGCCGTCACCGGGACCCCGGCGGCCGCCAGGGCCTCCAGCGTCATCGTCAGATAGGCCGCCGACTCCATGGCCGTCCGGCTCTCCAGCCGGGAGGGCCCGGGCAGCAGCGGCAGGGCGTAGAGAAGGCCCGTGAAAAACTGGCTGGAGACGTCCCCCGGCAGCCGGTAGATCCCCGGCTCCAGCCGGCCGGAGACGATGAGGGCATCCCCCCGGCGGTGCCAGGCGACGCCCTTTTCGGCAAACAGCTCCTCGTAGGGCCCCTGGGGCCGCTCCAGCAGCCGTCCCCGGCCGGTGAAGACGCCGCCCCCGGCCACGGCCAGGGCCACGGGAATCAAAAAGCGCAGCGTGGAGCCCGACTCCCCGCAGTCCAGCCGGGGCAGCTCCGAAGCGGCCGGCCGGCCGCCGGCGAAGAGGCCCCGCACCCGCAGGCCGTCCCCCTCGGGGCGGAAGGAGGCCCCCAGGGCCTCCAGGCAGCGGACGGTGGCCTCGATGTCCTGGGACAGGGCCACCGGGCCCACATGGGCCTCCCCCTCCCCCAGGGCCGCGGCCAGCAGCAGCCGGTGGACCTGGGACTTGGAGGGCGGCGGCGTCACGGTCCCCCGCAGCCGGGCGGGGGTCAGCAGCAGTTCCATCGGCGGCCTCCTCACAGCCGGCCGAAGAGGTCCGACTTGGGCAGCCGGACCGCCTCGGCGCGGCCGATGCGCGGGAGGAACACGAAGCGGATGTCTCCGCCCAAGCTCTTTTTGTCCAGGTTCATGGCCCGGCGGCAGTCCTCGGCCGATGCGGCAATCTCCGTGGGCAGCCGGAACCGCTCCAGCAGCGCGGCAATCCGCGCGGCCGTGCCGGCCTCGGTGCGGCCCGTCTCCTCCCCCAGCCGGGCGGCGGCCACCATGCCGGCGGCCACGGCCTCGCCGTGGGTGTACGTCTCATAGTGGTACGCCTGCTCGTAGACGTGGCCGAAGGTGTGGCCGAAGTTCAGCAGCAACCGCAGGCCGGTGTCATGCTCGTCCTGCTCCACCACCTGGCGCTTGATGTCGCAGCAGGCGGTCGTAATCTCCGCAATCTCGGCCATGACGGCCCGGCGGCTGCCCAGGGCCTCCAGCCGGGCAAAGAGGGCCTCGTCCCAGATGCAGCCGTATTTGATGACCTCGGCCATGCCGTCGGAGAAGACCCGGTCGGGCAGGCTCTCCAGGACGTCGGGGTCCATGACGACCAGGCGGGGCTGGTAGAAGCTCCCGGCCAGGTTCTTGCCGGCCAGGAGGTCCACCGCCACCTTGCCCCCCACCGAGGAGTCCACCTGAGCCAGGAGGGTGGTGGGAATCTGGACGAAGTCCACCCCCCGGAGGATGGTGGCCGCGGCAAAGCCGGCCAGGTCCCCCACCACGCCGCCGCCCAGGGCCACGACGCTGTCGGACCGGGTGACGCCGCCGGCGGCCATCTGCTCCCAGAGGCGGGCAAGCATCTCCGGGGACTTGCTGGCCTCCCCGGCGGGGACGGTCAGCAGCTTCGGCTCCAGCCCCGCCTGACGGAGGCTCTCGAGCACCGTCTCCCCGTACCGGGGGGCCACATGGGCGTCGGTGACGACGAAGGTCTTCTTCCCCCGGAGCAGCGGCGCGGCCAGCTGGCCGCACCGGGCCAGGGCCCCGGGCTCGTTGACGATGTCGTAGCTCCGCTTCCCGAGGTTCACACGCAAAGTTGCCATGGTCTTACTCCTCTTTTTCCTGTGAAGTCTCCCGGGCCTCGGCCGGCGGCTCCGGCGGCGGGTCCAGGTCGGCCACCCGGCGGATGGTCTGATAGCGCGCGGTGGCAATGGGCCGCCCCCGGCGGCGGAGGGTCCGGTTGATCCAATCCCCCACCATCATGTAGAGGACGGCGAACACCGGCACGCCGATGACCATTCCCACAATGCCGAAGAGGCCGCCGCCCAGGGTGATGGACACGAGAATCCAGAAGCCCGAGATGCCCAGGCTGCTGCTCATAATCCGGGGGCTGATGAGGTTGCTGTCCACCTGCTGGAGCACCACGATGAAGATGACGAAGTAGACGCACGTCAGCGGGTTATCCAGGAGAATCAGCAGCGCGCAGGGAATCGTCCCCAGGAAGGGGCCGAAATAGGGAATCAGGTTGGTGACGCCGATGACCGTTGCAATCAGCACGCTGTACGGCGCGCCCATAATCAGCACGCCGATGTAGCAGAGGACGCCGATAATCAGCGAATCGAGCAGCTTGCCGATGACGAAGCCGTTGAAAATCTGATCGATTTGCCGCCCCTGGTCCATCAGCCGGTCGGCGGTCTCCGGGCGGCAGAGCGCCACCAGCAGCTTCTTGGCCTGGGCCAGCAGCTGGTCCTTGGACATGAGAATATAGATGGACAGCACCAGGCCGATGAACATATTCACCAGGCCCACCACCAGGGAGTAGACCGAGGTGGTCAGCTGCCGGGCGATGGTCTGGATGCTGCCGAGGAGGTCGTTCTCCAGGAAATTCTCCAGATAGACGTACACCCGGTTGAGGATGATGTTGGCGTAGTCCAGGATCTCCGGGTTGTCCTCCAGCTGCTGCAGCACCCACCGCTCGGCGCTGCGGTAATAGGCCGGCAGGCTGTTGACGATACCTGCGATGCTGCGGCCCAGCTGCGGCAGGATGGCGGCCAGCAGCAGATAGAACACCAGGCCGGCCACCAGGAAGGCAAACACCACGCCCACCACCCGGCTGGCGCGCCGGGCCGCTTGGGCCGTCTTCATCTTCCGCTGGAGCACGGGCACCAGCCGCCGGTCCACGAAGCGGACGAAGGGATTGAGCAGGTAGGCGAACAGGACGCCGTAGGCGATGGTGGAGCAGATGTCCAGCAGGGCCGACAGGGCGCTGCCCAGGCCGTCCATCAGGGCAAAGAGGAGCACCACCACCAGCAGCGTCAGCATCACTGAGATGGTCTTCAGGACCCGGTGCAGGTCCCGGCGGTCGGGCGTTTTGGCCATGGGCAGCGCTCCTCTCAACAGTCTTCTACCGTTAAGGTATCATAGTCCCCCCGATGCGTCAAGGCGGCCGGCGGGAAATTCTCGGATTCTCCACAGTTTGCCCGGAGCCAGGCGATTTCCCGGCCGTAGCCGGCCAGGTCGTTGGGCGTCTCCAGGACCATCGGCAGCCCCGCCAGGGCCGGATGGCGGACGATGCGCCGGAAGACCTCCTGCCCCAGGGCGCCCTCGCCCAGGCAGGCGTGGCGGTCCTTCCGGCTGCCGGGCGGGTTGCGGCTGTCGTTCAGGTGCAGCGCCCGGAGCCGCCCCAGGCCGATGACCCGGTCAAACGCCGTCAGCACGCCGTCCAAATCGGCGGCGATGTCGTAGCCGGCGTCGGAGACGTGGCAGGTGTCCAGGCAGACGCCCAGCCGCTCCGGAACGGCGGCCCGGTCGAGGATCTCCCGCAGCTCCTCAAAGCGGCCGCCCACCTCGCTGCCCTTGCCGGCCATGGTCTCCAGGAGCACCGTCGTCCGCTGGCCCGGGGCCATGACGGCGTTCAGCGTCTCGGCAATCTCGGCGATGCCCGCCTCGACGCCCTTGCCGCCGTGGCTGCCGGGGTGGAAGTTGTACAGGCACCCGTCCACCAGCTCCAGCCGCTGCAAATCGCTCTCCATGGTCTCCCGGGCGAACTCCCGGACCCGCGCCTCCTGGGAGCAGGGGTTGAGGGTGTAGGGCGCGTGGGCAATCAGCGGGCCGAAGCCGTGGGCCCGGGCCAGGCGGTTCAGCGCCGCCACGTCGTCCGGGTCCAGGGCCTTGGCCCGGCTGCCCCGGGGATTCCGGGTGAAAAACTGAAAGGTGTTGGCCCCCAGGTCCAGCGCCGTGCGGCCCATGGCCGCAAACCCCTTGGCCGACGACAGGTGGCATCCGACATACAGCACAAAATCACCGCCTTCTTTTTGGATATCATACCATATTTTCCGCGGGGATACCAGCGTTCTTTTCTTTTCCGACAATTTATGGTATAATTTTTATCAACAATACACAGCTGCTGTGGCTCGGATGGAGGGCCTTTACCGCCGCGCGTGCGCGGCGCGGGAGACAGGCATAAGATTTCAGCCTTTTTCAGTCAGCAAACAGCGCACAGCTGCCGCGGCTCAAGCGGAGGGTCCCTGCCGCCGCATGTGCGCGGCAACAACGCCCTTGCCGCCCCGGATTGGACGGGGCAACGTTCCAGCCACCGCCCTGCCGGGTGCGCGAAGAGGAGGTGCCAATATGGCTCGTTCGGAAGGACAAAAACTGAAGCTGCTGCTCATCAAAGACCTGCTGGAGACAGAGAGCGACGAAAACCATCCCCTGCCCCTGGAGCGGATTCTGCAACACCTGCGCCTCCGCGGCATCCGCGCCGAGCGGAAGAGCATTTACAGCGACTTGGCCTGCCTGCGGGCCTACGGCATGGACATCCTGACCCGGCGGGGCCGGGGCGGCGGGTACTTCCTGGCCTCCCGCGCCTTCTCGCTCCCGGAGCTGAAGCTGCTGGTGGACGCGGTGCAGTCCTCCCGGTTCCTGACGGAGCGGAAGTCCCTGGAGCTGATTTCCAAGCTGGAGCGGCTGACCAGCATCCACGAGGCCGGCCGCCTGCGCCGGCAGGTGGTCGTCTCGGGCCGGGTCAAGACCATGAACGAGAGCATCTACTACAACGTGGACGCCATCCACGAGGCCATCGCCTCCAACAGCCGCATCACCTTCCGCTACTTTGAGTGGGGCGCGGACCGGAAAAAGCACTACCGGGACCGCACCTACGAGGCCAGCCCCTACGCCCTGATCTGGAGCAACGAGAACTACTACCTGGTGGCCGACTCCGCCCGCCACGGCCTGACCCACTACCGGGTGGACAAGATGTCCCACATCACCGCCACCGGCGAGCCCCGGGCCGTCACGGAGGCGAGCCGCCGCCTGGACCCGGCCGCCTACTCCCGCTCGGTCTTCTCCATGTACGGCGGGGCGGTGCAGCGGGTGCGGATGCGGTTCCACCAGTCCCTGGCCGGCGTGGTGGTGGACCGGTTCGGCCGGGACGCCATCCTCGCGCCCGACGGGCCCGATTTTTTCACCTGCACCTTCGAGATTGCGGTGTCGCCGGTGTTCCTGGGCTGGATGGCCAGCTTCGGCGACAAGGCGGAGATCCTCTTCCCCGCGTCGGTGCGGGAGCAGCTGCGGCAGCTGCTCTCGGCGTCCCTGGCCCAGTACGCCGCCAAATAATCCGAACAGACGAACCCGCCCCAGGCCCGGAAACGGGCCTGGGGCGGGTCGGTTGTTTCAGGGTTTCCGGCGGAACAGCCGCCGCAGGCCGCCCAGGAGGCCGCCGCTCTCCGGCGGCGCCGGGGGCGCCTCCGGCTCGGGAGGCTCCGGCTTGTGCAGGGAGGTCTCCATGAAGTACTCCTGGCTGTCCACGTGGGACGTGGCGCTGTGCTTCCGGAAGTATGTGCCGTCCGGCTGGAGGCTGCTGGCCTTGACGTTGTCGGCCAGCTCCGTGTGGAGGATGGTCAGAAGCATCTGGCACAGCTCCGGGTCCCGCACCGGGCAGGCAATCTCCACCCGGCGGTTCAGGTTGCGGGTCATCAGGTCGGCCGAGGCGATGAACAGCCGGGCGTCGGCCCCGCGGCCGAAGCAGTAGATCCGGGCGTGCTCCAGGTACCGGCCGACGATGCTCGTCACGTGGATGTTCTCGGTCTTCCCCGGGATCCCCGGCCGCAGGCAGCAGATGCCCCGGAGAATCAGCTGGATCTGCACCCCGGCGCAGGAGGCCTCGGCCAGCTTGTCGATGACCTCCCGCTCGGTCATGGAGTTGGCCTTGATGCAGATGTAGCCGTCGTGGCCCTTGGCAATCTCCCGGTCGATGTACCGCAGGAGGTTTTTCTTGATGCCCACCGGGGCCACCAGCAGCTGGTCGTACGCCCCCTCCAGGTTGCCCACCAGCATATTCTGGAAGAACACCGTGCCGTCGGTGCCGATGTCCTCGGCGGCGGTCATGAGGCTCAGGTCGGTGTACTGGGTGTTGGTCTTCTCGTTGTAGTTGCCGGTGCCAATCTGGGTGATGTAGTGGAGCTGCTCCCCCTCCCGCAGGGTGATGAGGCAGATCTTGCTGTGGCACTTGAAGTCCTCCACGCCGTAGATGACGCGGCAGCCGGCGTCCTCCAGCAGGCGGGACCAGGAGATGTTGTTGGCCTCGTCGAACCGGGCCCGCAGCTCCATGAGGACCGTGACCTCCTTGCCGTTCTCGGCGGCCCGGCAGAGGACGTGGGCGATTTTCGACGAGGAGGCCAGGCGGTAGATGGTGATTTTAATCGAGACCACGTCCTCCCGCTCGGCGGCCTCGCTGAGCAGGTGGAGGAAGGGATCCACCTTGTCGAAGGGGAAGAAGAGCATCCGGTCCCGCTTGCGGATCTGCTCAATCATGCTCTTTTTCGGGTCCAGGTCCTCGGGCCAGCGGGGGACGTAGGGCTCGAACTGGATGGGCTTGACCATCTCCTGGGGCAGGGCGCGCTCCAGGGCGTAGACGTATTTGAGGTTCAGCGGGGCCCGGTCGAAGTAGATCTGATGGTCCTCCACGGCGATGCGCCGCTTGAGCAGCTTCAGGAAGTCCCCCTCGGCGGTGCCGCCGATTTCCAGCCGGACAATGGCCAGGTGGGAGCGCTTCTTGAGGAGCTTGCTCATGCGGTTGCGGAAGTCGCTGTCGGTGTCATCGAACTTCTCCTCGTCGTAGCTGATGTCGGCGTTCCGGGTCACGGAGATGACGCAGCAGCTGACCACCCGGTAGCTGCCGAACAGGCTGGAGGCATGGGAGAGCAGGATGTCCTCCATGCGGATGAAGTGGGTGGGGTGGTCGGGCAGGGTGATGAAGGGCGGCAGGGCGTCGGGCACGGGAATCAGGCCCAGGGACTGGTTCTCCTTCTTGTCCACCAGCAGCGCGGCCACGTACAGCGCCTTGTTGGCCAGATGGGGGAACGGGTGGTGGCTGTCCACAATCTGCGGCGAGAGAATCGGCAGGATCTTGGCCTTGAAATACTGGCCGATGAACTTCCGCTCGTCGGCCTTGGGCTCCACCCGGCTCAAATCGCAGATGTCCAGCTGCTCCAGCTGGCGGCTGACGGTGGCGAACAGCTGGTCCTTCAGCTCCACCAGCTCGGGGATGACCTCGTAGATCCGCTCCAGCTGCTGCCCCGGCGTCAGGTTGCACTTGTTGTCAATCTCGTCCGGGGACATGGTGGACAGGTCGAAGAGGCTGCCCACCCGGACCATGAAGAACTCATCCAGGTTGCTGGTGAAGATGGAGATGAACTTCAGCCGCTCCATCAGCGGCACCGACTGGTCGGCTGCCTCCTCCAGGACCCGGCGGTTGAACCGCAGCCAGCTCAGCTCCCGGTTTTGGGTGTAGCTGTAATCCCTGACCACGGACTTGTCTGCATCCGATGACATAGGCGTCTCTCCTTCTCCCCAGCCGCCGCCCCGGCCCGTCCGGGCATAGCAACTGGATTTTCTCATATCATACTACATCCCGCTGGCAGTTTCCACGGTTTTCTTTGTAAAGTTTCGGTAAAATTTCCGCGCCCGCCCCTGTAAAGCCGGCCGGCCGGCCCGTCACACCGGCCCCTCCCGCTGGAGGCTGTACGCCAGGGCGCAGAACAGCGCCGCGGCGTTGGGCAGCGCCTCCTCCCGGAAGTCGAAGGCCGGGCTGTGGAGCGGGCCGGCGCAGGGGGTGAGCGCCGTGAAAAACAGACCGCGCCCGCCGCGGCCGCGGACCCGCTCCACCAGGGCGGCGTAGTCCTCGCTGGCGCCGAAGGTCGTCTCCCGGACCCGCAGGCCCAGGCAATCCCGCGCCACCGCCTCGGCGCGGCGGCGCAGCGCCGGGTCGCTCTCCAGGGAGCCGGCGGCCCCCGCGACGGTCACCTCGCAGTCGCAGCCGTGCATGGCCGCGGCCCCCCGGACCACCCGCCGGGCGTAGGCCTCCAGATAGTCGTTGACCTCGGTGGTGGCCCCGCGGACCTCCAGCTCCATCGCGGCCCGCTCGCAGACGACGTTGCGGCCGCCGCCGGCCCGGAGGCTCCCCACGTTCACCCGGCTGTCGCCCCGGCCGCTCCGGGGGATGGCGTGGAGGTTCAGCACCGCCGTGGCCGCGGCCAGCAGCGCGTTGCGCCCCGCCTCCGGCGCGAGGCCGGCGTGGGCCGCCTGCCCGCGGAAGCAGACGTCCAGCTTCGTGGTGGCCAGGGTGGCGTCCGTGGGGAAGCCGATTTGGGCGTCGGTCCCGGCGCTGTCGCCCATGTGGCCCGCCAGGATGTAATCCACATCGTCGAGGAGGCCGCGGGCCGCAATGGACGCAGCCCCCCGCACACCCTCCTCTGCCGGCTGGAAAATCAGCTTGATGCGGCCCCGCAGGGCCGCCCGGCGGGCCATGAGCAGCCGAGCAACCGCCAGGCCGACGGCGGCGTGGCCGTCGTGGCCGCAGGCGTGCATGACGCCGTCGTTGACCGAGCAGAAGCCCTCCCGGCTGGGCCGGTGGCCGTCGCCCTCCGCCTCCCGGACGGCCAGGGCGTCGATGTCGAACCGCATGGCCACCACCGGCCCCTCGCCGCAGTCCAGGAGGGCCGCCACGCCGGTGAAGCCGCCGCGCATCGGCTCGGCGAAGGCCGGCTCGGCCCCCTGGTCCAGGGCCCGGCGGTACTGGCGCTCCAGCGTCTCGGGGGACGGCAGGCCCATGCGGGCTTCCTCCAGGCAGACGTCCCGGCCCACCAGGACCCGGTAGCCCAGGTCCGTCAGCTCCCGGGCGATGCGGGAGGCGGTGCGAAACTCGCACCAGCCCGGCTCGGCATAGGTGTGGAAGTCCCGCCGCCGGGCGCGCATGGCCGGTTCCAGAGCCCGGGCCTCCCGGAGCAGGGTTTCATAGAAGGGTTCCATATCCAGCGGCATCTCCTTTTCCGTCGCAGCGCCGAGGGAAAAAGCGCCCCGGGGGCGGCGCTGCGGCCCCCGGGGCGAAGTCTCCCGAAGTTACTGCATGAACGTGCCTTCGACCATCTGGTCGATGTAGGCCAGGTACTGCTCCTGCACGTCGGCGGGCACCAGGTCGCTCAGGGCGCCGGCGCTGAGGACGCCGTTCTGGAGGGTGCCGTAAATCACCTCGCCGCCGAAGGTGCCGTTCTCCACGGCCTCCATGCACAGGCGGACCAGGGAGGCGTTGTCGGTCACCTGGCTGCCGATGATGCACTCGTTCTGCCCCAGCAGATCCGAGGGCTGGGCGATGTCGTACACCGTCACCGCACCGTTGGCGGTGTTGGCCGTATCGATGGCCTGGCGCGCGCCGGAGTCCACGGCGGAGGCGTCGCCGAAGAACACGTCGGCGCCCTGGTCCATCATGGCGTTGGCGAACTCAATGCCCAGGTCCGTGGCGGAGAAGGAGTTGGTGTAGACGCAGTCCAGGGTGGTCACGGTCTTGCCGGCCTGCTCGCCCACGTAGGCGGCGGCCTCCTGGTAGCCGGCGTACTTGCCCTGGGTGGTGTCCAGCTCCATGCCGCCG